>JAPLMQ010000152.1 GCA_026386955.1 Planctomycetota bacterium
AGGTGCTGGCGACGCAATGGCGGCTGGAGTACAACCACCGCCGGCCGCATTCATCGCTGGGGTACCAGACCCCGGCGGCGTACGCGGCGACGTGTGCCCGTGCGGTTCCAGTCGGGCGAGAGTACTCGCCCTCCTTCCACCACACGGGCACACGCAAGGATCAGACGCCGACTCTCATATCGGGTGGACCATAAAACGGGGGCAGGTCACGACCGCATCTCTCCGGGACTTCGCCAAGGCCCGCCCATGCCGATCTTGATGCTCTTCCTCGTCTTCGCCTTCTTCGTCTTCTTCGTCTTCTTCGTGGTCTTCGCCGCGCGCAGGCGGGTTCACCAATCGCCCGCGGCGAAGGACGGCGGGGCCTGCGGGAAATGCGGCTACCTCGTGCGCGGGATCACGGCGCTGAACTGTCCCGAGTGCGGGGCCGACCTGCGCGAGGTGGGCATCGCGACGTCGGCGTTGGCGCCCGCGGCGCCGTCGCCGAAACGCCTGTTTCTCATCGTGACGTTGATCCTCGCGGGGGGGGGGGTTCTCCCGCTCCTCGTGCTGCGGATGGTTCGTTCGGCGCCGCCGCCGGCGCCGCGGGCATTCATCGTGCCGATGCCTCCCGCTGCCACAATCATCCCCGTTCCCGCCCCTCCCGCCGAAGCGCGCCGATTCCCGCCCGCGGTCATCCGCCATTACCTCGACGTCGCAGCCCGCCTCGAGGCGGACAACAGACCCAAAAACGCATTGGCGATCCTCGAGCATCTCTCGCAGAACGTGCCGCCTGCGGAGCAGCCCAAGGAACTCCCCGCGGAGATTGCGCGGCTACGGGAGCATCTCGGAAAGGTCGACGCGCCGACGACAGCGACGTCCCCGTCGGACGATTGAAGGCGAAAACCCAGGCACCGCAGTGCCTGGGCTTTGGGGATGCGGTTTGAGCGCTCCTGTCCGCGCCGCACCATCTCCTCTCTCCTCTCTACTTTCTCGCCTCCCCGATCCCATCTACAATGCCGCGTCCGGGCCCTCGCCCCCGGCCCCCCGGAACGGAGCCTCTTCGTGACCGCCCCTCGCCGCGTTTATTTCGACAACGCCGCCACCAGCTTCCCCAAGCCGCCCGCGGTCCATGAGGCCATGGCCCGCTTCGCCACCGAGCTCGGCGCCAGCCCCGGGCGCGGCGCCTATGCCGAGGCCCGCGAGGCCGGGCGGCTGATGTTCCAGTGCCGCGAGCGCATCAACCAGCTCATCCACGGGCAGGACCCGCGCCACGTCGTCTTCACCCTCAACACCACCGACGCCCTCAACCTCGCCATCCGCGGCCTGCTCCGCTCCGGCGACCATGTCGTCACCACCTGGATGGACCACAACTCCGTCCTCCGCCCGCTCAACGCCCTGGCCGACTCGCTCGGCGTCGAGCAGACGCGCGTCGAGTGCGACCCGCAGACCGGCATCGTCGCCCCCGACGACATCCGCAAGGCCCTCCGACCCAACACTCGCCTCGTCGCCATCATCCACGGCTCGAACGTCACCGGCTCGCTCCAGCCCATCGCCGAGATCGGCCGGCTCGTCCGCGCCCACGGCTGCACCTTCCTGGTCGACGCCGCCCAGACCCTCGGCCACGTCCCCATCGACGTCCAGCAGGACTGCATCGACCTCCTGGCCTTCCCCGGCCACAAGGGGCTCCTCGGCCCGCTCGGCACCGGCGGCCTCTACATCCGCCCCGGCGTCGAGAAGCTCCTCCGCACCGTCCGCGAAGGCGGCACCGGCTCGGCCAGCGACCTCGACACCCAGCCCGACTTCATGCCCGACCGCTTCGAGCCCGGCAGCCACAACGCCATCGGCATCATCGGCCTCTCGGAGGGCGTGAAGTGGATCCTCGACCAAGGCGTCGAGACGCTCTGGAAGCACGAGCAGGCCCTCTGCCGCGTCATGCTCGAGGCCCTCACCGACTCGGCCGGCATGCCCGGGCTCACCCTCTTCGGCCCCAAGGGCATCCGCGGGCGCTGCGGCGTCTTCTCCGTCCGCGTCGAGGGCTTCGACCACCCGCAGAGCCTCAGCGACCTGCTTGAGTCCCGCTACGGCCTGCTCACCCGCTCCGGCCTGCACTGCGCCCCGCTCGCCCACCGCACCTTCGGCACGCAGGAGCTGGGCGGGATGAGCCGGTTGAGCGTCGGCCCGTTCCTCAGCCACCAGGACGTGCTCTACGCCTGCGACGCGATCTCGCAGATCTGCATCGAGAACGCGGAGACGGCGGCGAGGCGCTGACGCCTTTGCGCCGCTGGCTGCCATGGCCCTTCCCATCGTCTTTCATGACGGCAGTCTCCTCTCCGCCGATTGGGGCGATGGAGACACACTGCTTCTTCGCATCCGCCTCGACAATGTGTGGAACAGCGGCAGCGACCGCGTCGTGCTGGTCGCGTTAACGGACGTACGCAACCGCGATGAAGTTGAACGCGTGTTTCCGACGTTGTCCGCAACCCCCGGCATGATCTGTCCGGACGAAGGTTCCCCCACGATCATGGCCCTGGACGTGATGTTGGACTCGGCAGGCTGCCTCGTCGCGATGGAGTTCCTGTTCCTCAAGCCGTTGAACGTGGTATGCAGCGCCGTGACGTGCGACGGCCTCCCCATCCCCTTCGTTTCCTGACGTGCCCGCTAGAGCCCACAAGAACCTTTCGCCGCTGAATCCCACCGCCTGCGACATGGATGACCGCGAGGCGCTTAAGCCTCGTGCCGATCATGCCGACGTTAACGGATATGCGGGCCGTGCCGACGGGGCGCCTTGTGCGCCGCCGGGCCGGAACGTTGCCGACGGGTCCCCGACGACCCCTGGCGTCCGATAAAGGTCGGCCTGATGAGTCGCAACACGGCAAACCAACCCAAGGCCATCGTCTCGCGCCCCGCTGCGCCGGTTTTCCGCGCGTCGGGGTCGGGATCTGAATCAGATCAGCCCGTCGCCCCGCCTACCTCGCTCGTCGCCCCCGACTGCCGGCTCTACCGCGGCGACAAGCCCTGCCAACACAACCGGGTCTGCCGCGGTTGCACGCATTATCAGCCCTTCGCCCAGCGCGTCTGCGTCATCAAGCTCGGCGCCCTGGGCGACGTCGTCCGCACGCTCTGCATCCTCCCCGAACTCCGCCGGCGATACCCCAACGCCCAAGTCACCTGGGTCAGCCTGACCAACGGCGTGCGCATGCTGCAGGGGCAGCCGGGGATCGACCGCGTGCTGCCCTTCGACGCGGTGAACAGCCACGTCCTCATGCAGGAGCGCTTCGACCTGCTCATCAGCCTCGACAAGGAGGCCGAGCCTTGCGCCTTGGCGATGGCGATCCACGCCGACGTCAAGCTGGGCGTGGGCCTGAGCCCGTTCGGCAATCCCATTCCGCTCAACCCCCAGGCCGAGGACTTCTTCGCCCTGGGCCTGAGCGACGAGATGAAATTCCGCCGGAACCAGTCGAGCTATCCGCGCCTGGTCTACGGCGCGCTGGGCTGGGACTACCACGGCCAGCGCTACGAGCTTGAGGTGAATCCGCAGGACCGCCTGGCGGTGCGCGAGCGCCTGGCCGCGGCCGGCTGGGACGAGAGCCGCACCACGCTGGGCGTGAACGTCGGCGCGGGCAAGGTCTTCGCGAACAAGATGTGGCCCGCGGAGCGCGTCGCGGAGACGATCCGCCTGATCCGCGCCGACCAGCCCGGGCTGCAGATGCTGCTGCTGGGCGGGCCCGACGAGCGGCCGGCGGTCGACGCGATCCTGGCCGACCTCTCGCGCGACGGCTCAAACCATGATGTTTTCGACGCCGGGACCGACCACCGCGAGGGCGCGTTCGTGGCTGTGGTCGACGCCTGCGACGTCCTCTTCTCGGGCGACACCATGGCGATGCACGCCGCGATCGCCCGGGGCAAGAGCGTCGTCGCCTTCTTCGGGCCGACCTGCGAACAGGAGATCGACCTCTTCGGGCGCGGCGAGAAGCTCGTCGCCTCCGTCGCCTGCGGCCCCTGCTACAAGCGCCGCTGCGACCACGCCAACGCCTGCATCGACGCCGTGGCGCCCCGCGAGGCGGCCGACGCCGTGTCGCGCGTCCTCGACCGCAACCGTGAAAACACGCGGACTTTCCCGCTTCCCCTGGCTCCGACGCGCCGCGCGGGCTGAGGCCCCCTCCGCACCCAGACAGTTCCCAGACCGCTTCCGGACATCACGCCATGAAACAATTCATCTTCATGCTGGTGATCATGGCCATGGGGACCGTCGGCGCGTTCCACCACGTCTTCTGGGGCCTGCTCCTCTACTACGGCTTGGCGGTCCTCCGCCCGCAGCACCTCTGGGCCTGGGCCCTGCCCGAGGGCTGGCGCTGGTCGCTCATGGCGGCCGGGGCGGTGCTCATCGGCGTGGTCGTCAACCTCCCGACGGTCGCGATCCGCGGGCGGCTCAACGGCGTCGCGGTCACCCTCATCGTCTACTCGCTGCTCGTGCTGCTGAGCATCCTCAACGCCGTCGACCCGGGCGTCGCCCAGGAATGGGGCGTGGAGTTCGGGAAGATCGCGATCGTCGCGATCGTCGCCAGCCTCGTGATCGACAGCATCTGGCAGGTCGACATGCTCGGGCGGATGATCCTGCTGACCATCGGGTACATCGCCTGGGACGTGAACTCGCTCTACATCTTCGACGGCCGGCTCGACATCTACCGCTACGGCTTCGGCGGGCTGGACAACAACGGCGCGGGCCTGGTCGTCGCGATGGGCATCCCCTTCGCCTACGCCTACGGCATGTCGGCCCGCAACCTGCTGGTCCGCGGCGGAAGCTGGTTCCTGGGCCTGCTCATGCTCCACGCGATGCTCATGAGCTACTCCCGCGGGGCCATGCTCGCGACGCTCGTGGGCGCGGTCTGGCTGCTCCTGCACCACCGCCCGCGCTACCAGGCGGCGGCGATCGCGGCGGCGGCGGCCTTGGCGGTCTCGATCCTCGCCGGGCCGGAGATCCGGGCCCGCTTCATGACCACCGGCGACTACGCGACCGACCCGAGCGTCAACTCCCGCTTCGAGAGCTGGGGCGCGGCGTGGGCGATCGCCTGGGACAACCCGATCACCGGGCAGGGCCTGCGCAACAGCAACATGTTCACGCACAACTACGGCGCCGACGTGCAGGGACGCACGATCCACAGCCAGTACCTGCAGGTCGCCGCGGACTCGGGCATCCCCGCGATGCTCTCGTACATCACGCTGGTGGTGATGTCGATCGTCTCGCTGGGCATGGCCCGGCGCGAGTGCGTGCTGGCCGGCCGGCGTCTCCGGGCCGAGGCCGGCCGGATCGAGGACGACGCGGCCTACGCCCGCAGGCAAGGCGCCCCGCAAGCGGATGCCGCTGGCCGCGCCGCCACCGCCGCGACAAACACCGGCGACATTGATGACGCGCAGGCCGACATCGCCGCGGAGGATGCGGCCGACGCCCAGGCCCTCGCGGAGACCGAGGCGGACTCGCCCGAGTGGCAGAAGTTGCCTGTCGACCACCGCCGCGCCGACGACCTCGCCCGCCTCATGCTCGCCTGCCAGACCAGCCTGATCATCTTCGGGCTCGGCGGCATCTTCCTCTCGCTGGAGGTCTTCGAGCTGCCCTGGCTGCTGGTCGTCATGGCGGGCGTCGCCCCCGCGGCCATCCATCGTGAATTGCTCCGCCAGCACGGCCCGCGCACCGAGCCGCCCCTCCCGGAGGAGAGCTCGAAGCCCGACCCGCGCCGCGGCCTCGAGCACACTCCCATTCGTCGCCCCATCCCGGCCATGCCTCTTGCCCGCAACGACTCCGACCCCGCGGCCCCTCAGTCCCCCTCCGACCCCACCGGCCCGCGTCCGGCGATGGCGCCCTGAAACACCACCATGAGCCTGCTTCAACTCCAACTTGATCGCCGCCTCGCGCAGACCGTCGCCATCACCGGCAGGCTGAAGCGCGACCCGCAGCGCCCCCGCGTCGCCGTCGCGCTCTTCGCCGCGGTCGACTGGTTCGCGCGGGCGACCTTCTACGCCTGGCGGAACCGCCGCTACCTCACGACCCTCAAGCTGGTCAACATGGCCGCGGTGAACATCCAGTTCATGCTCAAGACCGAGCGCGTCTGGGGCCGGCCGTACAACCTCAAGATCGAGTCGACCAACATCTGCAACACGCACTGCCAGCTCTGCCCCACCGGGCTAGGCTATGCCGGGCGGGCCAAGGGCAAGATGGACCCCGCGAAGTTCCGCGGGTTGATCGACCGCTACCGCTGGTTCCTCTTCGGTCTCGACCTCTCGATGTGGGGCGACCCGCTGATCGTGCCCGAGATCTACGACATGATCCGCTACGCCCACGACAAGGGCGTCTGGACCTACGTCAGTTCGAACCTGCACGCCTTCAAGCCCAACAAGGGGCAGGCCGAGGCGTTGGTCAAGAGCGGGCTCGACATGCTCACCTGCTCGCTCCACGGCGCGACGGCCGAGACCTTCTCGCTCTACCAGCCCGGGAAGGATTTCGAGGCGACGGTGGCGAAGGTCAAGCACATCGTCGAGACGCGCGACGCCCTGGGCAGCTCGACGCCGGTGGTTCAGCTCAACTTCGTGGTCACGCGGTTCAACGAGCATGAGCGAGACGCCTTCGCCCGCCTCGCGGCCGAGCTGGGCTGCCGCGCGGTCTTCTCCACGGCCTCGCTCAACATCCGCTTCCTCGACCAGGAGGGCGGCCCCGCCAAGCCCCAGGGCGCAGGCGCGCCGCAGCCGCTGGGCTTCGCCCCCGACCTTCAGGCCCGCAAGAGCCGGGACAAGGTGCGCGAGCACATCGAGAAATGGCTGCCGCGCAACAAGGAGTTCGCGCTCGAGCCCTACCGCCAGATGCTCGAAGGGCGCGAGTTCTGCCCCGAGGAGTTCAACGGCAAAAAGCTGCTGGACTGCTCCTGGCCTTGGCGCTCGACGGTGATCAACTGGGACGGCGCGGTCTCGACCTGCTGCGGCTCATGGGAGGCCAAAGAGGACATGGGCAACGTCTTCGAGGCTTCGCTGAGCAAGATCTGGAACGGCTCGCGCTACCGGATGGCCCGCCGCTCGTTCCGCGCGAAGGTCGACGACGCGAACGCGAAGGACAACGCCTGCGCCTCCTGCCCCGGATTCATGCTCTGAGACATCCATGACGCAACTCCGACTCCACAACGACGCGAACGTGACGACCACTGCTCCCGGAAGCCCCGCTCCCATTCCCGGGGCGCCGACGGTCCTGCACGTGCGCGTCGTCGCGGGCGCCGGGGGCGGGCCCGACAAGACGATCATGCACTCCGCAGCGTACGGCCACGCCGCGGGCGTCCGCGTGGCGGCGGCCTACATCCATCCCGCGGGCGACCCGCAGATCGAGACGCTGCGCCGCCGGGCCGCCGAGCTGAACTGCCCGTTCTTCGCCGTGCCCGAGTCGGGCCCGCTCGACCCGCGCACCATCCGGGCGATGCTGCAGATCTGCCGCAACCTCCGCGTCTCCATCTGGCACGCCCACGACTACAAGTCGAACCTGCTGGGCCTGATCCTCCGTCGGCTCTGGCCGATGCGGCTGCTGACCACCGCCCACGGCTGGACGCGCGAGACCCGCCGCACCCGGCTCTACTACCACGTCGACCGCCTCTGCCTCCGCCACTACGACCACGCCATCGCCGTCAGCCGCCCGCTCGCCGACGCCTGCCGCGCCTCGGGCGTGCGCGAGGAGAAGCTCTCGCTGCTGCCCAACGCGATCGACTTGGGCTCCTATGCACCATGGGCCGAGATCGCGCCGGCCCGCGCCGCCCTCGCCGCCTCGGCGGAGGCGGGCGAGCGGCCGCTGGTCATCGGCGTCGTCGGAAGGCTGAGCCCCGAGAAGGGCGTCGACCGCGCGATCCGCACCTTCGCCGAGCTGCTTGCGGCCCACGGGGCCTTGGAACTGCACATCGTTGGCGACGGTCCCGAGCGCCCCGCCCTCGAGTCGCTCGCGGCCGAGCTGGGCGTCGCGGGCTCCGTCCGCTTCCTCGGTTGGCAGGCCCAGACCCGCGAACACTTCGCCACCATGGACCTGCTCCTCCTCTCCAGCCACTCCGAAGGCCTTCCCAACGTCGTCCTCGAGGCGATGGCCCAGGGCGTGCCCGTCGCGGCGACCGACGTCGGCGACGTGCGCGACGTCCTCGACGACGGCGTCTGCGGCCTGCTCCTCGACGAGGACCGCGAAACCTGGGCGAAGGCGATCTCCCCCCTGCTCGCCAGCGCCGAGCTGCGCCTGGCCCTGGCCCGCTGGGCCCGGCAACGCGTGGAGTCGCAGTACAACTTCAAGCGCCGGGCCCACCGCGAGCTGACGATCTACCGTCGGCTGCTGAGCGTGGTCGAGGCGCAGGCGCCTCTTCGCAAGGCGGCGTGACGCTTTTGCAAACGCGGTCCCAGGCGCCGCAATGCCTGGGTTTTAATCGATACAATCCGTCCCCTCTTTGAGACGGCACGCATGCGCGTGCGTGTCGACGATCCTTCATTCGAGCTCGCCTTGCCTGAGATCCTGCAAACCTTCGAGGCGTTCCTCGCGGCCAAGCTCGTGCCCGCGGTCGTGCTGACGCTCTTCGTCACCGCCATCGCCTATGTCCACAGCAACCGCGTGAAGATGCTGATCTTCTCGATGCCCGTGCCCTTCAGCTGCGCCTATCTGCAGAGCGGGCTCAAGATCAACAACACCCACCTGACGGGCATGGTGTTGGTGACGCTCTACCACTGGATCGTCTTCGCGGCCGTGCGGAAGATGCGCTGGCCCCTGGCCGTGGCGATCGGGCTGGGGGCCGCGATCTACATCGGCGGGGCCACCGCGGCGGCGAGCTCCGCGCTGATGGCGCCCGTGCGGGCGTGGCCGTTCCTCGCCCTCGCCGGCGTGGTCTTCCTGCTCTGGGCGGGCGCGTCGGCGCTCTACCGCCCCGAGCCCGAGCCCGGGAACCGCAGCTTCGCGCCATGGTGGATCAAGTCGCCGGTGATCTTCATGATCTCGCTGGTGATCTTCGCCCTCACGCCCCTGCTCTCGGGCGGCGTGACCACCTTCCCCTACGCGGGCGTCTTCACCAGCTACGAGATGCGCCGAAGCTTGAAGACCCTCGCGGGGCAGTACACGGTCAACAACATCACCTTCCTGCTCATGTTCATCGCGATGTGGCTGATGGAGAGCCGCGACATCCCCCGCCCCGCGGTGCTGGCGGGCGGATGGCTGGTGCTGGCGATGGGGTTGGCGACGGTCTACAAGCTGGGCTTCGGGCCGATGCGCAACGCCAGCGAGGCCGGGCAGGCCTCGGGGACGGCCGCGGCGAAGCCGTGATCGTCAGATCGTGCTCTCGGTGACGCGCAGGATCTCGTCGACCGTCGTCTGCCCGCGGGCGACCTTGCGGAAGCCGTCCTCGCGGAGCGTGACCATCCCGCGCTCGACGCAGGTCCGGCGGAACTCGGTGACGCTGGGGTTCCCCGCGACGCGGTCGCGCAGGTGGTCGTCGAGCAGCAGCAGCTCGTAGAGGCCCACACGGCCGGAGTAGCCGGTGTTGCGGCACTTCTCGCAGCCCTTGCCCTCCCAGACCTGGTCGAGGTTGATGCCGTGCATCGCGAGGTTCTCGGCGACGGTCTCGCTGGGCTTGGCCTGCTCCTTGCATTGCGTGCAGATCCGGCGGACGAGGCGCTGGGCGAGCGCGGCGTTGAGCGCGGCACCGATCAGGTAGGGCTCGACGCCGATGTTGATCAGACGCGTGACGGAGCTGGGGGCGTCGTTGGTGTGCAGGGTCGAGAGCACCAAGTGGCCGGTGAGCGAGGCCTGGATGGCGGTGCGGGCGGTCTCGGCGTCGCGGATCTCGCCGACCATGATCACGTCGGGGTCCTGGCGCAGGAGGCTGCGCAGGGCGGCCGGGAAGGTCATGCCGATCTTGTCGTGGACCTGCACCTGGGCGATGCCGTTGAGGTGGTACTCGACGGGGTCCTCGACGGTGGAGATGTTGAGGGTCTGGGTGTCCATCTGCGCCAGCGAGGCGTAGAGGGTGGTGGTCTTGCCGCTGCCGGTGTGGCCGGTGACCAGGATGATGCCGTGGGGCTGGTCGACCTGGCGCTTCCACATGAGCAGCGCGTCCTCGTCCATGCCCAGTTCGTCGAGGGAGACGTTGATGGAGCGGGTGTCGAGGATGCGCATGACGGCCTTCTCGCCGTGCGCGGTGGGGAGCGTGGAGAGGCGGAGGTCGAGCTTGCGCCCGTGGACCATGGCGCGGATGCGCCCGTCCTGCGGGAGGCGGCGCTCGGAGATGTCCATGTTCGCCATGATCTTGAGGCGCGAGATGATCGCCGGGTGCATGTGGTGCGGCGGGTTCATCGTCTCGAAGAGCAGGCCGTCGACGCGGTAGCGCACGCGCAGCCGCTTCTCGGCGGGCTCGATGTGGATGTCGCTCGCGCCCTCCTTGACGGCGTTGAAGATCACGTAGTTGACGTAGCGGATGACGGGCGACTCGCCGGCCATCTTCTCCAGGTCGAGCTCGTCGGCCTTGGCGTGGACGACCTCGACGTCGTCCTCCTGGATGCCGGCGATGATCTGGTCGACCTCGACGGAGGTGTCCTCGTCCTGCTTGAGGCCCTGGATGGCGGTGTCGACGTCGGCGCGGCAGATGACCACGGGCTTGACCGAGACGCCCAGGCGGTGCTTCACCTCGTCGATGATCAGCAGGTTGTCGGGGTGGGTCACGCCCAGCGTGAGGCGCGTGCCGTTGACGTGCAGCGGCAGGACGCCGTGGGTCTTGCAGTAGTCGAAGCCCAGGCGGTTGAGGAACCGGGCGTCGACCTCGGACGACTTGTCGATCTTCTGGAAGGGCAGGCCAGCGATCGCGGCGACGTGCTCCTGCACGGGCAGCTCGTCGACGCCCATGCCGATGAGCACGTCGGCCAGGGCGGTGCCGGGGCTCTTGGCGACGACGGAGCGGGCGGAGGAGAGCTGGGCGGCGGTGATGGCGGCGACGGCGAGCAGCGCGTCGCCCAGGTCGGAGGGCGCGGCCTCCGGGGCGGCGGCGGTGTCGGGGACCCACAGGTCGCTGAGCGACTCCGCGCGGCGGGCGCCGTTGGCGCCCCCGCCCGCGGCGCCCCCACCGGCGGCGTTGCCCGGCTCGGCGGCGACCGTCGGCGCCGGCGCGGCCGCGAGACGGTCGAACTCCTTCTGCCAGTCCTCACGTTTCATGCTTGCCCCTCCGCGTGCGTCCCTGGCCCCATGCCCCTGCCGCTCAGCGCGTCTTGTTGCGCGACCTGACCTGGTCCGGGTTCTCTTCCATGTTCAGCTTGAAGGTGTGGTCGTCCGCGGCCAGCTCCACGGTCATGCCGGTGATGGCCTTGACGGTGAAGCTCCCGAGGGTCTGGCCGGGCTGCACGAGCTGGTTGTTGATCAGGGCCACCGGCGTGCGCCCGCCGTTCATCACGCTCTGGAGCTTGAGGTCCTTGAGCTCGGCGATCAGCTTGCGGCTGACCTCGTTGCTCCGCGTGGGCGTGGCGGGGCTGTCGACCTCGGCGGCGACCACCTTGCTCGTGGGCAGCATGAACGGGTTCTTCTGGACGAACTCCAGGGGAACCTGCTTGCGCGAGGGGTCGGCGTTGAGGACGGACATGACCTGCTCGGGCTTCTCGAGCAGCGCGTCGAGGTTCTTGCGGGCGAGCGGGTCGCTCTCCGACATCGCGTCCTTGTTCATCAGCTTGGCGATGGCCTGCTCGATGCGGGCCTCGACTTCCTTCGAGGCGCCGTTGGTGGAGGCCTCGGTCTGGCTCAGGCGCATCAGGTAGATCGAGCCCGCGGCGACGGCCAGCACCGCCAGGAGCAGCACCGTGCT
>JAPLMQ010000280.1 GCA_026386955.1 Planctomycetota bacterium
GGCCGTCATCCTGGGGTCGCCGATGTCGTGGATCACCGCATCGATCAGCATCGGCTCTTGCGTCTGGCGTTCCATCGCGGGCTCCTTTGCCGATTCAGCGCCAGGTGGGGAGATTTAGTACTGGGTTATTCAGAGGTCCCGGATGTTTGATTCACGCGTGAATCAACGTGAGTCAACGTGAATCAAGACCGCCAGCGCAGCGCGCGGGGAGATCGCCGTCACAAATGATGATCCGCAACCTGAGTACCAAAATGGATTTATAAATCATCGCCGGAATGTGGGCGTCCAAGGCTCCATGGCCCGGTTTTGATTCTGATTCAGAATCAAGAATCAAGATGTGGACAACCCCCGGACCGCTCAGTGAACAAGCGGGTTGTTGTCGTCTTGGTCGGTGTTGTCGGAGGTGTAGCCCAGGGGCACGGCGCCGGTGGCGGAGGTGGTGGTGTTGCTCGGGTCGCCGTAGCCGTCGTTGTCGTTGTCGCGGTAGTAGGTGAAGACGCTGGGCGAGGGCGTGCCGGCGAGCGAGGTGGTGACCATCAGGGCGTTGGAGCCCGAGATGCCGTTCTCGGTGAGGCCGGCGGCGGCGGCGTCGGCGAAGAGGTTGTCGTTGGTGGTGACGGTCGAGGCGTATTGCGTGGTGAGCCCGCGGTTCGAGAGTTGAAGCTCGGCGTGGTTGTCGCCCCAGACGACGTTGCCCTGCCACTTGCCGGGGAGCGCGGTCCACGGGCTGGTGATCAGGGCGTCGGCGACGCTGGAGGTCCCGGCGCGGTCGGAGATCATGATCGCGCGGCTGTTGGCGTTGTCGCGCCAGTCGGCGATGCGGTCCTGGTGGCTGTCGCCGTCACCGATGGAGAGCATCGCGTGCGAGAAGTTCGAGGTCGTCACCGGCCCGTTGACCCAGGCGGTGCGGATGTCGGAGGACGAGAGGGGCAGGCTGGGAGTGATGTAGGCGCCTTGGAGAAGGATCCAGTACCGGGAGCTGACCAGCGTGCTGTTGATGTTGGGCGACGCGGTGCCGAAGGACTCGAGGAACGGGCTGCCGTTGCTGTCCAGCCCGGGCAGGCGGGTGCGGTTGCTCTCCGCGTAGAGGATCATGACTTGGTGGGTGCCGACCAACTGCGTCGCGTCCTTGAGCTGCTGGCTGGCGAGCCGGGCGGCGGAGAGGCCCGGCAGCAGGAGGCCGACCATCAGGCCGATGATCGCCAAGACCACCAGCAACTCAATCAACGTGAACCCCCGAACGGCGGTCGAGCGCGAACCAATCAAAAAGCGCATGGGTGACCTCAGGGTGAAATGGCCGATGCGATCGGCCCCGGGAAATAATCAAGGCAAATACAACGCCCGGCGATTCCCCGGATTCGATGGTCTGACTGAAAGTGAATGGAGTTGCAAGACCAAGACATGCGGCACTCCCCATAGATTACGTATCCGGGCGGCAGCAAGCAAGAAGAATTCAGTCCGCGGCTTCCGCTCCGACACGCCCCTGTTGCCCGGGACCTTGGGGTAAGGGCGCGAATTGGGGTCGCCCCTGCCGACGGGCCACCTAGGCGGGGCTTGGCTGCGTCGCGCGTCCGCCCTAGCCCACGTTGCGGCGGGCCACCCGCCCCGATAGAACAGCGCTCCCTCCCGGAGCCCGCCCATGCCCGCCCGCTTCAAGGTCGTCGTCACCGACTTCATCACCGGCCCCCTCGCCCCCGAAAACGAGGGCCTGGGCGACTTGGCCGACATCGTCGCCCTCGACGCCCACCACGAGGACGAGCTGCAAGGCAGGATCGAGGATGCCGACGCCATCATGCTCTACCACAACCTGGGGCTCTCCCGCCGGACGGTCGAGCGGCTGACCCGCTGCAAGCTGATCGTGCGCTGCGGCGTGGGCTTCGACAACGTCGACCACGCCTTCGCCCGCTCGCGGCAGATCCCCGTCGCCAACGTGCCCGACTACGGGACGGAGGAGGTTGCCGACTCCGCCATCGGCATGGCCCTCACCCTCGCCCGCGGCATCCATTTCCTCAATTCCCGCCTGCGCGAGGCCCAAGGGCCTTGGATGTACACCCAAGCGGTGCCGATCCATCGACTCGCCCGGCGGGTCTTCGGCATCGTCGGACTGGGACGGATCGGGGCCGCCACCGCGCTGCGGGCCAAGGCCCTGGGCATGGACGTGCGCTTCTACGACCCGCTCAAGCCGGACGGCTACGACAAGGCCCTGGGCGTCCGCCGGGTGGAGTCGCTCGAGGCCCTGATGCGCGAGTCGCACATCCTGAGCATGCACTGCCCGCTCACGCCCGAGACCCGGCATCTGGTCAATGAGCGCACGATCGCGTGGATGCCGCGCGGATCGTTCCTGGTCAACACCGCGCGCGGGGCCGTGGTCGACACAAGCTGCGTGCCGCCGGCCTTGGCCTCGGGCCTGCTCGCCGGCGCGGGGATCGACGTGCTCGAGGGCGAGCCCCCCGCCGCGGACGACCCGCTGATCGCCGCTTGGCGCGACCCGGGCCACGTCGCCCACCATCGGCTGATCGTCAACCCGCACTCGGCCTTCTACTCCGAGGAAGGCCTGCTCGACATGCGCATCAAGGGCTCGCAGGCCTGCAGGCGGGCCCTGCTGGGCGAGAGGGTGCGGAACGTCGTCAACTAGCGCCGCCCGCACAACCAACACGCGCCTCAGACGGTGCGTCGCCGGGCATTTGACTCTCCCGCGGTTTGCGATAATCTTTTCAATCCTCCCGCGAGCTTCAAACGAGGCTTGCGGGGCCCGAGTGCCGGCTAGGTAGCTCAGTTGGTAGAGCGCCCGCCTGAAAAGTGGGAGGTCGCTGGTTCAACTCCAGTCCTAGCCATTGGATCGACGAGGCCGCCTCACGCGAGGCGGCCTTTTCGTTTCCGGGAGCGCAAATCCGCAAACCCCCATGGCCGCGCCGATCCCCCTCACGCCCGAACTGCTCATCCACGCCTACCGGCAGGGCGTCTTTCCCATGGCCCGCAGCCGGCATGGGGCGATCGACTGGTACAGCCCCGACCCCCGGGCGATCCTCCCGCTCGACGCCTTCCACGCCTCGCACTCGCTCGGCCGGCGCTCGCGCAGCGGGCGCTACGTGGTGACGCGTGACGTGGCCTTCCACGCCGTCATCAGCGCCTGCTCCGAGCCTCGCCCCTACCAGAAGCAGACGTGGATCAACCCCGCGATCATCCGCGCCTACGCCGGCCTGCACGCGATGGGCGTCGCCCACAGCGTCGAGTCTTGGCTGCCGCGCGACGAAGCCCGGGCGGCGGGGCAGACCCCCGCCGGCCTCGACGACGACCGCTTCGAGCTCGTGGGCGGGCTCTACGGCGTCGCCCTCGGCGGCGCCTTCTTCGGCGAGTCGATGTTCAGCAAGGCGACCGACGCCTCGAAGGTATGCCTCGTCCACCTCGTCGAACACCTGCGCGAGCGCGGCTTCGTCCTGCTCGACGTGCAGTGCAACAGCCCGCACATGGCGCGGTTCGGCACCATCGACGTCCCGCGAGAGGAGTTCCTCGCGAAGCTCGAGGCGGCGCTTGAGGTCGGCGCGCCTTGGTGAGGCCCGCGCTGGCGAGGCCCATGCCTCACTCCATCACGGGCCCGTCTTCCTTGGTCCGCTTCGCGAGATCCTTCCACTCCTTCGACCCGTCGTTCTTCCACTGCTCGAGCTTCACGCCGTGCTCGAAGTGCGGGACGTTGCCCGCGTGCGACTCGGTCCAGAAGCCGAACTTCCCGTACTCGCCGTGGTACCAGGTCTTCACGCCGCTGTCGCGCGTGATGGAGTAGATCGCCTCGGCGTTGGGCTTCTCCGACGTGCCGACCTTCCACTTGAGCACCGCCTCGTTGAGCTCCACGCCCAGACCGGGCGTCTCGGGGACGCGGACGTACCCGCCCTTGACCTCGATGGGCTTGGTGATGAGCTGGTCGACGTACATGTTCATGCAGGTGATCGCAGGCCACTGCGAGTGCGAGCAGACCGCACCTTGGTGCATCATCATCGTGGTGGTCAGCCCCGTGCCGACGAGTTGGAGGAAGAACGGCATGTTCGCCTGCTCCGCGAGCCGGGCCTGGCGGATCACCGACGACGCCCCGCCACTGACGACGAAGCCGTCGGCGATCTGCTCCTGGATGCAGGTCATGATCGGCGGGTTGCCGTAGTGCATCGCGATGGCGCAGCGCGTCGCCGCGCGGATCCGCCGGTTGCCCTCGACGTCCGCCTGCGGGATCGGCGACTCGTACAGCGCCATGTTCGGCACCTTGTCGAGCTCCTGCAGCACGCTGATCGCCGCCCCCGCGTTGATCAGGTGCTCATTGAAGTCGTAGTCGAGCTTGAAGTTCACCCCGACCTGGGCCGCGGTCAATTTGGTCTGCTGGTAGACGTCGTACCACGGCCTGGCCTTCTGCTTGAACGAGGTGTAGCCCAGCTTCACCGCGTCGCGGGCCTCGCTGGCGTAGTCCTCGGGCGACATGTCGATCCCCCACCAGGAGATCGGGCACCAGTCGCGGTGCTTCTTCCCGAGCAGGCGATAAACCGGCACGCCGGCCGCCTTGCCCGCGACATCGAAGAGCGCCATCTGCAGCCCCGCGCCCAGCGAGTCGTCCCACATCAGCTCGAAGGGGTTGGTCCCCTTGGCCCGGGCGATGGCCTCTTTGCTGACCTTGCCCCAGGTGTAGTTGGGCAGCGTCTCGCCGATGCCGGTCAGCCCGTTGTCGGTGGTGACGCGGCATAGCTCGATGATGCGCCAACCGTAGTTGGTCTTGGCCATGGCGCGGTCGGGGACCTCGTGCATGGGCACGTCGAGCAAGATGATCTCGATGTCCTTGATCTTCATGGGCGGAGTTCTCGATGGGTTTGCGGGGATGGAATTTCAGATGAGTTCGGATGAGGCAGACGAATGGGATCATCGCGACGTTTCAACGGGCCTTTTCAGCGAGCCAACGGCAGCCCGTGCGGCAGCGGCTTGGCGATCGTCCCGCTCGAGCCGGGCCAGGCGACCTCGAGCATGTTCACCAGCTCGGCCGTGGTGATCTCCAGCAGCTTGCGCCCCTTCTCGACCGACGCGAGCCGCGGGCGCCCGTAGACGCCGCGGATGGTCATCTTGTCGAACGGCAGCGAGAGCGTCGCCGCCCCGCCCGAGAGCAGGTCGCCCTTGAACGGGTGGCGGGGGTTGAGCGGGCCGTCGTCCTGGGCCTTCGACATGTCGACCAGGTCCGGGTGCAGAAGCATCATCACCGCGGTCTCGAACTCGCAGGCGTGCCCGACGGTGGGATATTCCCCCTCGGCCAAGTGCTTGAGCTGCGCCCCCGCGACCTGGAACCACGTCGCGAAGATGAGCTGCGCCTCGGGCCATTTGAACGAGGCCTTCTCGGCGATGACCCCGCCGACGGAGCGGTTCCCGCCGTGCGAGTTGAGCACGACGAACCGGCGGAACCCGTGGCGGAACATCGACTCTACGACCTGCAGCACCGCGGCCTCGAAGGTCTCGTGCGTGAGCGTGAGCGAGCCCTGGAAGGCCATGTGGTGCTCGCTGCAGCCCCAGCGGAGCATGGGGACGACCAGCAGCTTGTTGCCGCAGGCGGCGTCGAACGCGTCGACGACGCCTTGGCCGATGAGCGAGTCGGTCCCCACGGGCAGGTGCGGGCCGTGCTGCTCGATGCTGGCGACGGGGATGACCACGACGGTGTCGCGCGGGAGCGCGCGTACTTCAGGCGACTTGAGGCGTTCGAGTTTCATGGTGCTCTGGGGTTGGGGGAGATCCGGGGTGTCCGGGCGCGGGGAGAAGGCAGGCGGGAAGTATACCTCGCCTCCCCATCCGCTACCCTATCCTCGCCATGCCCGTGATCCCCATCGACACCCTCGACGACCCGCGCGTCGCCCACTACCGCAGCCTCAAGGACCGCGAACTCGCGGCCGAGGGCGGGCGCTTCATCGCCGAGGGCGAGCACCTCGTCCGCCGCCTGCTCGCCAGCGATTTCCCCTGTGAGTCGGTCCTCATGGCCAACCGACGCGCGGCCGAGCTCGCTCCGCAAGTCCGCGGCGACATCCCCGTCTACACCCTCCCCGACGAACTCCTCGAAGGCGTCATCGGCTTCGCCTTCCACTCCGGCGTCATGGCGGTCGGCCTGCGCAAGCCCAACCCCAGCCTCGAATCAATCCTCGGCCCGCCAGGAATTCCATCTCCGAAACCCATCACCCTCGTCATCTGCCCCGAGATCATCAACGCCGACAACCTCGGCTCACTCATCCGCATCAGCTCCGCCTTCGGCGCCGCGGCCATGCTCGTGGGCGAACGCAGTTGCGACCCCTTCTGGCGCCGGTCCGTGCGCGTCTCCATGGGCACGATCTTCAGCCTGCCGATCCTCCTCTGCGACGACCTCCTGCCCGTGCTGCGCGACCTTCGCACGCGCTGGGGCGTCGAGATGGTCGCGACCGTGACCGACGCCGGCGCCCAGCCGTTGGAACGTGCCCAACGCCCCGGCCCGCCCAACCGATTGGGCCTGCTGCTGGGCAGCGAATCGCAGGGCCTGCACGGCCGGTGGCTCACGGAATGCGATCGCCACGTCACCATCCCCATGCACCTGGGGACCGACTCGCTCAACGTCGCGGTCGCGGCGGCGGTCTTCCTCTATCACTTCACGCGGACGCAGAATCCGAGCGCATGAAAAACCCAGGCACCGCAGTGCCTGGGCCTTGATGGTCGGATTCGCTTTTTCGCTCGACTTCCGCGCGATGCGTTCACACCGCGATCGATCGCTCGTTCAGGCGCTCAGCCTCCCACGCACTCCATCCACGCGTTCGCCATCGCCAGGTGGCCCGAGGCGTAGGGGTGTACCGGCTCGGGGCAGAGGGCGTCGGCCGAGTGGTGCTTCAGGATCGCCTTGAACATCTCGTGCGTGCGGATGTGGCGGGTCTTGTACTTCTTCGCCATCTTGTCGACGGTCTTGATGTAGAGCGGGAGCTTGCCCAGCACCTGGCTGCGCCAGAAGTCGCTCTTGTTGTCCTCGGAGATGTAGAACGGGTCCATCAGGATGATCTGGGCCTTGCCGCAGTGCTTCTTCGTGAGGGCGAGGATCGCGTCGTAATGGGCGAGGTACTCCTCGGGGGTGACCGACTGCCCCTGCACGTTGCTCATCCAGCGGTGCAGGTCGTTGATGCCGATCTTGATCGAGAGCCAATCGGGGTTGAACTTCAGCACGTCGTCGACCCACCGCCCGGCAAGGTCCTTGACGGTGTTGCCGCCGATGCCCTTGTTGATGACGCTGAGCTTGTGCGCCGGGTGACGGGCCATGATCAGCTCGTGCACCATGCGCGGATAGCCGTTGCCCAGCGGGGCGGCGGAGTCGCGCCGGCCGCAGTCGGTGATGGAGTCGCCGATGAAGAGCACGGTCTGCTTGGGCTTGATCGCGAAAGGCATTGGAATCTCCGTGAAAGGGGTGCGCCAATGTAGCGGCGGGCGCAAGGGGCGACAACGTTGAGCACCCGTTCCCGTGCCACACCGCAGCCGAAGGCTGCTGTGTGCCGATCAACCGAAGGCGCCCTGCCCGCATTGAAGGGCCCCATGCCTTGGTCCCGTACAATTCCATCCACGCCACTCTCCGGGCTCACCGCGCCATGACCGCCGACGCGACTCCAACCAAACCCCGTCGCCGGCGGCTCCGCCGAGTGCTGCTCATTCTCGCTGTGGCAACGGCACTGCTTCTCGCGGCCCTGGCTGTGCTCGCGAATCTCCAGACCGACCCGCTCGCGCAGAGCCTCGTCTGGGTGACCAACACCAATCGCGTCATCAATCCCGCTGATGATCCGTCGTCATCAACCCTCAAGGCGCAAAGCGTCGACCAAGCACTGCGCGTCGACGTCGGGCCGCCCGCGGCGTCCCTCTCCGTCTGGATCATGGAGCCGCGTGAAGGCTCTCTCCCGACCGGGGCGAAACACCCGCGAGGCTGCATCGTCCTCCTCCACGGAATCAACGCCGACAAGGCCTCCAACGTCGGCGTCGGCCAGCGCTTCACCGAGCTCGGCTACCGCGCGATCCTCGTCGACCTCCGCGCCCACGGCCGATCAAGCGGGCAATGGTGCACCTTCGGCGTGCGCGAGAAGCAGGACCTCACGCAACTGCTCGACGCCCTCTCCGCGACGGGCTTGGTCAACGCCCCCGTTGGCGTCATGTCGCCCTCGCTGGGCGGAGCCGTCGCGATCCAATGGGCCGCCCTCGACCCCCGGATCAAGGCCGTCGTCGCCATCGACACCTTCAGCTCATACCGGGCGATCGTCCCCGGCTACGTGCGGAAATACCTTCCGGTCGTGGGCTGGATGATGCTCCATTCAACAATCGAACGAGCGATCGACCGCGCCGGCCAGGTCGCCGACTTCAACCCCGACGACGCGAGCCCGATCGACGCGATCCAAAAGACCAAATGCCCCGTCCTGCTCATCCACGGGCTGGCCGACCGCCATATCGCGTTCATGCACAGCGTCGACATGAACAACGCCGCGCCGGACCACACGAAGTTGGAGCTGATCCCTGGCGCGGAGCACAACACCGTGATGGGGCAGGCCCACTACCCGGCGGTGATGGCGAGCGCGGAGGCGTGGTTCGGGGAGCATCTCCACCCGCAGTGATGCTCACCCCGGCCACGCCACCACCGGCAGCTTCGCCTGCGCCTCGATCGCCAACAACCGGTTGTACTTCGCCAACCGCTCCGACTGCGCGATCGAGCCGATCTTGATCTGGTCGCCGCCCCAGCCCACCGCGAGGTCGGCCAGCCAGTTGTCCTCCGTCTCGCCGCTGCGGGCGCTGACCGTCACCCGCCAGCCCGCGGCGCGGGCGAGCCGGCAGGCCTTCGCCGCTTCGGTCAACGTGCCGATCTGGTTCACCTTCAGCAGCAGCGCGTCGGCCGCCTTCGCGTCGATCGCCCGCGTGATCCGAGCCGGGTTGGTGCAGAGGAAGTCGTCGCCGAGCGTCAAAGCCTTGCCCGCGAGCGAGCGGCGGAGCGGAGGCCAATTCGACCAATCATCCTCCGACAGGCCATCCTCGACGCTCACGATCGGATACCGCTTCACCCACGAGCCGACGCGCTCGATCATGCCGGCGCTGTCGAGCGCCGCGCCGCCCAGGTGGTAGCGCCCGTCGCGGAAGAAATGGCTCGAGGCGACGTCGAGCGCGATCGCCACGTCCCGCCCCGGCTCGAACCCCGCGGCCTTGATCGCCGCCACCGCGTCGTCGAAGGCCGCCTCGACGTTCGGGAACGGCGGAGCCAGTCCGCCCTCGTCGGCCTTGAGCGAACGCACGCCGTACTTTTTGCTGGTCAAATCCGCGGCCGCGTAGTAGACGGCGAAGATCGTCGCCAGCCCCTCGTCGATCGTCTTCGCCGAGGCGGGGACGATCAGCACGTCCTGGATCTCGACCTGCCCGCCCGCGTGCTTCCCGCCGCTGAAGAGGTTGACCGTCAGCCGCGGGAGCGTGGCGAGCGGGAGGCCGAGCATGTCGGCGAAGTGCTGGTAGAGCGGGACGCCTCGTTCGGCCGCCGACGCACGGGCGAAGGCGATCGAGACCGCGAGGACCGCGTTGGCGCCGAGGCGCGACTTGGTCGGCGTGCCGTCGAGGGCGATGAGCCGCTCGTCGAGCGCCGCCTGCGTCTCGAACGCCTTGCCCGCCAACGCCGCGGCGATCGGGCCATTGACGTGTCCCACCGCTTTGCGGCAGCCCAGCCCGCGGTAGCGCTTCGGGTCGCCGTCGCGCAGCTCCAAGGCCTCGGCCGCCCCGGTCGACGCGCCGGACGGAACCGACGCCGCGGCGACCGCGCCCGAGGCCAGTTCGCACTCGCAGGCGACCGTCGGCCGGCCGCGGCTGTCGAGGATCTCCATCGCGCTCAACCGTCGAATCGTGGGCATGTCACTGCTGCTCCGGGAAAAGTGCGATCAACCGTTCGACGCTCGCGGGCGGGCCGTGGGGGCTGGTCATGAGGGCCAGCACCGCCGTCCGCTGGCTGGCACGTGCGGGCTCGTCGAGATATTCCAAAGGCGAACGCCCCGCGACCCGCGCGAGCAGGCAGCCCAGCGTGTGCATCACCGCCATCGCCTTGATGTCGCCTGCCCATGGCGCGGGACCCAAGGCTTCGCGGTACGCGCCCCAGAACGCGCGGGCGGCGTCGCCCATGTCGGCGCGTCGCGGGACCAAGTGCCGGGCCTTGCTCAGGAGGTGCGTCAGCGCGAAGCCCACGTCGAACGCCGGGTCGCCCCAGTGGATCACCTCGTGGTCGAGCAGGATCAGCCGCCCCTCGCGCACCAGCACGTTCTTGGGGCTGTAGTCGCCGTGGACGAGCGTGAGCGTGCGGGCCCGCGTCTTCGCGACCAGGCCGCGCAGAAAGGCCGCGCCCTCGGGCGACTCCGCCGCCACCTGTGCCGCGGTGTACTCGTAATACGGCTCGACCCGCAACGACTCGAAGAAGCCACGGTCGGTGAAGACGGGCTCCACTTCGCTCTGCCGTTCGCGGGCCGTGCGATGCACCACGCCCAGCAGCCGTCCGAATTGCCCGGCGTAATCAAGCAGCGTCGCCCGCGGGGGCGCGCCCGCGAGCAAAAGCGTCTTCAAGTTGTCATGCGGCATCGGCACCGCCTGCATCGCCAGCAGATGATGCGTGTGGTCCTCGAAGACCAGCGGCGTGATCGTGCCCGGCGGGGCGAGCTTCTCCAGCCAGCGCAGGCCGGCCGCTTCGCGGTGGATCCGCGCGGGGTCGCTGAACCAGTCGACCTTCACGCGCAGCTTGGCCAGCGCCTGCTTGAGCACCCAGCCCTCGCCGCTGGCGCGCTCGACCAGCACGGTGCGGTTCGACACCCCGCCCGCGAGATTGCGGATCGTCGGCGTTTCGGCCGGGCCGATCTGCCCCGCGGCCCGGAGGTAGGCCAGCAGCGCGTCGGGGTGTTCGATGTCGAGTTCGGTGGAAGCCTCTGCCATGACGGGGCGATGGTAGCGGATGGGGTGCCGCGGTGCAGCGCCGGCGCGAGCGCTTACACTGGCGTCGATCGCGAATGGGACGATTCATGGCCGAATCCTGCGTCATCGGGCTCGACCTGGGCACCTCGGGCCTGAAGGCCGTGGCGGTCGACCGCCGCGGGCGTGTGGTCGCGCAGGCGGCCCAGCCGATGCGGACGCGCTCGACCCCGGGCGACGGCGCCCATGATCCCGCGCGCGTCGAGCAAAGCCCTGCCGCGTTGTGGCGGGCGACGGCGACGGCGTTGCGGGAGGTGGCGGCGAAGGCCCGCGCGGCGAACGTCGCCGGCCTCTGCCTCAGCGGCGCGATGCACAGCCTCTTGCCCGTGGACGCCGCCGGCCAGCCGCTCGCCTGGTCGATGACCTGGGCCGACGGACGCGGCGGCCTCGAGGCGAAACGGCTGAAATCCCTGGTCGACCCTGCGGCCATCCGGGCCCGCACCGGCTGCCCGCTCGAGGCGATCTACCATCCCGCCCGCCTGCGCTGGTGGCTCGACGAGGCGAAGCCGATCGCCCGCCGGGCCTCGCGCTTCGTCGCCCTGCGCGACTTCGTCTCGCACGCCCTCACCGGCCAATGGACCACCGACCACAGCCTCGCCTCGACCACCGGCCTGCTCGACATCCGCCGGCTCGACTGGGACGCCGAGGCGCTCGCCCTCGCGGGCGTCGGCGCGGAGCGGCTGCCGGCGTTGCTCCCCGTCGGCGGTGTGCTTGGGCACGTGACCCCCACAGCCGCACGGGCGACGGGGCTGCCCGCAGGCCTGCCCGTGCTCGCGGGCGGGAGCGACGGCGCGCTTGCGAGCCTCGGGGCCGCGGGGGCGAGGCCGGGCGGACTGGTGTTGACGGTCGGGACCAGCGGAGCCGTGCGTCTCGCCCTCGACAGGCCTCGCGCCGACGCGACGGGGCGCACCTGGTGCTACGTGATGGCCCCGGGCCACTGGCTGGCGGGCGGCGCGATCAACAACGGCGGACTGGCGGTGCAATGGATCTGCGACCGCTTCTACGCACACCTTACGCCCCAGCGCCGCTTCGCCGCGATGTTCGACGAGGCTGCGGGCGTGCGTCCCGGGGCCGACGGCTTGTTGGTGCTGCCCTACCTCACCGGAGAACGCAGCCCGTGGTGGCGGCCCGACGCGCAGGCCGCGCTGGCGGGCGTGACGCTTGGCCACACGCGGGCCCACCTCGCGCGGGCGACATTGGAAGGCGTCGCCTATTGCCTCGCGGACGTGCGCGACTCCCTGGGCCTGCGCGCCGGCCCGTCGCCGTCGCCCGCCCGGCTGACCGGCGGGATCGTCCACGCGCCGACGTGGTGCCAGATCCTCGCCGACGTGCTGGGGATGGAACTGCACGCCTCGGAGGAGGCAGACGCCTCGGCGATGGGCGCGGTTCGGATCGCGCAGGCGGCGTTGGGATTGACCGACTGGGCGAGCCTTGAGACGCCGCCGCGACGCACGAATGTGCGCTACCGGCCCAACCCGCGGCGGAATGCGGTCTATAGGGAGCGTTTGCGGGTGTTTCGATCGATGGCCCGGCAGATGGTGTTTGAGAAGACGTGAGGCCGGGGGATCATTGGCTCATTCCATAAGGCCACCGCTGGCCCCGCGGGTGCCGAACATACCAATAGAGCGTTTCGGTCCACCGCAACGGCGTGAACACCACCCAGGCGCCCAGCGAGAGTTGGCCGGCATTGCCGCTCAACAGTCCCGGGCCAAAATCCCCCTCGTCCACGGAGTGGCTGTCGGTCTTTCCATAGGCGTATGCGGACCTGTGAACCAGCAGATGCTGTCGTCGCGCGTGGACGTATCCGCCGACATAGAGGATCGCCGTCAAGACCAGAAGAATGACGATCGCCTTTCGCCGATGATTGACGCGCGATTTTGCGGCCATGATCCCACCGGTTTGCTGTCGGATGCAGCACGTGGCCGTGCTTGCCACGTGAGGATGCAGTGAAGTCCGTCCATCGCTGCCCAGCGGAAAACACGACGCAAGACCTGTCCACCGGCGATCGCCGCGCACTCCAGGCGCTTCCGGCTAACAAAACCCGCTTCGCGGCGAGCCTCACACCTTCGCCGTCTCGCGGCGGAAGGCCAGGTCGGGCACCGTCGCCTTGCCCTGCGCATACCCAGGCGTGTGCCAGCAGGCGGCCCAGTGCTTCTCGCGGACCTCCAGCAGCGGCGGGTCGTCGCTGCCGCACTTGGCGTCGTTGTTCATCTCGGCGCAGCGCGGGTTGAACGGGCAACCCTTGGGCAGCCGGGCGGGGTTGGGGACGTTCCCGGGGATCGTCGCGAGGCGCTTGCGCTCGTCGCCCAGCACGGGCATCGAGGCGAAAAGCCCCTTGGTGTACGGGTGCAGCGGCTCGCGGAAGACGTCGACGACGCTGCCGAACTCCACCACGCGCCCGGCATACATCACCGCGACAGTGTCGGCGTTCTCCGCGACCACGCCCAGGTCGTGCGTGATGAGCAGCACCGACATTCCCCGCTGCTCCTGCAGCCGGCGGAGCAACTCGAGGATCTGGGCCTGGATGGTCACGTCGAGCGCGGTCGTCGGCTCGTCGGCGAGCAGCAGGCGGGGCTGGCAGGCGAGGGCCATCGCGATCATGACGCGCTGGCGCATGCCCCCCGAGAGCCGGTGCGGGTATTCCTTCAGCCGCGGGCCGGGGTCGGCGATGCCCACTTCCGCGAGGGCGGCGGTCGCGATCTCCACCGCCTGCCTGCGGTCGACCTTCTGGTGGAGCAGGATCGCCTCGAGGATCTGCTCGCCGATGGTGTAGACCGGATTGAGGCTGGTCATCGGCTCCTGGAAGATCATGGCGATCTGGTTGCCGCGGATGGAGCGCATGTCGCGGTCGGGCAGCGTGAGCAGGTTGACGGGCGTGGTGTTGGAATCCGAGGCCGGGCCGGTCTTCTCGCCCTTCCCGCCCGACCACAGAATCCGACCGCCGTCGAACCGCCCCGGAGGCGTGGGGACAAGGCGGAGCGTCGAGAGGGCCGTGACCGATTTGCCGCAGCCCGACTCACCGACCACCGCGAGCGTCTGCCGCGGGTAGACCGAGAAGTTCACACGGTTGACCGCGAGCACGCGCCCGCGGTCGCCCCCGAAGGAGACGGCGAGGTTCTCGATGCGCAGCAGCGGTTGTTCGGCGGGCGTCGGCATGGAAGAACACTATAGATCACGGGCACGGGAGATGGGCAACTGAAGTTGCCCATCCTTGGGGCGCGCGTCTCGCGAGATCCGGATCAATCTTTCTTGACGAACGTGAAGTGCCCGAGCTTCTCCACCGCCTGGCTGATCGCCTGCGTGCCCAGGCGTCCGCTGCCGGCCGCAGCCACGCTGCGGAAGCAGGCCTCCGCCATCGCCGTCGCGGGCAACGGGAGCATCCGCGCCCGCGCGGTGTCGCCCACGATGGCGAGGTCCTTGAGCACCAGGTCGATCATGAAGCCCGGAGCCATGTCGCCCCCAGCGATGCGCGGGCCGAGATTCGCGAGCTGCCACGACCCGCCCGCGCCAGCGGAGACGACCTGGATCATCTTCCTCACGTCGAGCCCGCACTTCTGGGCCAGCGCCATCGCCTCGCAGACGCCCAGCAGCGTGACCGAGACCGCCACCTGGTTGCACGCCTTGCAGGCCTGCCCCATGCCCGACGGGCCCATGTGCGTGATGGCCTTGCCCATCGCCTCGAAGAGCGGCTTGCAGCGAACGAACGCATCCTCCGGCCCGCCAACCATGATGCTCAGCGTGGCGTTGCGGGCCCCGACGTCGCCGCCGGAGACGGGGGCGTCGAGCAGCGTGACGCCCTGCTTGGCCAGCCGGGCGGCGAAGTCCTGCGTGGCGACGGGGCTGATGGTGGAGTGGTCGACGACGATGAGGCCCGGGGCGGCCTTGCTGGCGATGCCGTCGGCGCCGAAGAGCACGGCCTCGACGTCGGGCGTGTCGGTGACGTTGACGCAGATCACGTCGGGCTTGCGGGCCGCCAAGTCGGCGGGCGAGGCGGCGAGCGTCGCCCCCAGCGCGACCAGCGGCTGGGCCCGCGCGGCTGTGCGGTTCCAGACTGTCAGCTTGAACCCGGCCTTGATGAGGTTGGCCGCCATCGCGGAACCCATGATGCCTAGGCCGATGTAGCCGACGTGGGCGACGGGAGCGGGAGAGGTCATGCGGAGATCCTTGAAAGCGGGAGCGGATCGGATCGACTCGACAGGATAATCGCTGCCGGTCGGCGGTGTTGTCCGCGTGACGCGGCTCTTGTTAGCCGGAAGCGCAAGCGACGGGACGGGGGTCAAACAACAAACCGCTGCGCTGGAGAATGCGGACCGCACACAATGTTGAATCGTTGCAGGCGAACGCCTGTGACTCGCACGATCACCGTATGCTCCAGCGCTGCGATTGACCGGCGCACCCCCGTCCCGTCGCTTGCGTTTCCGGCTAACAAGACATCACAACCGGCCTCGCCGGCTCGTCGCTGCGCAGAACCTGCGTCAGCGCATCCGTCGCGTCGGCGGGGTCGATCCGCACGGCCGCCAGCATCGCCGGGGCGCCGGGGCGGAGCGAGGCCCACTCCCGCGCGCCGGGGCCGAACATCGCGACCAGCCCGCGCCACGTCGCCATCGCGAGCAGCGCCTGCCCGTCGACGCCGTCGCGCCGGTGCAGCCGGCGCATCGCGGGCAGCAGGCCCAGCGGCTGCGGCTCGCCCGCGGGCTGGCAGAGGATCGAGTCGGTCCCCAGGCAGACGTTCACCCCTGCCGCCAGCATGTCGCGGTAGCGGTGCGCCACGTGCCCGAAGTATTCGCTGGCGATCGGGCAATAGGCGACGCTCGCCACGGCCTCATGCAGGATCGCGATGTCGGCGTCGTCGACGTAGTTGCAGTGGGCGACCAGCCAGCGGCCGCGGGCGAGCGTCGCCCGCAGGTGGGCCACGGGGCCGATCCCCGCGGGGCGGATCGAGTCGTCCCACTTGCCGATCTTGCGGGTGAAGTCGGCGAACGGCCCGTCGGCGTCGCGGATGAACCGCTCCTCCTCGAGCATCTCCGCCAGGTGCGTCGATCGCGGGACGTCCATCGGCTCCGAGGCGGCGAGGTTGTAGAGGTCGAGCCCGGTGGAGTATGGCGCGTGCGGCTGGAGCCCCATGCCCGGCGCGAGGCGAACGTCCTCCGCACCTTCGCCGGCCACATCCTCCCGCCACGCCGACGGAACCAGGCTCGCAGCCGCGGCCCGACAATTCGCCTCCGCCGCGGCGAGGGCGTCCCGGCCGCGCCCGATCATCTCCAGATAGCTCACGCCCGCGACGCCCGTTCCGGGCGGCGCGCCGACCCGGGCCCGCAAGGATTGGACGCTGCTGGCGATGTCCCCCACCCAGCCGGTGCCCGCCTCGCGCGACAGCCGCAAGCCCCGGCGGACCCCCGAGGCGATCGCTTCAGGGTCGCGCGGCCGATCGCGCTGCAGACCCTCGACCCACGAGACGAAATCGCCGTCATAAGGTCTTGGGCCGATCGGCGTCAGGTCGAGATGGGCGTGGGCGTTGACCAGCGCGGGCAGGATCAGCACATCGCCCAGGTCGACGACGCGGTCGCCCTCGCCGACTTGCCTTCGGACCTCCCCCGCCTCCCCCGCGGCGACGATCCGCCCCGCCCGCACCGCCACCGCGGCGTCGCGGACCTGCGTCCCCAAGGCGTCGGCGGCGGCGACGGCCCGATAAATTGTCGTCCCTGCGCTCATCCTGCCGATATCCCTTTCGCCTCGGGCCTGAATTCACGGGCCCCGGCGATCCTGTTGGGTCGCCGAGTCACCCGGGAAACTTTGCGTTCCCGGGCGCACACGATAGCCTGTTGGGCTGTACGAGGCGGACATTCGATCCAGGGAAAGGATGACACGTGCGAATCGGACGGATCCTCAGGGTTGTGGCGTTGATGGTCTTCGGGGCCGCGATGCTCATGGGCAGCGTCGGCTGCGTCGCCCAGAGCGAATACGACAAACTCAACACGCTCTATCGCCGCGGGCAGGAGCAGATCGCCGACCTGCAGGCCCGGCTTGAGGAGGCCAACGCCCGCGTGAAGGCGCTGCAGGAGGCCGGGCGCACGCCCGACGCCGACCTGGTCGCCAAGCTCGAGAAGGCGATCGCCGACCGCAACCGCTTCCAGCAGCTCCTCGCCGAGGCCGAGGACCGCCTCCGCAAGGCCGGGCAGGTTCCCGTGCTGCTCGAGCCCGAGCTCGACGCCGCCCTCAAGGAGCTGGCCGCCTCCGACCCCGACCTGATGACCTACGACCCGCTCCACGGCATGGTCCGCTTCAAGAGCGACCTGACCTTCCCGCTGGGCAGCACCGAAGTGAGCGACAAGGCCGCCAAGAGCCTCGGCAAGCTGGCTGAGATCCTCAAGCGCCCCGTCGCCCAGAAGTACCAGACCGAGATCGTCGGCCACACCGACAACGTCCGCATCGGCAAGCCCGAGACGCGGGCCAAGCACCCTTCGAACTGGCACCTCTCGGTGCACCGCTCGATCGCGGTGAAGGACATCCTCGAGCAGGACGGCGTCGCCCCGGTCCGCATGCAGGTCGCGGGCTATGGCGAGTGGCGGCCGATCGTCGCCAACGGAGGCAAGGGCGCGGAGGCCAACCGCCGCGTGGAGATCTTCCTGACCCCCAACACCTACAACGGCCCGGGCAACACGCCCGCCGCCGCAGAGGCCCCCGCCGCCGTCCCCGCGGCGAAGCCGGCCGCCAAGCCCGCCGCGAAGCCCAAGGCCGCGGAAGGCCCGGCAGAGACGTTCAAATAATGCCGATCGCCGTTGAGGCGACGACAACCTGAAGATTGACCGACCGGCCACGCGCTCGCGTGGCCGGTTGTTTTTTGGGGGGAGCCCTGGCTTCAATTTTGCAGGCGTCGCAACTTGACCAATCAATGCGAAGCCATTCCAGATGACCGTGATCTCACCGCCGAAGAGACGGCGTTGACCCATTGGCTTTTGATGCATGGAAAGCCGGGGATCGATTCGGAGTTGTTCGCGCGTCAGCTCGCACAGGCCCGCGTCGTTTCGCGTTGCCACTGCGGATGCGCAAGCATCGACTTCGCCATCGCCGGGATGCGACCCCAATCCGGCGCTGGGTTGCACGTGCTTTCCGACTACCTGTGGACTGACGACGACGGATCACAGATGGGCATCTTCATTTTCGCGAAAGCAGGCATGCTTGCTGGACTGGAAGTTTGGTCGATGGATGGGAAATCGACGCCGATGCGACTGCCCAAAATCGCGTCGCTCAGGCCCATGATTTTCGGCCAGGGCTCCTGACCTTGCGGACGCGAGTTCGCAGCCGAGCAGGCCGGCGAGGTTGGCCTTGATCGCCGCAGACGCCTGGCCCAAAACGACTCATCAGTATCCGGGCGTCTCAACGCCCAGCACATAGTCTGCCTTTGGATACTTCTCGTTCAATCGCCTCAACATTACGTGGGCTCGCTCCATCGCGCCTTCCCAATTTTCTCCCCCAACCCGATATGGCCAGGACTCGCAAGTCCCGACATCCAACATGGCCAGAACGATCCGGGGATTTTGCTTTGGAATGAGCGCCACGATCGGCCCATCCGCCGAAGTGAAAACGAGTTCCATTTGATCCTGGCGAGTTTCAGGGATGAAACACTTAGGAACGATTTCCTCGCGACCTTTCAGAACCCGGTAATAGACAGGGCTCCCCCCATCCGGATCCCACTCCGAAAAGACCGCCATCACCAAGCCGTTGCCCAACTTGCAGGATGCAAGCCGATCGGCGGTTGCAAACCACCAAATCACCAACCCCGCCAACCCGCATCCGATCGCCACCTTGACGGCACGGGATGCACGTTTCGGTTTTGTGGGTGTTGATTCCGTCAACACGACCCCTTCCCTCTCGGCAATTTACATGTCGATTTTCGCGAAGAACCAAACCCCAGCGCCGCCTCACACGCGCTCCAGCAGCACCACCACATGGCACGCGATCGCGCGCCCCTCGCCGATCGCGTCGACCTTCTCGTGCGTCTTGCCCTTGAGGTTGACCTGGTCGAGCGCGCAGCCGAGCAGGCCGGCGAGGTTTGCCTTGATCGCCGCCTTGTGCGGGCTGAGCTTGGGGCGTTGCAGGATCACCGTCACGTCGAGGTTGCCCACGCGGTAGCCCGCGGCCCGCATCCGCCTCACGGCCTCGTCGACGAAGATGCGCGAGTCGGCCCCTTTCCACTTCGGGTCGTTGTCGGGGAAGAGCATGCCGATGTCGTCCATCGCCAGCGCGCCCAGCACGGCGTCGACGACGCTGTGATAGACCACGTCGCCGTCGGAGTGGGCGGCGCAGCCGTGGTCGTGCGGGATGTGCAGCCCGCCGACGACGAGCTTGAGGCCCGGCTCGAGGCGGTGGAGGTCGAACCCGTGGCCGACGCGGAGGGGTTGGGTGGGCATATCGGATGACTTCGATCAACGGTTCAGACGGGAACCCAGGCACGCAGTGCCTGGGCTTTGAGGAGTCGTTCCATCACGAGACACTCGTCGATCACAAGACCTACTTCAATCCGTATTCCTTCAATTTCCGATAGAGCGTGCGCTCCCCGATGCCGAGCATCTTCGCCGCGGCCTCGCGGTTGCCCTGCGTGATGCCCAGGGCGTTGCGGATCGCCTGCTTCTCGATCTGGTCGAGGCTCAGGTTCCCGCGCAGCTCGATCCCGCTCTGGGCCGCCTCCTGCCCGCCGCCCGCCTGCTGCTCGAGCGGGAGGTGGCGCGGCTCGATCTCCGGGCCGTCCGAGGTGACCACCGTGTTCTGCAGCACGTTGATGAGCTGGCGGACGTTCCCGGGCCAGCCGAACCGCGTGAGGGCCTGCATCGCCTCGTCGGTCACGTGCGGGACGGGCTTCTCCATCTGCTTGGCGAACTTCTGCACGAAGTGGCGGGCGAGCTGCGGGATGTCCTCGGGGCGCTCGCGCAGCGATGGCATGTGGATCTCCGCCCCCTTGATGCGGAAATAGAGGTCCTCGCGGAACTCGTGCTTCTTGACCATCTCCATGAGGTTGCGGTTGGTCGCGGAGATCAGCCGGACGTCGACGTGCTTGGCCTCGTTCGACCCCAGCCGCACGACCTCGCCCGACTCGAGCACGCGCAGCAGCTTGGCCTGCATCACCAGCGGCATGTCGCCCACCTCGTCGAGGAAGAGCGTGCCGCCGTCGGCGTATTCGAAGCGCCCCTGGCGGTCCTTGTCGGCCCCGGTGAAGGCGCCGCGGACGTGGCCGAAAAGTTCGTCCTCGAGGATCGACTCGGCCATGCCCGCGCAGTTGAGCGGGACGAAGTGGCGCTTGCTCCGGCGGGAGTTGTTGTGGATCGCCTGGGCGACGAGCTCCTTGCCCGTGCCCGACTCGCCGGTGATGAGCACGGGGAGGTTGCTGGGCGCGACCTGCTTCATGAGCGTGATCGATTGCCGGATCGCCGCCGAGGTGCCGATGATGCCCTCGAAGCCGAACTCCTCGCCGAGCCGCTCGCGCAGGTGCTGGTTCTCGGCCCGGAGGAAGACCTCGCTGAGGGCGTGCTGGACGAGGGTGCGGAAGATCTCCAGGTCGAGCGGCTTCTCGACGTAGTCGTAGGCCCCCTGCTTGATCGCCGCCTTGCAGGTGGGAACGTCGCCGTGGGCGGTGATGAGGATCGTCAAGGCCGAGGGCTGGTGCTGGCGGGCGGCGGCGAGGACCTTGAGCCCGTCGAGCTCCGTGTCCATCACCAGGTCGGTGACGACCAGGTCGAAATGGCCGTGCTGGAGCTCGTCCTGGGCGGCAGGGAAGTCGTGCACGATCGTGCAGACGTGGCCCAGGCGGCGCAGCGACTCGCCGACGACCTCGGCGTGGTCCACCTCGTCGTCGACCACCAGGATTTGGGCGCTGGGCACATCGTTTTCGGCGGGGTTGGCGGCGGGATGGGCGGCGGGCTTTTCAGGCGGCTTTTCAGGCGGCATAGTTCGGTGAATGATGCAGAGGCTTGGGAGTAAGGTCAACTCCCCGCGCGCGAGCGGACATCCGCGGTCGCCTATAATCGGAAAATGATGAGCGCCTCACCGAGCCAACCCGGGATCGCCCCCGACGCCGACCGGCGGGTCCGCCGCATCGGCTGCGTGAGCTATCTCAACGCCAAGCCGCTGATCGACGGGCTCGATGGCCTGCCCGACCCGGTCGTGCGCTTCGACGTCCCCAGCCGGCTGCTCGAGGAGCTGCGCACGGGCGGGGTCGACATCGCCCTTTGCCCGGTGATCGACTATTTCCGCAGCCCCGTCCCGCTGGAGATCGTTCCCGTCGGGGGCATCGGCTGCCGCGGGCCCACGCTGACGGTCCGGCTCTTCAGCCGCGTCCCGCTCGACCAGATCCGGACGATCCACGCCGACACCGACAGCCACACCAGCGTCGCCCTGCTGCGCGTGCTGCTCGCCGAGCGGCTGTCGCTGCGCCCGCGGATCATCGACTTCGACACCCGCGAGACCGCGGAGGCCGCCGCGGGCGCGGGCGTGACCCCGCCGCTCGAGGCGATGCTGCTCATCGGCGACAAGGTCGTGACCGACGCGCCCAAGCCCGAGCTCTATCCGCACCAGATCGACCTGGGCGAGTCGTGGCACGCGCTGACGGGCCTGCCCTTCGTCTTCGCGGTCTGGATGACCCGCGCGGGGACGGAGTTGGGCGACCTCCCTGCCCTGCTCGAATCGCGGCGAATCCTCAACGCCGGGCGGATCGACGAGATCGTCCAGCGCTACGCCGCGGTCAGCCGCTGGCAGGCCGTGCTGGCCAAGCATTACCTCGGCACGCTGATGCGCTACGTCGTGGGCGATGAGGAACTCGACGCGATCAGCCGCTTCGCCGAGTCGGCCTACCGCCTGGGGCTGATCGACGAGCTTCGTCCCCTGCGCACGCGGAGCCGATAGCCCGTTGGTCCGATTCAGTCCGTTGGTCTGATTAGTCCATTCGTGAGCCAAGCCCGCCGCCGAACATTCCGGACCCTCGGATGGGCAACTCAAGTTGCCCACCCTCCCCAAACCTTGAGCCGACGCATCACCCAGACATACGCCTGCCCCGCGCTGCAGAGCCTCGCGCGACAGTTGCTCTTCGCCCCGCCCGCGCAGCGGCGCGACCAGGTCGGGCGCGCGGAGGTCCTGCACGACCAGATCAACCCCGAGCAGGACTACCCCTACGAGTTCATCGCCTACCGCATCACCAGCCGCCGCGTCGGCGACACCGTCGACCACCCCGACCTCGACCACCCGCTCAAGGGGGCGCAAATCCTCCCCGACCTGCGCCTGCTGATCGACACGCTCAGCCGATCGATCGACATCGCGGTCGAGCCGGAGGAGGCGGTGGAGTCTGCCGCGGAATTGTCGAAGCGGCTCAACGTCAGCGAGAAGACGGTCTCGCGCTGGCGCCGCGAGGGGCTGCGCTGGCGGTGGGTCGTCGACGCGCCGGGCGGGCAGCGCCGGCTCGTCTTCCCCGCGGCGGCGGTCGTGCGCTTCCTCGAATCCAACGCCGCCCGCGTCGAGCGCGCCGCCCGCTTCACCCGGATGACCAACGAGGAGAGCGACGCCCTGCTCGCCCGGGCCCGCAGGCTCGCGGAGGCGGGCGAAGTCTCGCTCAACCAGGTCGCGACCCACCTCGCCCGTCGGACGGGGCGGGCGATCGAGACCGTCCGCCGATTGCTCGAGCAGCACGACCGCGAGTGCGAGGCGATCTTCGTCGACTACACCGGCCCGCTGACCGCCAAGCAGCGGCGGGTGATCTCGCGGGCCTACCGCCTGGGCATCTCGGTGAGCAAGATGGCGAGGCGGTACAAGCGCACGCGGGCGACGATCTACCGCGCGATCCACGAGCGCCGGGCCGCCGACCTGCGCCAGCGGCAGATCGAGGTCGTCGAGTCGCCCACCTTCTCGCGCCCCGACGCGCGGGAGGTGATCCTCGGGCCGCACGCCCCCGCCTCATCCTCCGCGGCCGATCATGCGCTCCACCGACCCGAGCCCCACCGCCCCGAGCAGGATCTCGCCGGCCTGCCCGAGCCGCTGCGCCCGCTCTTCCTCCACCCGCCGCTCGACCACGACCTGCAGCGCTCCCTGCTGGTGCGCTTCAACTACCTCAAGTTCCGCGCCGCGGCGATGCGCGACGGGCTCGACCGCTTCTCCCCGCGCGCGGCCGAGCTCGACGAGATCGAGTCCCTGCTCGCCCGGGCCGACCGGATCGCCGACCGGATGATCCTCGCGAGCCTCCCCGCCGCGCTCTCCCTGGCGCTGCGCCACCTCATCGACCAGGCGGAGCGCTCGCCCGCCCGGCTGCTGGAGCTGCTCGACCAGAGCCAGGAGGTGCTCCCACGGGCGATCGAGACTTTCGACGCCTCGCGCGGGCAGACCTTCGAGGCCCACCTGACCTGGCTGCTGCTCCGCCGGTTCGCGTCGCGGCAGGCGGACAAGCCCCGCGCCGCGCGCCGGGCCGAGCCCGACGCGACGGCGATGCTGCCGCGCTTCCGCGCCGCGGCGAGGAACGCGGGGGACGGGCAGGACGCGGCGACGTTGTGATGTGGGGCGATTGCGGGTGCCAGATTGCCTGCTGGCAAATCAACTGTTTCTATTGGCCTGCACCATCATAAATCAGCGCCCCAAATCGGTAACAACCAATCGGGAATCGTGTCCACTCTGAATTGAACATTTTCAAAAACATGCTTGGGTCCGTCGATAGCGGACCAGCTTTAGAGGCTATTCCATTTAGCTGTTTCCATGGCATCTTCTGGCTCAGCAAATATCTTGCGCCAAGATGATTCAGTGGACGATCGCACGGCTGTTGATTTAGTTGTCCACGACAGCGACGTAGTTCCGCAGAAACCATATCCCAACGACCATGATGGACTGCCGTCTGAATATCCCGCGATAACGAACTGAGCATTGTCTTGTCGGTTTCCTCGTAATAATCCTTGAATGAACTCGCGTTCTCGCGCCAATGAGGGTGCGGCGGAGTCGCAATCCATCGTTCTCTCATGTTTAGCAATACTTGAAGAGACAGGGCTGTCGCGAGGGTTTCGATTGCGCCGTTTGTACGGCTTGGGTCCATCATCACATGGCCCAACTCATGGCCGAGCTGATAGGCCAATTGAAAATACCGCCGTCCGGAACCGAGGTTTAGTCCAATCACGTATTGGTTCTGGGCCGGTGAAGGCCATAGCACGCGTGGGCTTGCTGAGTCGCGATATATGCGGAAACCCCGGTCGCCCATTGGCGGCAACCCAGGGATCAGATCCTTGACAACTCGAACAACATCACGTGCAGCACGCTTCAAATCGGTTTTTTCGTCCGCTGGAAATGATCCATCAAAGTCAATTTCCATCTCCATCTCTTTCAGTCAACTGCTCGAACAATCAAGATTGCAGATACGCCAGGTTGACCGAACTTCTGCGATGACGGCGCAGGGAATGGGTCGGGATGGAAAGTTGCGCGTCAGACGGTCTTCCAGTGCTTGTTGCGCAACAGACGGCAATGCGGAATGCCGCCAATCGCCAAGACACAGTCCAGAACTCGCTCCGCCAATTGATCTCACCCCTCGCCGCGGTATTCCGCCGTCGTCGTGCAGGTCTCGTGCACGCGCACGACCGAGAGCAGCGGCAGCGCCGGCTTGAGCCGGTCGTAGACCCACTTCGCCAGCATCTCGGCGGTGGGGTTGCTCAGCCCCTCGATGTCGTTGAGGACGTAGTGGTCGAGCTGGACCTGCACGGGCGCGATGGCGGCCTTGATGTCGCCGTAGTCGATGAGGAACCCCTTCGCGGGGTCGACCTCGCCCTCGACGATCACGTCGATGTGGAACGAGTGGCCGTGCATCCGCCGGCACTTGTGCCCCTGCGGGAAGGTCGGCAGGAAATGGGCGGCCTCGAAGTCGAACGTCTTGCTCAGGGCGATGCGCATGGCGGATGTTGTCCGGGCGGAGGCGGGGAACGTCAAATCGCACGAGGCCGCCTCACACCCCGCGCGTCATCGGGTCCCAGATCAGCTTGTGCAACTGCGTCTGCAGCCGCACGGGCAGGCGGTCGGCGATCACCCATTCCGCCAAGTCGCGCAGCGGCAGCCCGCCCTCGACTCCCGCGATCTCCTTGCCCGGGGCCATCGCGGCCACGGCGCCGAAGAGCACCGCGTTGACCCGCTCGTGCAGCCGATGCTTCGCCACCACCTCGCGGGCCCACTCGTAGTCGGCCCGGTCGCAGAGGACGAACTTCACCTCGTCGCGGGCGTTGAGGTGGTCGACGTTCGACCAAAGGTTCCGCGCCGACTCGCGGCTCCCGGGCGTCTTGAAGTCCATGATGCGGATGACGCGCGGGTCGCAGAGGCTGATGTCGCAGGCCCCGCTGGTCTCGATCAGGACGGTCATGCCCAGGTCGCAGAGCCGGGCCATCAACGGATGCACCGTCGGCTGGAGCAGCGGCTCGCCGCCCGTGACCTCGACCAAGTCGCACCCGTGGCGGACGACCTCGGCCACGACATCCTCAAGCTCTCGCCGCTTGCCCTCGTGGAAGGCGTATTCGGTGTCGCAATACCGGCAGCGCAGGTGGCAGCCCATCAGCCGGACGAAGACGCACCGCCGTCCCGCCCAGGTGCTCTCGCCCTGGATCGAGTGGAAGACCTCGTTGATCATCAGCCGCGGCGGGGTCATGGGTGGGTTCGCAGGGAACGTTCGAACGACCATCATAGATCGCGATGCGATGCGGGGGACGAAGTCCGCCTTGTTAGCCGGAAGCGCAAGCGACGGGACGGAGGTCAACCAAACAACAGCCCGGCCAGCGCACGCGGTGAATGTGCAATCCGGCGTTCGATCGGCGGGGTCGCATGCGTCCGGGCGCTCTCCGCGTGCTCTGGCGCTGCGGTGATCCGGCGCACCCCCGTTTCGTCGCTTGCGCTTCCGGCTAACAAATCACCCCGGCCTCGCCGCCACCCGTCCGCCCACGCCGGCCCCGGACTTCTCCACCTCCGCCAGCAGCTCCCCCACGCTCTTCGCCAACACGGGATGCTTCATGCCCGGGTCGAGGTCCGCCAATGGCCGAAGCACGAACCACCGCTCATGCAGCCTCGGATGCGGCACGGCCAGGCTCTCCTCGCGCACGACCCGCTGGTCGTAGAGCAGGATGTCGAGGTCGAGCGTCCGCGGGCCCCAATGCTGCCTGACGCCCCGCGGCTCGCGCCCCGACTCGGCCTCGATCTTCGCCAGCTCCGCCAGCAGGGCCGTCGGCTCAAGCCCCGTCTCCAGCTCGGCCGCGGCGTTGAGATAATCGCCCTGCTTCACCGGCCCGACCGGCGCGGTCTCGTAAACCTGGCTGAACTTCACCAGCCGGGACTGCGGGATCGCCCCCAGCAGCCGCCGGGCCAGGTCGAGGTTTGCCCAGCGGTCGCCGACGTTCGCACCAATGCCGATCATCGCTCTCGCCATCGGCGGATTGTTGTCGAACATGACGGGCGCGGCAAACGCCCCGCGGGCCTTGCGCCGCCGCCCGAGCCCTGCTATCATCGGGTGTTCCCCGATGGGGCCTCCGCGGCCCCGGAAAAGGGCTTCTTCGTGACCACCGCGACGCAAATCGACCTCGACGCCGTCAACCGCCAGCTCGCCGGGGCCACGCCCGAACACGTCGTCCGCTGGGCGGCCGAGACCTTCAGCACCGGGCTGGTGATGACCTCCAGCTTCGGGGCCCAGTCGGCGGTCATGCTCCACCTGGTCACGCAGGTCATCCCTGACATCCCCGTCGTCTTCGTCGACACCGGCTACCTCTTCCCCGAGACCTACCAGTTCGCCGAGGCCCTCACCCGCCGGCTGAAGCTCAACCTCAAGGTCTACCAATCGCCCCTGAGCCCCGCCCGCATGGAGGCGCTGATGGGCCGGCTGTGGGAGGAGGAGACCAAGGAGGCCCTCGACCGCTACGACCAGATCCGCAAGAAGGAGCCGATGCAGCGGGCCCTGCGCGAGTTGGGCGTCACCGCCTGGCTGGCTGGCCTGCAGCGGCACCAGACCGAGCACCGCTCCAAGCTCCGCGTGGTCGAGCTGCAGAACGGCATGCCCAAGATCCACCCCGTGCTGGAGTGGACCTCGCGCGACGTCTACCAGTACCTCAAGCGCCACGACCTCCCCTACCACCCGCTCTACGAACAGGGCTACGCCTCCATCGGCGACGTCCACTCCACCCGCCCGATCGGCGAGGGGATGAACGAGCGCGACGGCCGCTTCGGCGGGCTCAAGCAGGAGTGCGGGCTGCACCTGCCCACCACACCCGACGAGAACGACAGCCGCGGGGCGAGCAATCTTTGACTGATCGATGCGTGAGCGCTTGAACCCAATGAAAAACCCAGGCACGCAGTGCCTGGGCTTTGGGGTCGTCATCCGTGAAATCGGATCGTCAGGGGACGATAGTCACTTCGCTCAATCCCTCCGACAGCATCGTGTAGACCATCGCGATGTCGTCGTCGCGCAGGCGGACGCAGCCCATCGAGGCCTGTTTGCCGATGGAGTCGGGGTCGATCGTCCCGTGGACGCCGTAGCCCTGCAGCTTCTTGTTCGACTCATCGAGGCCTTCGAGGGCCAGCCAGTATTTGCCGATGGGGTTCTTCGGGTCGGTCGGCGAATAGGACTCGTTGGTCCGCGGGTTGGTCCACGCGGGGTTCTTGACCTTCCCGCCGGACTTCACCAGCCACTTGCCCAGCGGGGTCGAGCCCGACTCGCCCAAGCCGACCTGGAAGCTGCGGATGTAGAGGCGCACGCCGTCGGGCCCGGGGAGGAACATGTCCATCCGGTATGCCGACTTGCTCACCACCGCCTCGAAAGGCCCGTGGACGAGCTTGAGCTTCTGCCCCAGGCGGATGCGGTTGGCGGGGGTGTTGTTGACGATCTCGAGGAACTCGTAGGGGATCTTGTGCTTCGGCGCGATGCGCGAGAGGTAGTCGCCGGGCTGGACGACGTAGGCCTCGGTCAGCGGGTCGCCGGGCGTGACCGTCTTCGAGAAGATCAACGAACGGTTCACGCTCGCGAGCGTGTCGCGGATCGCCTGGGCGTCGTAGGCGTCGAGCCCCGGGTCGGCCAGGGCCTGGCTGAGGACTTGCCGGCCTTCGATCGAATTGCCCAGCTCGATCAGCTTCATCCCGCGGGAGAACGGGCTGCCGGGCTGGGTCGAGGAGGATTGCGTCGAGGCGGCCTGCGTGGCGGCGGGGCCGGAGGCGTGGCGGGTGGGCGCTACGGGGCCCACGACGCCCTGCGCGGGGACTTGGGCCGCGGGCGGCTTGACGGCCGAGGGAGTCGACGGCGGCGCGTCGGACGGGGCATCGCTCGCCGAGGGGGTGATGCTCGGCACGTCGCCCGCCGGGTCGGCCGAGGCGTGCTCCAACGACCCGCGGAAATGGGGCAAGATGTACCCCGCGGCGCCGAAGCCGATCAGGACCACGCCCAACACGAGCACGCCCCAGGGCCACTTGCTCATGACCTTCCGCGGCGAGGCGCCGTAGGACCGAACTCGCCCGCGCTGTGAATCCAGGACCATCGTGACCGTTCCTCGTCGGAGTCGGATTTGGTTCCCGCGGCCGAATCTCCCGGCGTCACATCGACGCCGATCGACCCGCCCCGGCACCTTCCCTTCAGACCTATCAAACAGACCAATCAATAAGATCGGCCACCGGCCTCCCCGGGCTGCAAGACCGGCGGTTCTTTCTGATTGCTTGCCCGCAAGCGGGTTATCGCCGCTTGCGGGATTTCGGCGCGGCCGGTGCCGGAGCGGGCTCGGCGGCGACGGCGGGGACCGGCGCGGGAGGTTGGTCGACCGGGACTTCCGGGGGTTTGGCGGCAGGCGAGACAGCCGAGGGTGCGGGCGGGGCCGAAGGCGTCGACGGGGCCGGGAGGATCGGAGAGACCGGCGGAGAACCTCCGTCGCTTGCGCGTCCGGCTAACAAGGCAGGGGGCGCTTCCGGGGGCGGGGGCGCGGACGTCGCGCCCTCGCGCTGGACGCGGATCCACTCCAGATATTGCCCGATCCGCTGCTCGTACCCTCGCTCCGTGGGCGTGTAGTAGGTCTTGTCAACGCCCAGGTAATCCTGCGCCACGTAGCCCGTCGGGCTGTCGTGCGCGTTCTGATAACCCACGTGCCCCAGCTTCTTCGCCCCGGCGTAGTGCCCGTCGCGCAGGTGCTTGGGCACGGGGATCGTCCGCCCCTCGCGGACGTCCTTCATCGCCGTCCAGATCGCCATCGCCGAGGCGTTGCTCTTGGGCGCGGTCGCCATGTAGATCGCCGCCTGGGCCAGTGTGAGCTGGCACTCGGGCATGCCCACGCGCTCGGTGATCTCGTAGGCGGCCGCGGCGACGCTGATCGCCCGCGGGTCGGCGTTGCCGATGTCCTCGCTGGCGAGGATCGCGATCCGCCTCGCGATGAACCGCGGGTCCTCCCCCGCCTCGAGCATCCGCGCGATCCAGTAGACCGCCGCGTTGGGGTCGCTCCCGCGCATCGACTTGATCAAGGCCGAGGCCGCGTCGTAGTGCTCGTCACCCGTACCGTCGTAGACGATCGCCTTGCGCTGGATCGACTGCTCCGCGACATCAAGGTCGATCACGATCGCGCGGCCGTCGGCGGGCGGCTCGCTCGCGGCCCCCACGCCGGACGTGCTCAACACCGCAATCTCCAAGGCCGTCAGCGCCCGCCTCGCGTCGCCGTCGCAGATGCGGGCCCAGAGCGAGATCGCCTCGTCCTTGAGCTCGACGTTCCACCGCCCGTACCCGCGCTCGGGGTCGCTCACCGCATGCCGCAGCACGCGGGAGATCTCCTCCTCGGTCAACGCCTTGAACTGAAAGATCTGCGATCGGCTGACCAGCGGCGAGTTGATCGCGAAGAAAGGGTTCTCCGTCGTCGCCCCGATGAGCGTGATCACGCCGCGCTCCACGTCGCCCAGCAGCACGTCCTGCTGGGCCCGGTTGAAGCGGTGGATTTCGTCGAGGAAGAAGATCGTCCGCCGAGCGTCGTTCTCCAGCCGGCGGCGGGCCTCGTCGAGGACGTCGCGCACCTCGCGCACGCCGATGGCGGCCGCGTTGGCGCGGTCGAAATGGCGCTTGGTGTGTTTGGCGATCAGCTCCGCGAGCGTCGTCTTGCCCGTGCCCGGCGGGCCGTAGAAGACCACGCTGGTGAGCCGGTCGGCCTCGAGCATCCGCCGCAGCAGCATGCCCGGGCCGAGGAAGTGCTGCTGCCCGGCGAACTCGTCGAGCGAGCGCGGCCGCATCCGCGCCGCCAAGGGCTCGGCCGCCTTGCGGTGCCCTTCCTTGCGTGTTTCCCACAGGCCCGTCATGGCGGAATCATAGCACCGCCGCCTCCCGCTCCGGCTTACAATCCCCCCATGCCCGACCTCCCGGCGATGCTCCACGTCTCAGGCCGGCGGTGCGTCGTCGTCGGCGGCGGGGCCGTCGCGCGCCGCCGCGTCGTCTCGCTCCTCGAGGCCGGGGCGCTCGTCACCGTCGTCGCCCCGCGGATCGACGCCGAGTTCGCCGCCCTCGCCGTCACCTCCGCGATCACCTCTGCCGTCACGAAACTCGAGCGCCCCTACCAGCCCGGCGACCTCGCCGACGCCTTCCTCGTGGTCATCGCCACCGATGACCCCGCGGTGAACCAACGCGTCGCCGACGACGCCCGCGCCGCCCACGTGTTGGTCAACCGCGCCGACGACCCGCAGGCCGGCGACCTGCGCATCCCCGCCCACGCCCACCACGGCCCGGTCACCTTGGCCGTCAACACCAACGGCGTCTCCGCCGCCGCCGCCGCGACGATCCGCCGCGAGCTCTCCGCCGCGCTCGACCCCGACTGGCCCCGCCTGCTCGAGGCCGTCGCCCCCTTCCGCGCCGCGCTGCAATCCCCCGCGGGCGAGCCCGACCCCGCCCGCCGCCTGGAGATGCTCCGACGACTGACCGACGCCGAGGCGATGCAGACGCTCAAGACGCAGGGCCTCGACGCCCTGCGCGAACGCTGCCGGGCGATCTGTGCGACACCTTGAACGCGCGGGAGAGACGTTGCCTTGTCGAGAGCTCCGCCCTCTCCCATCAGGCGCAGCCTGATCCGAGACGGACACTGTGTGTCCGAAGACCGGGCGCGCAGCGGTACTCCGCTCGCGCGAATCGCCGGCCGCCATGAACCCCTTGGATTCACGCAAGACCAACGCAAAGGACTTTTTCCGGGCGCGTCACTTGCTCTCGACAGCGCCATCGACCTTGGCACGTCGCGCGGGCGGACTACCGCCTCGCCCTGACTCCGGCGACACAGTCGCCGGCTCTGATCAGAAAAGAGCGTTTCAGCAAAGCCCCTTGCACCGAACCCCACCCCACCCCCGCCCTGTGGTGCCCACCCGCCGCCCCCTCTAAAATGAATCCCGTGCCGCCCATGCTGACGATCATGCCTTCCGGGACTCGGCCCACGCGGCGAGGCGGATGGCCCGCCTTGCGCATGCCTCGCCCACCACACCACTGAACCGCCCCATGCGCGACCTGCCCATCACCCTCAGCCTCGCAGTCCTCACGCTCGGCTCGTTCGTCGCCACCGCGATGTCGTTCTCCCGCGGACGCAGGCTCGCGCCAGAGGCCGGCTCGGCGGACGGCGCCCCTCCCGACCCCGCCGCCGAGCAGCTTCTCCGCCGCAACCACGAGCGCACCCGCGACCGCATCGTCCTGCTCTGCTCCATCGGCAGCGCGATGATCTTCCTCCACAACTGGATCATCATCCGCGGCGCCCACGGGGACTGGCAGCCCCTCGAATCCCACGTCGACGGCCTCGCCCTCATCGCCGCGATGCTCGGGGCCTCCATCCTCTACCTCCAATGGCGGTCCCGCCTGCCGGGTCTCGCGGTCTTCGCCCTCCCCGTCCTCACGATCATTCTCGCCTGGTCAGTCTGCGCCAGCGCCTGGACCTACTTCGTCTTCAAGATCGACTCCGCCTGGGAAGTCGCCCACCTCGCCGGCGTCTACCTCGGCTCGATCTACCTCGCCCTGGGCGCGATCGCGGGCGGCATGTACCTCTTCGCACAGCGCCGCATCCGCCTCAAGCGCGACCACACCGGCCAGGAGCGGCTCGCGAGCCTCGAATCCATCGAGAATTTCATCATCCGCTCCACCGGCCTGGGGTTCTGCTTCCTCACGCTCGCCATCGTCGCGGGCTTCATCGTCGCGACCTCCAGCGGCAGCCGGATGGGCCCGGGCTGGTGGCACTCCCCCAAGCTCATCCTCTCCATCGCCGCCTGGCTGACCTACGCCCTGGTGCTCGACGTCCGCCACGCGGCGATCTTCCGCGGGGCCCGCGCCGCATGGATGAGCATCGCCGGCGTCCTCCTCCTGCTCGCCACCTTCAGCATCGTCAACGCCAAGGGCGTGCGCGAGGGCGACCCCGCCCGGTCCGTGCCTCCGCGGGCCCCGGTCCCGGGGACCGTCCCGATGACCGCTCCTCTTCCCGGCTCCGCGCCGAGCGTCGGCATCCAAAACCCCTCGGAGGGGCGTTGATGCGAATCCTCGCCCTGAGCGTCAACCACCGCACCGCGCCCGTCGAGCTGCGAGAGAAGCTCTCCCTCACCGGCGACCGGCTCGAATCGGCCCTGCGCACCCTCCGCGCCGCCTACCCCGCCGCCGAATCCGTCATCCTCTCCACCTGCAACCGCACCGAGCTCTACCTCGCCCGCCCCTCGCACGACGCGCCGGGCTTCGAGCAGGTCGTCGCCTTCCTCTCGGCGCGCTGCGGCGTCGAGCCCGCCTCCGTCGCCGGCGCCTGCCTGCAGCGCGAGAACGACCACGCCATCGCCCACCTCTTCCGCGTCTGCTCCGGGCTCGAGTCGATGGTGCTGGGCGAGCCGCAGATCCTCGGGCAGGTCCGCCGGGCCTATGAATTCGCCTCCGAGCGCGAGGCCGTGGGCCCCGTGCTGCATCGCGTCTTCCAGCACGCCCTGGCGGTGGGCAAGCGCGTGCGCACCGAGACGGGCATCGACTCCGGGCGCGTCTCGATCGCCAGCGTGGCGGTGGAGTTCGCCCGCCAGGTCTTCGACCGCTTCGACAACAAGACCGTCGTCGCCATCGGCGCGGGCGAGATGGGCAAGCTCCTGCTCCGCCACCTGCTCGCCCTCGGCCCGGGCCGGCTGTGGCTGACCAACCGCACGCTCGAACGGGCCCACGACCTCGCCTCGGGGCTGGGCCTGACGCCCGACCGCGGCGGCGTGCGCCAGTTCGAGACCCTCGACGAGCTGCTCGTCGAGGCCGACGTCATCCTCACCTGCACCGGCGCGACCAGCCCGATCATCACCGCCGAGCGATTCAAGCCGCTGATCCGCCGGCGCAGGTCGCGACCGATCTGCATCGTCGACGCGGCCGTCCCGCGCGACGTCGAGCCCGCGGTCGGCCGGCTGACCAACGTCTACCTGCACGACCTCGACGACCTGCAGCGCGTCGTCGGGCAAACGCACGGGAAGCGCAGCGAGCAGGTCGAGGCCTGCGAGGCGATCCTCCTCGCCGCGGTGCGCGAATGCACCACCGAGGTCCGCCGGCGCGACGTGGGGCAGCTCGCCCGGAGCCTGCGCGAGAAGCTGCTCGAGCTGGGCACGCTGGAGAAGGAGCGCACGCTGCGCAAGCTCGCCGGCGCGAAGCCCGAGGACCTCGCCACGCTGCTCGACGAGCACACGCACCGGCTGGTGAACAAGATCCTCCACCTGCCGTTGAGCCAGCTCGACCGCCGCGACGCGGAGACGTCGATGCCGTTCTACGCCGCCGCGCTGCGCCGGCTCTTCGACCTGCCCGAGGAGCACGCGCCCGCGACGGCGCCGGAGCCCGCGCCGCCTGTTGTTCCGCCTCCCGCACCGCCCACACCCCCGCCGCCCGCGACGCTCCCCGAAGCCGCCGCCGCCCGCGCCACGCGCCTCGACGGCCCGCCCTCCCCCGCCCCGACGAACTCGCTGCCCCTGCCCGGCCGGAGCGCCTGACCCGTGCCGGCCCCCGCGCCCTCCGCCCCCGCGCCCCTCCCGCAACGCGGCCCCTTCGCCATCGTCGTCGGCTCATTCCTCCTGCTGCTCGCCGGGCTCTGGCTCGCCCAACAAGACGGCCCCTTCCCCGCCTCGCCCGACTCCTTCGCCCGCGCGCTGCTGATCCTCCTGGGGGCCGCCCCGCTGGTCGTTGGCCAATGGATCGCCGCCGCCGGGCTGGGCTGGCTGATCCGCCGGGTGATCGGATTGAATGGGCCGTATGCGTGGGTCGCGCAGCTCGGCGCGGGGTTGGCCGCGTTGCTCATGCTCGACGCCGGACTGGGGCTCGCCGGGATGCTCAACGCCTACACCGCGTGGGGCCTGGTCATCCTCGGCGCAGGGCTTCTCGCCTGGCAAGCCTCGCAGCCGGAGAACCGCCGTCGGCTGCAGGGGACCGACCTGCCCGCGCCGCCCTGGGCGATCCTCGCCGCTGCCCCGTCGCTGGGCATCCTGCTCGTCGCCTGCGCCTGCCCCGTCAGCACGCTCTGGCGCATCGAGGCCTACGGCTACGACGTCCTCTCCTACCACCTGCAGCTCCCGCGCGAATGGCTCGCGATGGGCCACATCGCCGGGCTCAAGCACAACGTCTACAGCTACCTGCCCAACCTCGTCGAGGCGGGCTACATGGCCATCGGCGCGATGGCGGGCTCGATGGTCGAGGGCGTCTACGCGGCCCAGATGTTCCACGCCTCGGCCGCGGTGTTCGCCGCGGTCGCGGTGGGCGCGACGGTCGACGCGGCGATCGTCGCTGCGTCGCCCGAAGGGGCCTTGGTCGATCGTTCAATGATTCATTCGCGCCAAACCACGGCCGGCCTCGCGGGAGCTCTCTTGCTCGCCATGCCTTGGACCCTCTTCGTCGGCTCGCTCGCCTATGACGAGATGTTCGCCCTCGCCTTCGCCGCCGCCGCGACGACGCTGCTCTTCTCCCCCTTCGGCCCCTCGTTCCGCGGAGCCGCGATGATCGGCTTCCTCGCCGGCGCCGCCGCGCTCGCCAAGCTCCCGATGGGACCGATGATCGCGTTGCCCCTGGGCCTCGCGCTCTTGCTCGGCCTCAACCGCGGCGCGTGGCTCACATCCTCTCTCGCCAACAGGACGGGCTACCCATCCCGCGCCGACATCAAGTTCACATCGATCACCCTCGCCGCCGTCGCCCTCCTCACCGGCCTGCTCACCCTCTCGCCCTACTTCATCCGCAATGCCATGTGGACCGCCGACGCGAATCACCTGGGCAACCCCGTCTTCCCTTTCGCCGCGAAAACCCTCGGCAGCGCCCACTGGACGCCCACCGAGGTCGACCGCTGGAACGCCGCCCACGGCCACGCCTCCGACGGCGCCTCGCCCCTCCACAGCCTCGACCGCCAATGGCTGCGCAACCCCGGCTACGGCGCGGTCGGCGGCTCGCCCCCATCGTTCGCGGGGAAAGACCGCTTCAACATCGCCCGCTTCCAGCGAGAGTTCGGCTTCCCGCTGCTCTGGCTCGCTGCCGCCGCGGGTGCGGTCGCAGCCCTCTCGACGCCGCGTCTCCGCCGCCCCGCCCTGGCAATGCTCCTCATGCTCGCCTGCCAAATCGCCTTCTGGCTTTTGGGCACCCACCAGCAGAGCCGGTTCCTTGTCCCCTCGCTGCTGCCCCAAGCGGTGCTGATCGGGCTCCTGCTCGAACGTCTCGCGTCGCGCGGAACAAGCGCGAAAGCCACGCCGCCCGAGAGCCCGCTCGCCAAGACCCCACTCATCAAGATCCGCCGCGCCGCCGCGCCCGCCCTGGGCGTGGCGCTCGTCGCGGCCTGCGCCTTCAACAACCTGCAAATCCTCGGAGCACAGACGATCGCCGACCTCAAGGTCTGGCAGCTCACCGGCTCGCTGCTGATGCCCGACCAGCTCGACCGCGCCGGCGACGACATGAGCTTCATCGGCAACAGCCCCATCAGCCAACTGCCCCCCGACAGCCTGACCTACAGCCTGGCCGACTGCTCGCGCCTGCTCTTCATCCGCCGCCGCGTGCTCTACGAAACCGCCTTCGACCGCTGCCTGCTGGGCGACCTCTCGCGCGAGCACCACGGCGACCCGCTGGCCGTCACCGCCGCCCTCCGCGCCCGCGGCGTGACCCACCTCTGGGTCGCCTGGTTCGAGCTCGACCGCCTGCACCAGACCTACGGCTTCGACCCCGACGTGACCACCCGAAGCGTCGCCGAGCTGACCAAGGGTTGGCGCGTCGTCACCCAGGGCGACAACTTCTACACGCTCTTCGCCCTCCCGCGGTGAGGGCCTCCTTGTAAGGTGGGTTGAGCGGTATTCCGCGAAGCCCACCGGCGCGGCGCCCAATCGACGACGACCCGCGATCCGCGCGGACGACGCCGCGGAAGCGCGCCGAGCATGCGGCTCTTGGCTCGTAGTTCCGCCTTCAGGCGGGCATTTGTCCTTCTTCCGATCGCCCGGGGCGCCTTCGTTTTCCGAAGACCGCGTAAACGCGGAACTACGAACCCCAGAGCCGCGCGGTCGAAGCGGGTCGGAATGGCGGACGGCGCCGTGTTGCTGACCGTTGGGCAGCAACGATGCGCCCTCTCCTTACCGCCCGACCTTCAACTCCTTCCCTGCGACGTTCAGCCTTGTCCCCTCGCCCAGGGCGTGGTCAAGCACCCGGCCGGTTTTCCGCGACCGCCTCACCACGCACCATCGCCCGCGGGCGACCACGTCCCCGGCCTCGAGCAGGTGGTGCTCGTAGGCCCAGATGATCGTGTCCTCGACCTTCTCGAAGGTGACCCGCAGCGCGAGCGAGCAGTCGACCGACTCGAGCCGCTCGACCCGGGCCGGCACCTCCCCTTTCCGCCGCGGGAGCATCAGCGACATGAACCGCCCGTTGTACCCGGCCACCTTGGCGATCAAGCGCGGCTTGAGGAAGACGATCGCGTTCACCATCGCGGCCGGTCGCACGAAGTTCGGCACGTTCCCGCGCGGATCCTTGACGTAGTCCCACGAGCTTGTGGTCGTCTCGTCCTGCGCGAGCGCCAGCGTGTGCGGGCGCGGGTATTCCCGCGGCGCGGGGAGCGCGAAGTGGACGTCGAGGTGGTTGCCCTTGCGCCAGCCGGTGATGGTCGCGGACCCGGGGGAGCCTGTGGCACCGGAAGAGGCGACATCGCCGTGACGCAGTTCGATCCGGTTCTCCGGGCTGGTGTTGAGCGTCCACCAAAACTCCCGGAAATCGTGGGCCTTGTTCAGGTCCTCGACCGTCCAGACATACGGCGTCGCCCCCTTGCCCTTGACCAAGCCCAGGTGCCGACGGGCCCACATGCAGTCGTGCTGGAGCGAGGAGTCGACGGAGGCGAAGTCGCAGAACGGGCCGGGCTGGTAGCCGGTGAGGTTGCCATGCCAATCGGTCTGCACCCACTGGCCATTGGTGCTGCGCCCGCTTTTGCCGTCGACCAGCACGAGGCTCTGCTGGTCCTGCTCGGTGCCGTAGCGCCCGGGGGCGATGCCGAAGTACTCCCCCAGCGCGGTGAGGTTGAAGTGGCCGCAGCTCGCGTGGAAGTGGCCCTGGGCCGCGGGCGAGCGCTGCGAGCCGTCGAAGACCACGAAGGTCGCGTCGGGCGACCAGCCGCTGCGGAAGGAGACCATCCCGCGCCCGCGGTCGCGGAAGGCCGTGGGCGCATTGGCCTTGGCGGGGTGCGTCCCGGGCTTGAGTTCGTCGAGCGCGAGGAGCGAGAGCCCCGTGACGGGCACCTGGAACCCCTTGCGCAGCGGCAGCTCGACGTGGAAGTCCTTGTGCGGGTTGTCGGCCCACTCCTTGCCGGTGAACTCCACAGCCCCGAGCACCCAGCGCACGAGCGGGTCGCGCGTCTGGGCGGCGATGCGGGCGAGGCAATACTCGCGGTTCCAAAAGCAGGGCGGGTGGTCGCCGGTCATCGAGAAATATTCGCCCCAGGGCTGGACGAAGTGGAGCAGGGCCCGCCCGAGGCGCTGCCAATGCGGGCAGCCGGCAACGGGGTCGTAGACGTCGTAGAGCCCCGCGCGGCGGACGCCCTCGACCGCCCAGGCGAGCCCGCCCGCGACGTCGGTCCCGTAGCCGATGTCCTCCTCGGGGAAGCCGTCGACGTTGTAGGCGCAGAAGAGCGAGGCCTCGAGGGCCTTGAGCAGGCGATCCAGCGCGGGCGCGAAGTCGGCGACGCCCGGCTCGCCCTGGATCGCCAAGGCCGCGAGGACCCCGCGGACGACCTGCCCGCAGACCAGCGTGTTGCCCCCGGCGCTCTTGTAGAACGAGCGCCCGCCGGTGGTGACGCCCTCGTGGACGATCGGCTCGAGCTTAGCGACGTATTGCCGACGGTCCTCGGGCGACAGCCGCGGATGGAGGATGTCGAACGCGATGATCCCCGTGCCGGTCCAGCCCACGCCGCAGGCGGTGCCCTTCGCGGGGTCGAGCAGGCAGCGGCGGGCCGCCTCGCCGGCCCCTTCGTCGTCGTCGATCACCGCGAGCAGGGCCATGTCGCGCATCGACATCGAGGCGGTCCAGCCGAAGCCCATCCAGGTGTTGGTGCCGTAGAAGTCGAGGTCCTTGGAGAGGTCGGGCGAGTTGAGGATGCGCTCGATGACGGGGCGGAGCTTCCTCCTCAGGGCGTTCATGAGGCGGAGCCCGTCGCCGCGGCGGACCTGCGTGCGGAGGCGGGCGATGTCGGCGGGCCCGCAGAGGATGCGCGGGTGGAGGTTGTCGCGGTAGAGTGGGCGGGCGTTGCCGAAGGGCGGTGTCATGCGATAATTCCGTATGAATGGGCCGAAGAGGGGGAACGACAAATCCCGGCGACGATTGTACGAAGGCTTGGAATAAATACGCTTAGCAGGTATAATCCCCACATCGCCGACGGGGCATTCCGAGGGACCCGTCGACGTGGAGCTTGGTGCATGGCGGCTCAGCCTCTGGTCCCCCCCGATTTCCGCGGCCGTGAGCAGACGTGGCGGGCGTACAAGCGGCTTCTGCAGTTCATGCACGGGCGGTCGATGAAGCCGGGCGACAAGATGCCCGCCCAGGCGGAACTCCGGCGCCTTTTGGGCCTCAACAACAGCACGCTCAGCGGGGCGATGCGACGGCTGGTCAGCCAGGGAGTCGTCAGCCGCAAGCGCCGCGTGGGCACGGTGGTGGCAAACATCGCCGACGCGCCGGCCGTCGCTTGGTCCGTGGGCGTGGCGACCTTCCCCGCCCCCGCGCACGGGCCGGACTCCTTCTTCGCCGAGCTGGCGATCCGCATCCAGACCGCGCTGGCCCGGGCCCGCTGCCGTTGCATCTCCTACATGCTCTTCCGGCGGATGTCCCCCCATCCCTTCACCGAATTCTTCGGCCTCGCCGAGGACATCGCCGACAGCAACCTCGACGGCCTGATCTGCCTCACGCCGCTGCGCCTGAGCGACTGGCGGTCCGCCGTCCGCCGCGGCATCGCCATCTGCCACACGCCCCACTGGGAGGAGGCGACCTGCGGCGTGCTGATCGACCAAGGCTCCCTGGTCGAGCAGGCGATCCCGCAGCTCATGGCCCGCGGGTGCAAGAGCATCGCCTTGGTGACCTTCGGGCGGGCGGATGTCACCTCGCCCCGCGCCTTCCATGCTTTCCGCCGCGCGGCTGCGGCGGCCGGAATTCCCGAGTCCCGCGCCCAACTGATCACCGCCACCGACTGGAGCTCCGAAGGCGGCCGGCTGCTGGCGACCGAGCTGCGCAGCCGCCCCGAGAAGCAGCGTCCGCAAGGCCTGATCGTCCTCGACGACTACACCGCGCTGGGCCTCACCCAAGCCCTGCAGGTCTCGGGCGACTACCACCCGCGGATCGCCCTGCAGGCGAACCATCAACTGCCACTGATCTTCCCCCGGCCCGTTCTGCGCTTCGAGACCGACGTCGAGGAGCTCGCGACCCACAGCGTCGACATGCTGCTGCGCCGGATGCAGAACCCGACCCGGCCCGAACAGGTGGAGTGGCTGCCCACCCGCCTCGCGGAGGCCGACGCCGCGGTCGCGATCGTGCAGCCGGAGGCGCCGCGCGGCCCGCGCCGTGCCGGCAAGCCGGAGCGGCGGCGGAAAGCACGCTGACCGCGTTTTTTCCGGATGCCGCATGCCATTTCCGGGGGCGTACTCGTGGCATGTGCCTTCGATCGACCGGCATCGCGAGTCCGAACGGTTTGGGTTGATTCGCACATGCCGCGGGTACGACGGCATGTGGCACCCAGAATCTCCGCCCCGCCCCACGCCGCGCCACCCCTGGAAATCCCGCCCATGCAAGCCACCCGCCGCCCCGCTTCGCGCCTCGCCTCCGCCGCCTCTTTCCCCGGCGTCGTCGCTATCCTCCTCGCCCTCGCCGCCTCGCTCCTCCTCGCGGCCCCGGCCCGCGCCGCCAACCCCGAGCCGCCGGTCTTCTATCACCTGCGCCAAGGCGTGACCTTCTACGTCGTCAACCCCTCCGGCAAGGACTTCACCGTCGACCTCGACCTGAAAGACCTCAACATCTACTGCCAGGGGGCGCAGACCGCGCTGGTGAAGGTCTACGGCCCCGAGGGCGAGGTCGCCGTCGACGACGAGATCCCCGACGACGGCATCGTCAACGGCGGATACGACCAGGCCTGGGCCGGATGGGACCATGAGCAATGGGCCCGCGCCGGGCTGCGCGACCTCGGCGCCGAGGCGCTCTTCCGCTCCGACGCCTTCAGCGATCCCCGCAAGGTCGAGAAGATCCGCGGGACGGTGCGCAGCTACAAGGTCAAGGGCACCAAGCCCGGCGTCTACCAGGTGCAGGTCGTCGGATGCGACGACCACTTCCTGGGCTTCAGCACCACGCCCGCGCTGAAGTTCGGCGTCTGCGGCCACCCCGACTTCCTCGCGGGCCACGGCAGCCAGTTCAAGACGACCTACCTCTACGTCCCCGTGCGCCCGTGGTACGAGCAATCCCACGCGACATGCTCCCTCTGGCTGATCGAACACCACTACCCGCGCACCCGCAAACTGACGCTCTTCAACGGCAACACGCCGCTCCCGCTGAAGGACATCGTCTATGAGACGACCGCGAACTCGATGACCGCCGACCAGGCGATCGGGCGCGTGGAGTTCGACGCCAAGGCGCTCAAGCCCGGGATGGTGCTCAAGCTCGTCAACGAGATCGTCCCGCCCAACGTCCCCGCCCCGGGCGTCGCCGCCGACACCGGCACCGCCTCGGGCGGCGAGATCGTCAGCGACCCCGCGGAGATGGGCGACTTCCTCATCCGCGTCGCCGGCATCCCGCCGATTTTTTGTCCGGATGAGGAGACCTGCCGCGCGATCGCCGGCGGGACCATCGCCATTCCCGACGGCCCCGCCGTCTCGTTCGCTTGGCAGAAGGAATTGTGGGACGCGGTGAAGAACCTCAAGAAGGAGGACTTCGTCGTCACGCCCGGCGCCGGGGCGTGGAGCACCATCAGCAAGGAGGAGCTCGCCAAGATCCAGGTCCACCTCTGGAATTCGGGCAGCCGCCCGGAAGACGTCGACGCCGCGATCACCAAGGTCCACGCCGCCCTCGCCGCAGGCCCGTTCAACCTCGCCAAGCTGCTCGACGGCCCGACGTTCGACGGCCTGAACATCGACGACCTCGCCGTCTTCTACCTCATGCCCTTCAAGGGCAACGCCCTCCACCAGAACAAGGCCCTGCGCAACATCATCACCATGGCCCTCATCCGCCAGTGGTACCGCTACCGCGCGGGCGAGGTGATCTACGACGACGGCGAGCTCAACATCGCATACGCCCAGGGCTTCCACTGGGACAACTGGGAACCCGTCTGGTGCATGAAGAACGACCTGGACCCCGCGGTCCTCAAGGCCTTCCAGAAGGGCGCGACCGCCATCGCCCAGCGGATGTTCTACGCCAACGGCCTCGAGCTCGTCCTCTCCAACGGCCGCACAACGATCCCCCTCAACCTCTACCACGCCTACCTCATCACCGGCGACGAGCGCCTCAAGGCCCTCTCCGCCCGCTACCTTGACCGCATGGCCACCGCCCTCGACGGGCCCCACTCCGGCCGCTCCGCCACCGGCTACTTCCGCGAGCACTTCTCCGCCGACGGCGGCTACTGCACCTACCCGCTCTACCAGCTCGGCAGGCTCTACAACATCTCGGGCGACCCCAAGGTCTACGACCTGGTCGACAAGCTCTGCAAGTGGGTCTGCTACGTCACGCTGCCCAACGACCCCAAGAACCGCTCCTACGTCGGCCCCACCTCGTGGAACGCCCGCATCGCCATGTCCGCCATCACCCACACTTGGGGCAACGGCTACAAGTACATCGCCGGCAAATCCGAATGGGCCGCCCGCATCTACCGCTACATGCACGGCAACAGCCCGCAGTTCTACGACCTGGCCGACCCCGCCTACGAGCCGGGCAAGGCCGTCCCCGACTGCGCCAAGGCGCTGGTGCTCACGCGCCTCACCCGCGGCGTGCTGCCCGCGGCCCCGTTCCCCGGCGAGTTCGACAAGCCCTTCTTCGAGGACATCGGCGCGGGGCACGAGTTCTTCGCCATCCGCCGCGGCACCTATTACGCCATCCTCTACTCCGGCAAGCGCACGCCCTTCTGGATGGACCTCTCGCTGGGCGGCAGCAACAACTTCAACGGCGGCGGCATCGCCGGCCTCTCCGTCAACGGCGTGGGCGCGATGGTCGTCGGGCGCGTCCTGCGCGAATACGGCTGGCCCCTGCAGCATTGGCGCGACCTCACCATCCCCGCCGCCTGCGGCGAACTCTCCGACGGCCGCGTCTTCAACACCGGCATGGCCCGCAACACCGTCGCCTGGGACGCCAAGGCCTACACCGTCAAGACCACCGGCGAATGCGTCACCGCGCCGGTCAACTTCGTCCGCGACTACGCCTTCGGCGAGAAGTCGATCGCCGCGACGATCCGCATCGTCGACGCCGCCCTCGACAAGGACGCCTTCCAGTACCGCTCGGTCTTCCACCCGCGCAGCGACTTCATCCGCGAGGCGTGGGAACTCATCCCCGTCATGGTGGTGAAGGAGACCACGCTCACCGCGCTCGACGCCTCGGGCAAGGCGATCGGCCCGGTCATCGAGGCGGGCGTCGACAACGTCGCCGCGGTCGAGGTCAACAACGGCAAGGGCGGGATCAAGATCACCTTCGACAAGCCGCGCACGGTGAAGCTCTCCCCCGCCCCCGAGCCGCATAACCCCCACCCGCACGGCGAGGGGCTCGACCACGTCAGCAAGGCCCTGCAGATCAAGATCGCCGACAAATTCGAGATCCACGGGCAGAGCGAGATGAAGTACGAGATCACGCCGTTCGCGAAATAATCCGGCGAGCAACGACGCCAGCAACGAAGCGAACAGAGCCGCGCACAACATCGAACCCCCAAAACCCAGGTGCCGCCGCGCCTGGGTTTTTCCTGCGCCAAACAACAGCGCCGAAGCCTTGCGCTCCCCGCGCTCCGCTATCATCCCACCATGATGATCGGCTCCCACCTCTCCATCGCCGGCGGGCTCCACAAGGCGCTGCTCTCCGCCCGCGAGCTCGAGATGCCCTGCGTGCAGGTCTTCACCGCCAACCCGCGCTCGTGGAGCAAGTCCTTCGCCGGCGACGCGCCATCGAAGGCCGGCCAATCCACGCTCACCGACGAGACCGTCCGCCTCTGGCGCGACCACCTGCGCGACACCGGCCTCTCCTCCACCGTCAGCCACGACAGCTACCTGATCAACCTCGGCGCGCCCGACCCCGCCTCGCGCGAAAAATCGGCCCAGATGTTCCGCGGCGAGCTCGAGCGCTGCGAGGCCCTGGGCATCCCCTTGGCCGTCACGCACCCCGGCGCGTCGCTCGCTGGCACGGTCGACGAGGGGCTCGCCCACGTCGCGGAGTCGCTCGACGCGATCCACGCCATGACGCCGGGCTTCAAGGTCGTCACCTGCCTGGAGATCGTCGCCGGCCAGGGCACGACGCTCGGCCGGACGTTCGAGGAATTGAAGGCGATCATCGACCGCGTGAAGGCGCCCGAGCGCGTCGCCGTCTGCCTCGACACCGCCCACATGCTCGAGGGCGGCTACGACCTCACCAGCGCCAAGGGCGCGAAGGCGGTCTTCGAGGAATGCGACGCGGTGCTGGGAATTTCGCGGGTCCGGGTGATGCACATCAACGACTCGAAGACCCCGCGCGGCAGCCGGGTCGACCGCCACGAGCACATCGGCCAAGGGCACGTCGCCTTGGCGGCGTTCGAGGTGGTGATGAACCACCCCGCGCTGGCGGAAGTGCCCAAGATCCTCGAGACGCCCAAGGAAGGCGAGCACGAAGGCCGGCCTTGGGACGCGGTCAACCGCGACCTCTTGGCGGGCATGGTCAAGAAGGCCCCCAAAAATTGCAAATGAAGTGTTTGCAGGCAGATGCAGACGCGCAACCGCCGCCGCATGCAGGGCCATGGCGTTCATATAAGACGTCCTTGAATTGTGAATATCTGTCGTGAATCGCAAAAAAACTTGACTTCGAGCTCTTCCTGAACGACTATTGATGCAGACGAACGAATTGGGAAGGAGGTCAACGGCAAGCAGACCAAGCGCGGTAAAATAGTCTGGTGTGAAGAGAGACTGGCCGAGCGGGCTTCCAGTCGATCCTAAATGAACTTTTCCGTCCCCTCATTTGGATTCACGCTCGGCCTTCTTTATGCGCAGAATTAGCCGCCTGCCCCCCCTTTCGCCCCCGCGGCTCTCCCCCAAAAATCCTTCAATCGATTCCTGAAAAACATTGTTTCGTTTCCGTTTCCGCACGCGCGCACCGCCCCCGTAAGACCCGCACAAGCGTCCGGCCAATTCCGGACAAAACAACGTCTTCGCGTTCCAAGCCAAGCCCGTTCCAGCCTTTGCACACGCCAAAAATTCCGCACGGCTTGCGCGAAATCGACCCTCCAAAACCGCCGTTTCCCACCCCGCCACCCCCCCCGCGCCATGCCCACGCCGACCTCCCACGTCCGCGTCGTCGACCACCCGGTGCTCGCGCATCTGCTGACCGAGGCGCGCGACCGGCAGACGCCCCCCGGCCGATTCCGCGCCGTGATCGCCCAGCTCGGCGAGCTGCTCGCCTACGAGGCCGTGCGGGATTTGCCCCTGAAATCCGCGCCGATCCAGACGCCGCTCGAGCCCTTCCCAGGCCAGCGCCTAGGCGGCAAGGTCACGCTCGTGCCGATCCTCCGCGCGGGCCTGGGCCTCGCGGAAGGCGCGCAGCGGCTGCTGCCCGACGCGAGCGTCGGGCACATCGGGATGTTCCGCGACGAGCGCCGCCTGAGCCCCGTGAGCTACTACGACAAGCTCCCGCCCGACATCGCCAACACCGCGGTTTTGCTGCTCGACCCCATGCTCGCCACGGGCGGCAGCGCCCTCGCGGCGCTGGAGCTGCTCCGCTCGCGCGGCTGCCGAGACATCCGTCTCATCTGCGTGCTCGCCTCGCCCGAGGGCATCGAGCGCCTCGCGGCCGAGGCGCCCGACGTGCGGATCATCACGGCCGCGGTCGACCGCGAACTCGACGACCGCGGCTACATCCTCCCGGGCCTGGGCGACGCAGGGGACCGGATGTTCGGGACGAGTGAGTGAGATGAAGCGCGTTGATTCGATCGTCGCGAGATCGTCGCGCAGGCCGCGCGCCGCGATCGCGCGCGGCGGGTTCCTCGGCGTCGCGCGGACGGGTCGAACCGTCGGATCGCCGCGGCGCGCAAGTCGCGTTTTTTCATCCGCGGAAATCTTCCGCAACCCCTGATTTTTCGGCGCGGTGTCCGGAAATTCCCGGACAAGCACCCGCGTTTTTGGCGTGATTTCGAGGGTGGGATGTCCGAAAATGGGCCGCCGCGCCCCGCTCGACGGCCTCTCCAGTGCCGCTCCATGCTCCATGAAGCCCCGATCCGGACGCTAATGTCGCGCCATCGGCACTGTCGCCCGGCCGAAGGCGAAGCGGAACCGATCGATCGCCCATTTCTCGCCCCGGTCGACCCGCACACAGCAGCCTTCTGCTGCGGTGCGGCACGAATCGCGCGGAGATGCGATTCGTCTCTTGGATTCGTCTCTTGTAGGGTGGGTTGAAGCGGTACCCCCGGAATCCGCGAAGCCCACCGGTTGCGCGCAGGGCCAAGCATGCCGCGCCGAGATTGACGGCGACCCTCTGGGTTACTGAGCGCTGGATTGACAAAGCGCATCGGGTGCCACGGGTGGCTTGTCCACCCGTGGAGGCTGGCCGTGCGTCGTGCCGTGTCGGAAGTGGCTCAAGAAGCCCTTTCCCCGAGTCCTTGCGTCTCCGTGTGTCTCACCA
>JAPLMQ010000266.1 GCA_026386955.1 Planctomycetota bacterium
GAGCCGGGAAGCTAGTCGGCCTCACCCGCCACCGAGGCCGGCTAGCTTCCCGGCTCGACGCGCGAAGATTGTAGAACAGGCTTGGTGATGACGAGGGTGACGAAGAGGCGATCGCCCGTCGTGCCCTGGTAAACGCAGGCCACACGGCCGGAGCTCACGACGATGGGGATCCATGATCCCTAGCGTCACTGCTCAACGGGAGGCCCTGTTCTCACAGTTTCTTTTCTTCCCCGGCTCGCAGCATTACGCTGTGCGAAGCGGTTGGCGACGTTCGCTGGCCAAAAGCCCACTGGGAAATCCCGGTCAGGTGCAAACGCCAGGAGCATAGTAATGGCCAGAAAGTTTCCGCGTCACAAGCCTATCCGAGTCGGCGTCATCGGCGTCGGACGGGGACAGAGCTTTGCTGCCGGCGCCGGTGAAGTCGTTGGCATGAAGCTCGTCGCACTTTGCGACACTTGGGAGGATCGCCTCACGCAGGTCGGCAAACAATTCAAAGTCGCCACCTACACCGACTATGACAAGTTCCTTGAGCACGACCTCGACGCGGTGATCCTCGCCAATTATTTCCACCAGCACGCGCCGTTCGCCATCAAGGCGCTCAAGGCCGGCAAGCACGTGATGAGCGAGACCGCGGCGAACGCCACGATCGCCGAGGGTGTTGAATTGTGCCGCACTGTCGAGAAGACGGGCATGACCTACATGTTCGCGGAGAACTACCCATTCACCGCGGCCAATCAGGAACTCCGCCGGCTTTACCGCACCGGTGAAATCGGAACCGCCCTCTACGGCGAGGGCGTCTACAACCATCCCAGCACCGCCGACGACCTCCTCGCCATGTCACCCGGGCTCAAACACTGGCGAAACTGGATACCCTCGACGTATTACTGCTCGCACGCGCTGGCGCCGCTGATGTACATCACCGACCTGATGCCCGTGAAGGTCAACGGCTTCTCAATGGTGGACCCGAATGTCAAAACCCCCACGAATGTTCGCAACGGGGATGCGGGCAGCGTCATCATGTGCCATATGGACAACGGGGCGGTCTTCCGCGTCCTCGGCTTGGGCATCGGCAGCGAGCACCGTGTGAAATACGAGGTGCACGGCACCGGCGGTCTCATCGAAACCGTGGCCCCTGGCGTCCGCGTCTTTCATGAGCACTGGCTCACGCCAAGAGGCCAAGTGCAGGAGCGCAGGTATCGCCCGAGTTGGCCGGAGCATGGGGATCTCGCCGCCAAGGCCGGTCACGGCGGCGGCGATTTCTGGACCAACTTCAACTTCTCCAACGCCATCCGCTCGGGTCAACCGCCTTACCTCGACTGCTACCGCGGCGTCGCAATGTGCTCTGCCGGCATCTTGGCCTGGCGCAGCGCGCTCGCCCACGGCGCCCCGCAGGACATGCCCGATTTCAAGAAAGAATCCGATCGGAAGAAGCATGAAAACGACCGCTGGTCACCTTGGCCCGATGGCACGGGCGACGGCAAGGCCCCGCCCTCGATCCATGGCATCAAAAAGCCCAGCACGCATGCCCTCCAACATGCGCGGAGGGTGTGGAAACGCATCGGATACAAGGGAAAAGATCAGTAGGTTGGGATTTCCCGACAGGCTTTTGAGCAGCAACCGTCGCCGACCATTTTGCATGACGTCATGCCGCGTGCCGGGTCGGTCGAGAGTCTTTCGTCGCTCAGCGGTTTCACAACACCTCCGCACCGCCCCTTCTTTCCTCGCGACAGGGGACATCCAAGGTCAGCCCTCGTCCTGCGTCGCGCCCTCGCCATGGCCGTGAGCGCCCGGGGTGACGTGACGAGAGAACATGATCGCGGCCAGGTCCGACGAACCTCCCTTGAAACGATCACAACTTGATGATGCTGAGTCTCAAAGATGGGCGTGGCGGCACGTGCTGGCCTACCGCGCCTGCCACAGCCCGAGGTACGCCTCGCACGACACGGCCCCGTCGCCCCATCGAGCTACTACATCAAGGAGATCCTCAGCAGCGGGCCCGCCCTGCCGGTGCGGCGTCTTGGGGGATGACCGAGGGCGAGGGTTACGTCAGTTCGCCCAGCCGCGAGTGGAACCGCCTCGCGGTGCCGGTGAACTCGGCGACCTTCCAAGCCAGGTTCCACTGCATGTGCAGGTCGACGTAGACATCGCGCCGGCCGTCGATCTCGATCTCCAGCGCCGTCGCCTCCCACCGCTCGACGTGCCGGCGGTCCATCTCGACATCGAGCAGGCGAGCCTTGACGTCGGGCACGGCCGTCCCGGTAAATGGAACCATCAGCGTCACGAACAGCCCGCGGCGCTTGGTGGTCTGGAGGTACACGAGTTGTTCGGGGTTGTCGTAACCGTCGAGGGGAAAGGGGCAGGGCCCGAGCGTGCCGGCGTCCGTTGTTCCGCCCCCGGCATTGCCCCCACCCACGGTGACGGTGCCCGGGACGGGCACGATCATCAGGTTGCCACCGTCGCCGTGGGTGGTGAGGCGACCATCGGGGGCCAAGATGGCTGGCTCGCCTAGGTGGAAGCGCAGTTCGTGGGTGTGCTCGTCCTCGTGGGCGGCGTGGGTCAGACGGTCGATGAGGACCCAGTACCGGCCGCGAACGTAGAGGAGCTTCCGCCGGGCCGCGGCGACGGGTTTGGGGAGGCGGGCGTAGCCCTCGTGAACGCCGGAGAAGTAGGCCCAGGCGGGGCGGCTCAACCAGGCGTCAATGGTGGTGGTGACGGTGGCGCCCCATCGCCACTCGGAGAGTGCGGGGACCTGTGATTCGCCGTCGCAGGTGACGACGTTGTGGGCTAGTGAGCTCTTGCGCCATTGGCGGGCGGGGTTCTGGCCGTAGTGCCCGGAGGAATTGTCGATGAGGATGGCCCGGCCGCGGCTGTGAAGGATGAGGTGGAAGATGGCGGCGTGGTCGTGGCTGGTGACATGGGTGCCGCGTGTGCCGGCGTCGATGCAGACGGAGTCGCCGCCGCGGGTCCAGTCGCTGCGCATGACGTAGTAGCCCGAATCGGGAAGGCAGGTGTCGAGCTCGGGAAGTGGCGGCGTTCCCGCGGGTGTGAGGAGCGCGCTGAGCGGCTGATCGGTAGGTGTGCGGCGGGGCTTGGTGTCGCCGACCATGGGGATGTCGCCGTCAGCGAGGATGAGCTTCCAGTGAGCCTCGTCCGCGGTGCGCAGGCGATCGTGCACCGCCTCGCTCATGAGGATGCCGTTGGCCTCCGCCAGGTGAACGAGTTCCTTAAGTTCGCCCACGGTGCCCCAGTGGTAGCCGGCGCGTTCGCGGCTGAATCCGTCGGGCTGGAGGATCAGCAGCGTCTCGCGTTCGAGCCAGTGGGGGGCGAGGTCGCGGAAGCGGGCAAGGGCACCGATCTCGGGGAAGAGCAGGCCGGCGACGAAGAACCCGCCGTAGGCGGTGACCCAGAGGTTGTGCCCCTCGCAGCCGAGCACGGCCTCGTCGGCATTTCGCCACCAAGCCCACTCGGCCTCCACCTCTTTCTCCAGCCATAGCAGCGGGGCGACAAGAGCGGCATCGGGGCAGGCTCCGTGCACCACCGCGGTGCGGAGCCACTTGCCCACGTGGCTGGCCGAGCCGAAGCCGCCTTTGCCCCAGTGATCGCGCTGTTGGGTGAACCGTTCGGCCATGGCGGCATAGGCGGCCGCGTCGGCACCGAGGCAGAGCGCTTCGCGCGATAGACAGAAGATGGCAATGGCGGAGCGCGGCGCGGGGAGCGGGCTGTTGATGGCCGCGTGGACTGTGCCGCGGGCCGCCGTACGTGACGCGTCGGTGGCGCAGGCCTGCGCCTGATCGAGGGCCTGTGGGGAGATCCCAAAGTCGACGCCTCGTCTCTGGCGAAGATGGCGGAGGAAGACACCGGCGGCGGCGGGAGCATTGCCGGCCATCCACGCCTTGTGTTCCGGACCACCGGCAAGGTCCGGGCGCGACCAATCGATCAGCGAGCCCAGTTCCCGTGAAAGCTCGGGATTCATTTCCACGGACATTTCCTGGTTGGACTTTGGACCGCGACCATCGCGGGCCAACTTGGAGCAAGATACCGGGAATACGACTCTTGTTAGACGGATTTCGTGGGTTGGTCGAATGCTCGACCTTCGGATGACCCCTGCGTCTGGGGGTTCCGTCAATCTGTCCGCCGTTCTTTGCCCCGCGGTGCAGCACGGCGTTCTTCGGCAACCGGATGGCGCACGGTCATGGCGGCGTCTGCACTTCGCGGACAAGCTTCAACTGGGCAACACCAACTGGCCTGATTCCAGCCAGTGCTCAAGGCATTCGGCGTAGATTTGCTCGGTGGTGTAGCGTGGGGCGTAACCTAGCAGGCGCTGGGCCTTGGCGATGCTGGCGCAGGGCGTGTGCGTCACGTGCTCGGCGATGATGCCGGCGGACCGTTCCCCCACGTGCCGGGACATTTCACTCAGTGGGATGAACTTGAGATTTGGTTTGGAGCCGAACATCGCCGCCACCGCACGGCAGCATCCGACCAGAGACAGGGCATAGGGCGCCACGGCGCTGAAGCTCTCACCCATCGCGGGCCTGGGGTTGTCCAGTGCGCATTGGATGAGTTGGGCGACATCGTCGCCATGCACGTGATGGATCGTGGCGGCGCCTTGATCAGGCAGATAGACCTCCCGGCCGCTGGCGAGCCTTTCGTAGACGCCAACGCCGTCACGAGAGCCTTGGGGATCGATGGGCAACCACCGTCGCCCCGAGATATGACCAGGGTGAACGATCGACACCGGAAACCCCTCGTGGCGGTGCTTCAGATGAAGGAACGCCTCGATCCGGGCCTTGTTCCGCCCGTAGTCGGTGATCGGCCTGCGCGGAAAGGACTCCTCGTAGGGCACGCGGTCGGGCGGGCCGTAGGCCCAGACGGTGCCACAATGGATGAAGTGGCTGACGCGACTGCGGAAGGCGCCGTACATCACCTGGTTCTGTTCCGGCGTGTAGCAAAGCAGGTCGATGACCGCGTCGACATCCATGCCCTGCATCCTCTTGGCCCACGTGTCGTCCCGTTCCTCGGCGATGCGGTCGGCCACAACCCAGCGCACCAGGGGCCAGCCCAAGCGCGGATCGGTGTATTGCGGCCTGGGGTGGCGAGCCACGACGGAAACATCATGTCCCTCTTGGACCAGCCGGGGGATCAAGTAGCTGCCGATGTGTCCAGTTCCGCCGATGACGAGCACACGCATGGTTCGGCTCCCGATCAGCTGGGATTTCCCAGTTGGGCTCTTGCTGACAAACGCCGCAAGCGATTCTGTACAGCGTAACCTGTGAACGTTGGCTAAAAAACGGAGCGGTCGGCGGTCGAAAAACGCAGCGCTCGGGATGAGGTTGTCCAGGGGGGGGAGTGGCCTGGCGCTCAAGGAGACGCTGGCCCACCTCTGGCGGTACTCCAGCGAGACTTGGGCGCGGCAGTTCTTCAAGGGCTGGTACGGCCGGGTCCGGCACAGCGCCTTGGAGCCGGTCAAGAAGGTGGCGTTGATGGCCAAGACCCGGCTGAGCTAGATCGTCAACGACCACCGGCACCCCGTGGCCAACGGCGTGGCCGTGGGGCTCAACAGCAAGATCATGACGATCAAACGCAAGGCCTGCTTGCTGCTTCCGCAACCGCCAGAACTTCAGGACCGGCATCTTCTTCCACTGCGGGGGCCTGGAGCTTTACCCATGCTGATGACGGAAGGACAACCGGTTCTGCCACGCGGCCCCTGGATCAGGTACTCAGTGATTCACCCAGAGTGCGTCGCTGACCAGGCATACACCGCCGTAAGCCTTTAGGAGCGGGCGGATCGACTCGACGACCTTGTCGGCGGCCTCAACCGGGACGGCGACGATGACGCAGCAGTTGCGAAACACCTCCGTCAGTTCGTCGCCAGCGCGGTCTCCGCGATCACCCGTGCCGGTCACGTCGCGAAGCATGCTGTATCCGGTGACGCCGGCGCGCTCGAGCGCGTCGGTTACGTCGCGGGCGTGAAGTCGTTCGATGATGATCTCGAATCGTTTGACGCTTTTCATGGGTCAGGTCCACCACCGCTGAATCAGGCTCATATAGAGCGGGATGCCCAGGACGACGTTGAACGGGAAGGTGATCGCCAGCGCCATGGGGACGAAAAGGCCGGGGTTGGCCTTGGGCAGACTCAATCGCACGGCGGCGGGAACAGCGATGTAACTGGCGCTGCCGCAGAGCACGGCCAAGAGCAGGGCATCGCCCACCCCCGCGCCGATCAGCTTGGCCAAACCAATTCCCATGAGGGCGTGGGCCATCGGCGCGGCGACGGCAAAGAGCCCGAGGAACAGCCCCGACCGACGCAGGTCGCCCATCCGCCGTGCCGCGACCAAGCCCATGTCCAGAAGGAAGAGGCAAAGCACGCCCTTGAATGGGTGGTCCACAAAAGCCGCCAACGACTTCGCGTCCTTGTCCGCCGTGATCGCACCGATGGCCAGGCTGCCCAGCAGGAGGACAACGGCGCCATTGAGAAACGCCTCATGAAAGACCTTGCCCCAGGAGAAGGACGACGGACCCGTGGTGTCGCGATCGCTCATCCGGGCCAGCACGATGCCAACGACGATGGCTGGCGATTCCATCAACGCCATGGCGGCGACCATGTGCCCGCCGAAAGGCACGTTGGTTTGGCGCAAAAAATTGACCGCGGTGACAAAGGTGACGGCGCTGACCGAGCCATAGGTGGCGGCGATGGCGGCGGCATTGGCAGCGTCTAGGCGCAGGCGAACGATGAAAAAGCTCCACAGTGGCACCAGCAGGGCCATCGCAACACAGACCCCGAGCATGGTCAGCACCCCCGCCGACAAGCCGCCGTGCGCCAGTTCAACCCCGCCCCGGAATCCGATGCTGAGGAGCAAATAGAGGGACAGGAGTTTGGGGATGGGGCTGGGGATTTCCAGGTCGGACTTGACCCATGCCGCAGCCGTCCCGAGAAGGAAGAACAGCACGGGCGCGTTGAGGAGGTTGCCAATGATCAGCGACAGGTCCATTTACACTCATTTCCTGACAGTCTTCCGGGCCACGAACATCGCCAGGCAATTGGGAGCAGTCTACCCGTGTCCTTCCTGTCTGGCTCTTCCTGATGAACACCGCCAGCGGTTCACAGCGAGCGTATACCATCCATCTGCGGCGGGTGACCGCAGCCTCTCCCCACCCCCAATCGCGCCCCAAGAATCATCCGGGCAGGCAGTTCTCGACGACGATCACCTCCGTCGAACGCAGGATCAACAGCGATCGCCCTTGAACGCTGATGAGATAGCCGTCGATCGTGCTCGGGTTGAACGGGCGAAAAAGCGTCCGCAGCGGCCTGCCCCTATTCATGTCCCAGAGTTCGATCCGGTCTTCGATGTTGAGCACAAACCGGCCCGGTGTGCCGGCGTAGAGGAACTCGCCGATGAAATGCGGCGGCGGGTCGTGCTGTTCAGCCGAGGCGAAGCGGCCGAGTTTTCCGGGTTCCAGGGCGATCCACTTGCTCGGCCCGCGCGAGACGTGGTCGTGCATGGTGCATAGCCAGCGGCGATCGTCGAGCGGGCCCGCGACCCGGATCATCACCGTCCCCTTGGGCGCGGGCGCCCGTCGCTTGACCTTCAATGTCTTCGCGTCGAGTTCGGCGACCAGGGCGGTGTCGGCCGTCGGTGTCTTCGACATGCTGTCGGCGTGGAACGTCGTGCCGCAGATCAGCGACTTCCGCGCCGGGTCATGCGCAAGCGAGACGATCTGCTGGTCGCCCAACGGGTTGATCGCGTAGCGAGCTTGGCCCGCAGCGGCGTCGTACCGCGTGACAACACTGCCGAGGTGGCCGTAGTCGTTCGCGCATGAGTAGTAGACGTTTTGTCCGTCGTTGGCGATGGTCACCGGCCGCATCCCTCCGGGCGGGTCGGCCACGCGGCGCGGGTTCTCCGGGAAGCAGAGCGGGCGACGGGGGTCGTACTCCATCAACTCGCCCGAGCCGTAGGCCGCCAGGTAGGTCTTGTCCCCTGCGCGGGTCATCGCGGAAACCTGTCCCCAGGCGGTCTGCACGCGGCCGCAGTCGATCCCCTGGCCGGTGCGGATGTTGAGCTCCCAGAACCGCGAGCTGACGTAGGGCGTGCCGATGATGCGGTCGTCGTCGATCTGACAGACCGCGAGCGCGTCGCCGAAGTTTTCCGTGGGCATGAGCCGTGACGCCTCGAGCGCGCCGGTGGCGATGTCGAAGCGGGAGAACACGCCAAAGGCGTTCACCGCGACGAGCCTGCCCGAGCGCGTGACGTTCACGTTGAACACATCGCAGTCGGGAATCTTCACCAGCGGCGTGATCGCGCCGGTGTCCCAGTCCCAGACATGCACGGAGATGTCGCTGCCCTCGTTGAGCGCGCCAAGGACACGGCGGCCCCGCCGCGCAAACCACGCCATCTCGACCGCGGGCTTCGGCCCGCTGTCCTCGAACTTCCTGCGGAGCGGGTGATACCAGCCGAAACCCGGCATGTACCAACGCCCCTGGTCGTCGCCGACGAGACGGCACCGGCGCTTCTCCGCGCCGTCCTGCGTCAGCACCGGCGCATCCGTCAGCAGGCGCGCCTGGACGGCTTCATCCCGCGGGTCCCACCGCACCAGCGATTCGCCCGGAATCTGCACGTTCATCGAATGGCTGCCGTCGCCATTGGGAAATGAGGCGCGGGAGACGCTTTCCGCCATCTCGATCTCATGCAGGCGGATGGTCCTCTTTTCGTGAATGCTGAAGGAGACGCCGACCGACGGCGCGATCGTTCGTGTGGTGTGGAACGGCTGGGAAAGGACGAAGATCTTCTTCGTCGCCTTGTCGTGGATCATGCCCTCGAAGACGCGGGCCTTGGCGGCGCCGGTTTCGTAGGCCTTGAACGCCCCGGTCCGCAGGTTGAGCCGGACGACGCGGTCGAGCCGGCCGCAGAGCCAGAGCGTGTCATGGCCGACATGCGCCGAGCTGTAAAAGCCCTCGTGCTGCCAGGGGAATCGATACGCGCGGCAGTTGCCCCATTCGTCGAGGCGCAGGCCGGTGGCGCCGACGTTGCGGTTGTAGGTGGAGATCCAGAAGCTCTCGACGCCGCGTTTGTCGACGCCGAGGCTCAGGAGCAAGGTGTTGACGATCGGATCGCGTGTCTTGGGCGCGGGCAGGACGCGGGGTGCGACCCGGGCGCGGAGCTTTCGGGTCGTGGTCATGCCTTGGCTTCCAGTTTCACGCCGATGCCCTGGAGGTCGGCGATCGTCTGCGGATCAAGCGGGATTCCCTCGGCCAGGCAGCGGTCCCGCGTCTGCCAGCCGTGCTGGCCCGGGTAATGGATCGCCTCGCCCGGTCCATCCGTGACCGAATTGCGGAGGTGATCCAGCAGGTCGTCGGCACGCTGCTCGAAGCGAGCTCGGTCGCCGAAGGCTTCGGGATGGATGGCCATGAAGAGCTTGGAGCCCAGCGCGTCGGCGCCGGAGGCGTCGGTCCTGGCCATCTCGTGGCAGAGCGCCCCGCCGGCCAGGACGCTGGTGAGCATTTCGAGCATGAGCGCGAGGCCCGCGCCCTTGTGGCCTCCCATCGGCAGGAACTTGCGCGACGCGAGGATCGCCGCCGGGTCGTCCGTCGGCTGGCCCGCACTGTCGAGGCCCCAGTCCAGCGGCGTCCTCTTTCCCAGCCGGCGGTACGTCTCGATCTTGCCGACCGCCGCCTGGCTCATGGCGATGTCCAGCACGACCGGGTCGCGGCCCTGTCCGCGCGGCACGCCGATCGCCAGCGGGTTGTTGCCCAGCAGCGGCTTGTTGGAGCCATAAGCCAGGATGCTCGGCAGCGCATTGGTGGTGCAGATGCCGATCAGGCCCGCCTGCGCCGCGCGATAGGCGTAGGCGTGGGCGCGTCCCCAGTGGCTGGTCTCACGGGCCAAACACGCGCCGATGCCGAAGCGCTTGCCGCGGTCGACCGCATGATTCATTGCCTGCACGCTCACATAACGGCCCGGGCCGCGGTCGCCTTCGAGCACGCAGGTGGCGGCGAAATCGTGCGACAGCCGCAGGTCAGGCGCGCGTCGCACCCCGCCGTTGCGGATGGCCTGGATCAGCCGGGGCAACATGCGCACCCCGTGCGATGGCGTGCCCATCAGGTCCGCCTCGGCCATCAGCTCCGACTCGACCTGGGCGATCGCGGCAGGCACACCCGCGGAGGTCAGCGCTCCTTCGGCCGCGGCGCGCAGCGCGTCGTGTGAGAATCGGGCCTGGGTTGACGGGTTGCTCACGAAACGTTCCTTCCTCGACCGTGTTTGCCACGGCCTCGTCGGCCGTCGGCGACATCCTCGCGGGTCGCCAGCTCCTTGCGAGCCCTGACCGCTCATGGGTTACAGCGTTCCTCTTTCCCATCGGGTCCGCGGCGCACCAGCAGGATACACCCATCCCGCTTCCACTCGAAGCGGTCCCGCCGGCCATCATGTAACGTGATGTCCACGCTTGTCGGCGATATCCGTTGAATCTTGTCGATTTGAGGATGCGCCTCATAGGGTTCGAGAACCGCGACGAACGTCGAGGCAAGTGTTTCGCCCCGAGACCGCCGCCGGACCATGACCCGCGGAATCCAGGCCTCTTCTTCGCCGCGCCGAGCGACCCAGCCATCGCAAACACCTGCCTGCGCGCCCTCGGTCAGGTCGGTATAACGCAGGTGCACGGTCCGATCCGAAGCCTCGCCAGTTTCCGCTGTTTCTATCGTCCAATCCGCGCACCATCCCGGGGCCGCGTCCGCCGCGCAGCGGAAGTTTCGCATCTGTGTGCCGTGCCCGTAATCCGGTGCCGGCTTAAGGTCGACGCCCGTCGTGGCGATCGTCGCAAAATTGCTGTGCACGAACTTGGCGTGGTCGCGGCCGCCGACGACCTCGAACAGATCGATGAGGTAGCAGTCCCGCTCCGAGATGTCGACGAGAACAACCGTGCGGGCGTATCGCTTGATCGCGCTCGATTCGTGCGGATCAATCGACAGGTGCGGCATTCCGTCGTTTACACAATTCTGGATCAAAGCCCCATCGACCCAGTGCCGCAGCCAGGCGCCGTCGTGCTCGCAGACGATGCGGTGAATCCGACCCGGCACGATCCGGACCTGGTGGGTTTCCGCCGCGGCGCGGTTTCTCGCGGAGCGCCGGTCGTACATGATGAGGGATCTCTGGTTGTAGTCGCACCCGAATCCGAAGTAGATGCCGTGCCCAGCCCCTCGTCCGTCGGTGGCCAGCAGGCCGCTCAGATCGCAGGGCACCGGGTCGTGGCTGACGGCCTCGAACTCCAGGCGCTGGGCCCCTGGAAACCTTCGCGTGCATAGGAGGGTTCCCGATCCGGTCAGCCGGCCGTGCTCGATCCGCCACGCGCCGTCGAGGACTTTCCAATCCGGGCCCAGTTCCGCCCTTGCAAAGGCGTCCTCGAACCGCGGTGTCCAGACACCGTCCTCGGCTCGCGTCTGAACACGGACCCGCAGGATGCTGCCGGAGGTGGTCAGACAGAGCCCCACTTGCTCGTGGTCCGGGCCTGTGAGAGGGATGCCTTCCATGTCGGGCTCAACCCGGATCGCCTGGGCCCAGGGCCCGAGCGCCCAGAGCGTGGTCCTGCCGTCAAACCGCGCCTGACTTCGACCGTCGACGGTCACCGTGTTGTGTGCCGCTGTGCTCCAATACCAGTTGAACTGCGGCCCGCTGTGTCCGAACTTCAGCGGCGGATACCCGTTGTCGGGCAGCAGGTCCAGTCCTTTGGCGCAAAGCCCGATGGTCATCCCGTTGGCGTGGCCATGACGGCCGAAGGAGTCGTAGCTCACCCATGCGGCGCGGGCGTCGCGCCCACGCCCCGACCGCAAAATGGCGAGGCGCCATTCCTCCTTGTTCACGCTGGTCGTCTTCAACTCGGCGCCCTCGCGCTCGATCACCGCCTGCACGGACCGTTGGAATGCGGCGGGGTCATCCGTGAACAGGTCGTGCGGGAGTCCATGGACCGTCCCGCCGTTGGCGTGGACCAGGGCCTGAGCAAAAACCGGGTCGTTGAACTGGCTGTGAAGTCGCCAGAAAAAGGAGAACGCCGAGGGTGTCAGCGCCGAGGGGGTGGAAGGCGGCTCGCCCACGGAGCCGTCCCACGAGACGGCCGGATACCGTTCCACGCGCTGTCCGAAGTATCCGTAGTCACCGATCAGGGGAAAATACTTTTGCAGACACCAGGCGTCGATATGGAATCGGAAAAGCGATTGCAGGCGTGGGTGTCGTCGAAGCAAATGGCCGACGATGTCACCTTCCATGAGGCTCAGGAGCGAGAACAGTTGCGTCAATGACCGAGGGGCGAAAGCGGCATAGCCAATGAGCCCTTTCTCGCCGGTCAGACCATCGACGGCGGTTGACTCCCGCATCATCGAATCGATCAGACCCATGACCTCGTCGCGGTTGGTGGGCCAATCCAGGGCCATCAGGATGAGGATCCGAGTGATGTCGGCTTCGGGGGCGTTGGAGCGAATCTTGTGCGGATTGGCCAGGGACTCTTTCAGAACTCGTTGGGCGACTTTCTGCCGAGTTGCGGCGCTCAGGCCGTCAGACAGGTGATCGAAGATCACCGCCAACTCACGGACTTCAAGACACGCATGATGCCAGGTGGACACGTACCCGCTGTCGCCGGGCTGGTTGTCCAGGACGATGCCCTGTTTGCCGAAGTCGAAGGTCGGGTGCAGGTCCGCGACGCGGTCGAAGAGCACGTCCGCCTTGCGAGCGTATTCAGGATCACCTGTCAGGACGTAGGCCTCGGCAAGGTGTAGCAGGCCGTCGAGCACCCACTGCCGCCACTGCCCGCGGATCAGGTAGTGACCGATGAAGCGCCAGCGATGCTCCCCCTCCACATACCCTTCCCCATCGTCCACGCCAAACTGATGCAGGGGATCCCGCGTATCTGGATGCTCAGCGTTGAACAGCAGCGAGCGATCGGCACGGGCGGGGTCGAAAATGCCTTCGGCATCCAAGCCGGACTGGTAGAAGGCGTGGAAGTCGTTTTTAGGGAACAGTTCCCGACAGTGCGGGCATCGGACTTTCCATGGATGGCGCAAGGCATCGATCGGCGACATGAACGGCACGTTGCCCTTGCAGACAGGACAAGCCCCGCCGAGATACACGCTCCAGGCACGTTTGATCGTGTTCCCGAACATCAGACCACGCAACTCGGTGTCGGTCATGTTGCGCCAGGGCTCCGCCAGGGCGACGATCCTGTCGCGTTCCGCAGCGGCCCAGGCATGGGTTCGAACCTTGTCCCGTAGGCGCGCCACCTGCGCCGGTGGAATCAGAATGCCCGTTGTCTTTTCTGGTGTCGGCTTGGTATCAATCTCCATGGCCAGCACCTGTTCTCACAAACGTCGTCAGGTCTTTCCGGAACTGGCGGGGCTCGTCGCACGAGGGGAAATGCGAGGACTTCTCATAGACCTTGAAGGTTGCCTGCGGCAAGGCGTGTTTGAGCGCTTCCGACTGGTCGACCGGACAAATGTAATCGCGACGGCCCACCCCGATGAAGACGGGCACCCGCACCTTCCGCAGGCCTGTGCGGGCGTGCCATGGCGGGCAACGAACGCTTGTGACGAGCGCATGAAATCACCGCTGCCGGCCGTGCTCAGCAGGATGAGCGAACTCAGCCGATCCGGGTGGCGAACCGCGTACTCGATGGCGAGCATGCCGCCGTAGGACCAGCCCAGCAGCCCGACACGCTCCCACCCGCACGCCACTCGCACCGCCTCGATGTCCTTCACGTTGTTGTCCAGGGTGAGATCGCGCCGGGGACAGGGGTCGGAAAAGCCGCACCCGCGCTGGTCGATGAAGACAAGTTGATGCCACTGGCTCAGCCAGCTCAATTCCCGCTTCAATCGGGTGTGGTTGGCCCCCGGCCCGCCGTGGAGCATCAGCAACGGCGGAAAGTGCGCCAACGCTCCCTTGCGCCAGCGCCACTCCGCGCCTTCGATATCGATGAACAAACGCGTGCCCCGTATCGCAAGCCTCATTGTGTCCCCCCTCGCAGGGCCGCCATGAAATCGTCCACGTTGAAAACAAACCCACTTAGCAGCGCCACGCGCCAGAGTTCGAGCTGCTTGGATAGCTCCTGCCGCGCCGTCTCACGGTTCTCGATCGCGGTGACCGCTTGGCGCAGCACCGAACACATCACGCCCCGCCGTTGCATGTCCACCATTCCGCCCGGCGAGGTCAGCAGGCAGCCGCCGATAGTGAAGCCGGCGTAGACGAGATGGTTGACGTCGGCAGACCGGCAAAGCGCTGTGAGTTGATGCGCGTTGGCCGCCACGCCTTCCTCGCCCCGAGGACGGGCGGCGGGATGGAAGTCGGTGGCGAACGTGCTCTTCGCGTTCACCGCAAGACTCGCCTTTCCGGGCCAGACGTTTTCGGATCGGAACTGCTGAAGCTTCTGCAGGGTTGGATCGCTCTCGACCCGCGGCAACGGCGCCGGCTCCGGGCCCGCGAGCGCAACCGCACGCCGGTAGCCCGGCAGGTTTTCGTAGTAGCCGCTGTGCCCAACCACGTGAAACAGTGTGAAGCCGCTCGCGCGAATGGCCGCCAGCAGTCCGGGAAACACGTTCCGGCAAATGGCATCGGCCCGCGGGATGTACTCGCATTCACTGTAGCCAGCGGGGTCCTGATCCATCGGTAGCACGTCCCACGCGTGCATCACCACCACGGCGGTGTGCTGCCAGGCGATGTCCAGATTGGCGGTCTTCCACCCGCCATAGCCTTCGCCCGGCACGTCACGCGTGTAATCGGCACCGAACTGTTGATAGAAATCCGCGCGCAGTCGAAGGGTCTTCATCAGAACGCCGTCACTTTCATCTCCTGCGGGTCGCGTGGCCGCCCATCAGGTTGTGCGCCCGACTGTAAACCAAGTCACCAGCAACAGATCGTGATCTGCGGGTAGAGTCGTCCAAGTTTCACCGGCGGTTCGGTGGTGGTAAATGGCCAATCAATATTGCTTTGGGGGTCATTGCGGTCGTTGCTCCACTTCTGGACCCGATTACGCAATTCGGGTTCATCATTAGCACGAACCCCCAAGCTTGTTCAGTGTCGCGCGCGCCCCCTCGAGCGTCAATGAACCAGCAAGGCCGTCCGTCCGGTCTTGCCCGGGTACGAGTTGACCCGGCTTAACTCAACGTCGGGCCTGTACCGTTCACCGGGACAAGGAAGTTCAGTTCCTGCCGACCTGGAGGGTTGATCGTGATCAGGATGTCGCCCGCAGCCTCGCCTTTGACGGAGGCTAGTTGCGGTCGCAATTGTCCTGTCGCGGCAAAGGTGAACAGCGTCACGAACGCTGCGGATCGCGCGTGCCGCCGGACCAGCAAGGTTGAACAGGCCATCTCAGGATGATGGTCCGACCCCGGGAAGCCGTTCTCAGGCCCGGGTACGGGATTGCGGGCCAGGATGACCTGGGCGGATGCCGCGTCCCACACCTGCGCCTTCCAATCGCCGGCGGGAAAGGCCCACGTGAACGCGCCTGCCGGTCTTTTCCCTGAAGGCTGCCAGCGGCGTGCATCGCGCAGATAGCGATAGCCCCGGGCCACGCCGAGATCCGCCGGCGGCAGATCATCGGGTGTGCGGAACTCAGCCGGGCAGTGCATGGCCCAATCATACAGGTGCTCCTGATCGCTCAGGCATCGGAACAAATCGAGTACGAACTCGCGCCCGACGACCACGGTGCGGTCCAGCCGGACGCCCGAATAGACCCGATCGTTGAACGCGCGCACGCTTTTGAACTCGATGTCGGGGCAGAACCAGAGCAACTTCCCGTCGGAGATCTTCCCGTGGTATTCGTCGCTCTCCCAGATCGACTCTGTCGGCTGGTCGTAGGGATACATCGATACTTCATCGACGGTGACGGTGTTGTGGGCGATGGTCGTGCGGCACCAGTTCAAGTGCAATGGATCGTCGAACGAGCCCGACCATGGCGCATCGGTGAGGCGCCGCCCGCCGGCGTAGAGTTCGAGGTTCAGGGCTGCTGGCCCCTGGTGGCCGGCGCTGTGTGGGCCCCAGAAGAGGAACGCCGCCGGGGCCGCGGGTTCGGTTGGAGCGGAGCGGAGCAGGGCTGATCCATTGGTCGGCAAGAGCGTGCAGCCGCCGCGGTGCTGTCCGGTCAGGCCGATCCGGGCATCATCGCTGAGGCTGAAGTGGCCGCGGGGCCAAACGTCGCGATGCAGGCGGACGAAGTCAAGGTCGGCCGCCGCGGTTTGCAGAATCGCCGGCAACTCCGGCTGGACCTTCGGGCCGCACAGCTCTTCGAGGCGGTTGATCACCCAGGCATGGCGCGGGTCTGCGTAGGCTTCGTACGCCAGCGCGTAGAAGATGCCCCAGCCGGCCAGCGCGCGCAGGTGAGTGACCCGCGAATCCCCAAAGAGCGGGAACTCCCCGCTTGGGAAAAGCTGGTACAGCGGCGCATCGAAGGCGCTCTTGAGCGACTTCTGTCCGCTCGGGCCATAGTCCCGATGCCGATCAGCGCCTTCGTTTTCCTCGGCCGACGCAAACGTGCGATGCCAGATGTCGATGCCCAGGTTCCGACAGCGGTCGGCCAGATCGGCATAGACCTCCAGCGTCAGGAAGTGGTGCCGCAGGTTGTGTTCCCACTCGATGCCGTCGGCCAGCAGGTCGTGACGCAACTGGTGGATGAACCCGTACCGGCGCTGTTTGCCCTCGCCGCTGCCATAGAGCACGGCGTGGATGCCCCGCCGGTCGCCCTTCGCCCCGGCCACGGACAGGGCCGCGCGGAAGCCCCAAGTGTTGTGATTGGAGCAGGTGCGGTGCGGGTTGGCCTCAATGACTTCAACACAAGCATCCAACGCCTCATCGAGCACTCGTTGGTCCGCATCCGAGAAGCCCTCGGCCGCGAGCAGGTCGTACGCACAGCCGAACCACGCGATGAACGCCGCCTCATACATCCCGCCCCCCACCGCGCGACAGTCGTGCCCGGTCAGCGGTCGCCTTGCGTATGAGGCCGACAATTGTCGGAACGATCTAACCGCCTCGCGGTGATATTGCGATTCCCGTGTGACGTTGAACGCCATCGCGTTACGCGTCGTGTAGAACAACATGGCGTTGTAGGCGCCCTTCGTGTCCGGCGTCAGCGGTGCCTGTGGATCGTCGTGGAAACTCGGGGCTCGCCTGCAGCGTTCGCGCAGGAGTGCCAACGCGGCTCGCCGCCAGGCGCATCTTCCGGCACTCTCGCGAGTGGACTCGATATGAGCCCGCGTGACGAAGACGCGCGGGTGCGCGGGCAAAGCCAGAGGGATCAGCCCCAAGGGATCGGCAAGAGCCTCATTCATCGGCGATACACTCGATAAGGGATTTGAGGGCTCGATCTGACAAGCGGAGCGTAGAGTCGCATGCACTGACCATCGCGTTAAGACGGTTCAGTGAGGGTGATCAGGGCCGGCATGAGCCGGGAGATGCGGTCGATTCTGGAACAGGTCATCGCTCGGGTACCTTGCTGTCTGCGTATCGAGGGCGCAACGGGGGCTCATCACACTCCGAGGAGACAACCGCCACCGGACCATTATTGACCACTTACCCTAGGGCCACCTTCGCAGGATCAATTATCTTATCTGGCGACGGTGCTGGCGCGGGTGGAACCAACCACCCCGAGGGCTTCGCTACTACGCGGTTCAGCGGTCCTTGCAGCTCCTTCGAGTTCTTGAACCTGACCGGGTGATTGAGCTAGCCTTGCTGGGTGTGGGGCACGCGGTGTTCGCTGCCCCGTAGAATCAGCCATCGACACCCGTCGTCATACCGCGTACAAACAGGAGTGCTTAAAAATGCACGCCGGATTCGCCCGTCTTCGGATCACGCCGTCGGTTGGCACCCGGCTGGTCGGCTACGGACGCCGCGACCGCGTTAAGCCCAGCGAGGGCGTGCATGATGACCTCCACCTCCGCGCCCTGTGGCTAACGCGCGACGGCGAGGATGCCCTGATCCTTGCCTATGACCTTTGCTTCCTCGACCGGCAGGAGATCGACCGCCTCAAGGGTCTGATCGGTCGGCAGACCGACCTGCGTCCCAGCCGCATCCTGATCAACTGCACCCATACGCACACCGGGCCGGCTACGCACACGTGGGACTACTTCGACCGCGGCGTCGAGACCGACCGCCTCTACCTGCGCGAACTTCGACAGGCGACGCTCAATGCCGTTGAGGCCGCCCGCGGCGCTCGCCGACCGGTCACGCTTCGTGCGGGCATGACCCGCACCGATCTGCCCGTCAGCCGCCGCCGCCCCACACCCACGGGCGGCGTTGAGTGGCGGCCGTACCCCGAGGGCGTCGTCTGCGATGCCGTGCCAGTGTGTCTTTTCGAAGACGAGCAAAGCCGCGTCGTCTGTGCGTTGGTCAGCGCCTCGTGCCACCCCAGCACGATCAGCGGCTGGCTGGTCTCGGCGGACTATCCAGGCGTGGTGTGCGACCTGGTGGATCGCCACCTGGGCCAGACCTGCACGATGTTCCTTCAGGGCTGTGCCGGCGATACCAAGGCCCGCACCATTGCTGACGTGACCGACAGCGCCGGTCCCACCTGGCGCTCCGGCCCGTGGGAGGCGGTGGAGCGAGCCGCCCGGATGGTGGCCGAGCCGATCATTGCGTCCCTGGTCAAAGGGCTGACGGCGGTCCAGCCGCGCCTGCGCACCGCGGCGGTGGAGACGCGATGGGCATTCCAGGCTCCAGCGCCGCGAGCTTCGTTGTACACGATTGCCGACGACCCTGACGCCGATGAACAGAGCCGCATCTGGGCACGCGACCGGCTGAGACTGCTCGACCGCGGGTGGCCTCCGGAAGCGTTCGCCGAAGTGACGCTGCAGGGCATCCAGCTAGGACGCGGGCTGCGATTGATCGCGCTGGAGGGCGAGCCGGTCGGCGAGTTGGGCCGACTGATCCTGGAGACCTGCGGCTCGGGCGTCACCTTCCCCCTGGGATACTCCAATGGTGCCCAACTCTACCTGCCGGTGTCGCGGATGATCGACGAGGGCGGCTACGAAATCGAAAGCTTCGCCGAATACGGCTTCGCGGCTCCACTGGCCAAGGGAGTGGAGGCAACCCTGTGCAAGGGATTGGCAGAGTTGCGGCGGGGCGGGGTGGAATAAGACGGGAAGACCAGATCCGCCCTGGCCACGTGCAGTTGGCATTCTCAACCACTTCGTTCACGCGGCGGGTCGTGGCCAGTCTTGGCTGCGTCGGGCCAACGCCCGTGACGCGCGGGGCTGATGTCGTCGAGAAGCCGTTCCGCGCCCAGCTTCCCGGCCGGCGCGTAGCCCAGTTCGTCCAGGATCAGCAGGTTCAGCTTGGCCAGATGCTGCTTCATCCGTTCCAGGACCCGTTCCTCTCGGGTCCCTATCAGCTGCGTAATGAGTTCGGTCACCTGCCAGAAGCGGACCTTCTTGCCCCGCCCGCAGGCCTCGATCCCCAGCGCCGTTGCCACATGTGTCTTGCCCGTGCCGAGGTTGACGGCCGTCACACCCTCCAAGGATGTCTAGAGAATGGACGCTCTGCCGTGACCTTAGCCTCACCGAACCCGACATCGACTACGGCCGTGGGCAACGGGGTCCGTCTGGCGCCGACGGGTCTGTCGCCCCCGCGGGCGTGGCGGTGGTGTGTGCTGGTGAGCCTGCGTGACGCCCGGCAGGCCGCGGCCCGCAGACGGCCAATCAGCCCGCCCAATCTGATGTGACTCTTCGAGCGCCGCTGGTGCGATGCCGCCCGGGCCTGTACGCCGAGGGTCGCGCCATCCGAGAGGACAGAATTGGTCGCCAGCGGGAAGGTGATGCTCCGGCGCGCGTTGGGGGTGTCGGCGAGCGGCGGAGATGGCCATGGAGGACCGGTTCTCCAGACCGACTGTCATCTGTAAAGTTTGAATGATTGCGGTTGCCCCGCAACACCGAAGAGCGGAACGAAGATCACCCGCCGCATCGAAGCGACGGGCGACCAACCAAAGAGGGAAAAGCATGAACACGCGGGAACTGGTTGATTCGCTCTACGTCGTCAATCGCCGTCTGGCGAGCGTGTTGGGCGACGGCACGTCGGAATGGAGCGCCGATCTTCAGGATCAGGCGGAGCACGCGATCGCCGGCGACGTCTATCGCTCGCCCAGCGGCGTGTGGACCCGCATCAACTTCGATGGTGTGGACTGGAACGCCAACGACACGGTGAACCCCGCCCACATCATCATGGTGCTCAGGCGGTTTCACATGCTGGGACCGCTGGTGGCCGGGTACCGCGCCACGGGCCACGAGCGCTACGCCCAAGCAGCTCGGCGGTACATCGACGCATTCCTACGCGACCATCCGCCCGTGGACGATTGGTCTCCCGTGCCCGGCGATGGGGAGACGCAGTACGACGTTCGCGTGGGGGCTTGGCTGGAGGCATTGGGCCAACTCAGGCTGAGCGCCACGTTCGACGAAGACTTCATGGCCCTGATGATCAGGGCTGTGCTCGCGAACATGCGCTACTTGTCAAACCACGTCTTTCCTGACCGCAACATCCGGTTCCTGCACGGAGAAGTCCTGCTCCTGACCGGCCTGCGGCTGGCGGGGTTGCCCGAAGCGGCGGCGTGGCTTGATCAGGGGCGCGGGATCCTGAACGATGCGGTTCGGCGTCAGGTGCTTGCCGACGGCGCTCACATGGAAGCCACTCCCGGCTACCACGGCTGCGTGCTCTATTCGATCCGGCCTCTCTGGCGATTGGCGCGGGCGTTTCCGGAACTGGGTTTACAGGTGCCAACGGAGCGTGTGGCGGCCATGGACGACTACCAGCTTGCCGCGACGAGGCCGGACGGTGGGGGCATATCGCTTCATGACAGTGGCTACGTGCCCGCGGTGATCCAGCCGAACTCCTCGGTGCTCGACGCACGATCCGCCTTTCGACGTGAGGCCGGGCTGCCCGATCGGCTGCCCAAAACCTGCGCCTGGTTTCCCCATGCCTCCCAGGTTTTCATCCGGGAGGACTGGACGGCCAGTTCCCCTTACCTCACGTTCGATGCCGCCACCCGGCGCAGCTATCACTGGCAACCCTGCCGCAACAGCATCACGCTGTTTGCCCATGGCCGGGCACTGCTGGTCGATCCGGGGTATACCTTTGAGACGGCCGAGTTCCCGCGTTATGGCCACCGGACGGCACACCACAACACCGTCAATTTCAACGGCTGGGATCAGTCGCAGAGCCAAGTTGCGCTTCGGGTCTCCGAGGCCGCTGGGTACACGATGGTGGAAGGGCTGTACGGCGGCGGATACTGGCCGTGGGCGAATCACAGCCACGGGTCCGGTGCATTCGGCGAGCACCATCGCACACTGTTGTGGATTCATCGTCGGTTTGGTGTCGTGCTCGACCATATCCATCACACATGCGTGGAGGGGCGGAAGCCCACCATCGAGTCGTGCTGGCAATTCAGCGAAGGCCCGGCCGAGTGTGATGTGGTGACGCGGCAGGTCGTGACCCGGCACGCGCAAGGCAACCTGCTGATGACCTTTCCCGTGGTGTTGGCGGGAACAACGATGGCCCTGTACGAGGGCGAGCGGAATCCGATGCGCGGCTGGCTCCCGGTTGAGTGGGGCCGAACCTGCAACCCGGCACCCATGGTCCGTCTGGCGGCTCACGCTTACGACCCCTGGCATGGCGACATGGCGAGTTTTCTGATCCCGTTTGCGGGCAGCCAGCCGGCCGCGGTGGTGACCAGCGGCACGGGACCCGATGCGATCAACGACGCCCGGCGCGCGGGTTGCCTCCGGTTGGACTCAGCCATTGGGGAGAGCGACCGGATTGTCTGGACCCGTCGCCTCGGTCACGCCATCAACCGCCAGCATGGTCTGTCGACCGACGCATCCTTGGTTCACCTTCGGCTCGATGCTTCTGGCGCGGTGGCGGGGGGGCTCATGGTCGACGGGACATACTGTGCCTTTGAGGGAAAGGACATCACCGCACGCTTGACCGGTGTGGACCGTCTGGACGCATCGCACCCACAATCGACTTGAAGAGGCAAACCAGGTGCGATCACACTCGATCAGTGTTGACGTGGTTGGCCATTTCATTGTTGCACGACACGGGAGGCATGATCAGTACTCTGCGCGCAATGGGCTTGACGTCCCGGGGAATGGCCGTGTCGCAGATGAAAGAACAATCGACCTGGACGTCACATCCGATCGCCCGGACATCAGCGATCATGGCGAAAAACGAGTTCATTCTGCGGAAAACACGCGGAAAACAAATCAGCGAAAATCCAAAAAAACGCGAGTTTTCGGCTGTTAATTAGCGTTTTTGGCGAACCCCCAGCACCACCCAAAGCAGGCGCTCTAGCCAAGCTGAGCTACACCCCGCGGGGCGACGGCGGGCCGATCGCTCGGCTCCCTCGTCGACGTGGGCATTATACGGCAGAAGCCTTCTTCCCGAGTGATCCTGTGTGCGCGGGCCGCCACTGCCGGCCTGTACTCCTCACCACTGACAAGCCCACTTGGGCGACTTGATCGCGACGGGGGTGGCGTCGTTCAAGTCGGCGATCAGGCGCTCGCGGATCGGTTCGCTCGGCTGGGGATTGGCGGCGAAGAGGCAGCTGGCGCGGGCGAAGACCAGCCGGCCGCGCTGGTCCCAGTCGGCCCACTCGGCGCCGTCGATGGGCGTCTCCTCGCCGCCGGGGGCGCGCAGCGCGAATGACTCCAGGTAGGTGCGGTCGTGCCCACCTTTTCTCGTGGAGAGCCCGTGCTGTCGGCGAAGCAGCGTCAGTTCGCCGCCGGGTTGCGGCTTGACTGTGCGCTCAGGCGGGTCGGCCTTTGGTGGCCAGGAGGTCGTCCATTCTCCGCGCGTCTCGAGTCGCCAACCGTCGCGTGCGAGGCGGGCATCGAAGAGCGGGGAGTCCTCGCCGCAGAGGTGTTGGGGCTTCACGCGCAGATGTTTTCCCGGCGCGTGAGAGGGATGGTGGGTGATGTCGCCATGATTGAGCGCGAGCGTGCGCTCATCGAGGAATTGGCCGCCGCCGCCCCACGCGTCGCCCTTGGGCCAGAGCGCCAGGGCGGTGAGATAGGGCGGCTTGCTGACGGCCGTCCATGTGGCGGTGCAGCTCGATTCGCTTTGGCGACGGGTCTGCTTGGCGGCGAAGTAGACGAGCAGGTCGCCGCTGGGCGAGAGGTCGCAGCGTCGTTCGTAGATCCGGCCGGTGAACCATTGCCCGGGCTCGATGGCGTCGCTGCCCGTGTCCCAGCGCAGGAGTTGCACCTTGCGGCTGGGGCCGCGGCGGAAGACGACGCCCACCCGCGCCTCGCGGGCGAGGATGAAGAAGAGGCGGCAAGGCGGCTTCGATGATGGCATGGCGTTTCCCGGGAATTGATGAGGTTTGGGCCCAGCCGGTTTGCCGTCACCTCGGCGGCAGCATCGGCTCATCGCCCACGGTGATGCTCGGGTCGTGGTACGAGAGCTGCTCCGGGCGGTTCATCGTCGTGTGCGGCGGGGCGGGGACGGGGCCTTGGAGGAGCGGGTCGCGTGTCGTGGCCATGTGGCGCGCGAGGCGGTCCTGCATCTCGCGCAGGGGCGCGGCGTGGCGCGGGTCGGGGGCGAGGTTGTGGGCTTCGTGCGGGTCGAAGGCGAGGTCGAAGAGCATCTCCGCCTGCTGCGGGCGTCCGCGCCCGCCATGGGCGAGCTGGAAATCCTTGCTCTGGCCTTCGTCGAGGTTGGGGAGGATCGGGTGCGGGCGCGGGTCGAAGAGGCGGATGTATTTCCACCGCCGGGTGCGCACGCAGCGCTGCGGCTCGTAGGCGGCGTGGTAGGTCACCTCGCCGAAGAGCTCATCGCGGATCTCACTCGCCTGCCCGCGGAGGAGCGGCATCATCGAGGTCCCCTGAAGCCACGCGGGCGGCGTGATCCCGAGCAATTCGCAGAGCGTGGGGAAGACATCGACGTGCGAGACCATGGCGTCGCAGACTTTCCCGCCGGAAGCAACTGCGGAAAATCCGCCCGGCCCGCGGATGATCAGGGCGACGCCCATGCCGAGATCAGTGAGGTTGCACTTCATGCCGGGGAAGGCGGGGCCATGGTCGGTGGTGTAGATGACGAGGGTGTTGTCGGCCAAGCCTGACTCGTCGAGCGCGGCGAGGACGCGGCCAATGTTGGCGTCGAGGATGCGGGCCGAGGCGTTGAAGCCGGCGCGGTCGGCGCGCGTCCCGGGCGTGTCGGGAAGCGTGTCGCCGGGGAGGGTGTAGCGCGGGTCGTCGCCGATTCCGGCCCCCGGAACGAGCGCGGGGAAGGGGCGATGGGTCTCGAAGTAGCCGACGTCGAGGAAGAAGGGCTTGGTGGGCGGCGATTGGAGGAATGCGATCGCGCGTTCGGTCGTCGAGGGGCGGGCCCACGCGGCGGGAGCGCCTGGCTTTTCGAGGGCGACGTCGTAGCCCGCGAGGGTGACGTTGGGCGAGCCTTCGCGCGGGGCGGGGCGGAGGGCGGCGGTGGTGGGGCCTTCGAGGTGGTAGATGCCGGCGAGGGCGCTGTAGTAGCCGGCGGCGTGGAGGGTGTGGGCGAGGTGGCGGGTGTAGTCGTTGAGGGCGAAGCCGCGGTGGGAAAGGCCGATCATGCCCGAGCAGTGGGGCCATTGGCCGGTGAGAAGCGAGGCGCGGCTGGGGCTGCAGGTGGGGGCGGCGCAGAAGGCATTGCGGAAGAGCGTGCCCTGCTCGGCGAGGCGTTGGAGGTTGGGCGTGGGCACGGCGTGGCCGTAGGGCTGGAGCCAGCGGCCCGTGTCGTGCGAGTGGAGGTAGAGGATGTTGGGGCGGGGCATGGGGGGAGTCCGGGAAGTGCGGGAGAAAGCTGCGGATGAAAGGCGAGATCACCGTAACCGCCCGGGCCGCGGCGGGCCAGCGATTCGCCGAGCAATTCAGATTTGAGAGGTTCACGCGCAATGCTCGCCGACCGCATGGCGCGGTGTTAAGGTGACGCGCCCCTCCATGGCGACTTGAGCAGGAGCCGTGCATGCAAGCCCAGGCGGTCGTCCCCGTCGATCCCCGGCGCGTCGAGTTCCGCACGATCGAGATCGGCGAGCCGGGGCCGAACGAACTGCTCGTCGAGCTCGAATGCTCGGCGATCAGCGTCGGCACGGAGAGCTACATCATCTCCATGGCCGAGGCCGCAAATCCGCGCGTGCTGGGCTACTCCCCGGTGGGGCGGATCACGCGCGTGGGCGAAGGCGTCGGCGACCGGTTCGCGGTCGGCGAGCGGGTCACGTACTTCTCGCCCCGCGCGCCTGTCGGCGTCGGGCAGCTTTGCGGCGGGCACCAGAGCCCAGCGATCCTCAACGTCGACCCCACGAGGGATCTCTTCGCGCCCAACTGCTACGTCGTGAAGGTCCCCGAGTCGGTCCCGTCGGAGAAGGCCGCGTTTGCGGGGATCTCGGCCGTCTCCTATTTCGGGGCGACGATGCCCAACCCCCAGCCGGGCGATCGCGTGGTGGTCGTCGGCCAAGGCATCATCGGCCTCTTTGCGACGCGCCATTTCGCCCTGCGTGGCTGCCGCGTGGTCGTGGCCGACTCGGTCCCCGCGCGGCTGGCGGCGGCGAAGGCCCTCGGGGCCGACCATGTGGTCGACGTGGGCAAGGGCGACCTGGTGAAGTTCGTCCGCGATCTTTGGCCGGATGGGGCGGACATCGTGGTCGACTCCACCGCGAACCACCGCGTGGTCGAGACGGCAATTGGGGCGCTGCGCGGCGAGGGGAAGTTCGTCTTCCTGGGCTATTACAAGGGGGCCGACTTCAACCTTGGCCGGTTGCACGGCGTCGTCTATGAGGGCTTCTTCCCGTGGACGCTGCGCGGGCGCCACGTCGCGGCGTCGCTCAAGCTCATGGCCATGGGCGTGCTCGATCCGCTTCCCCTCATCAGCCACCGCTTCCCCGCCCGCGACGCGGCCAAGGCGTTTGAGATGATCCTGACCCCCGCCCCCGGAAATATCCCCGCCAATTACCTCGGCGTGCTGCTCGACTGGAGGCGATGAGCGATGCGATTTATTTTTCTGGGGTTCGAGAAAGAATCGCCCGAGGCTTACGCGTGCTGAGCGACCTGATCGACATTTTGGTGATCTTCGTCGCCTTCTTGATTCCGGCGATCGGGATCGAGCGCGGTTGGCGACGCGCGAAGCAGCCTCGTGCAGAACGACGCTGGTGGCACCTGCCCTTCTATTACGCCGCTGTGGTTGGCGCGATTGTGTTTGTCAAGGCGTCGGAGCACTACTGTCCGGTATTCCTTGCACAGCCGCGTCCAGCCCGTTGTGGCCGGCGACGCGGGGCGTGCGGCGGGCTTGTCGACGCCGGCCCGGGCGGCCCCTTGCGCGCAGCGTCAACCGCCGGGACGCCCTGCTTGCGGAGC
>JAPLMQ010000060.1 GCA_026386955.1 Planctomycetota bacterium
CTCGAGGCGGACGAGGCGGTGCGGGTCGTCGATGGCCTTGAGCAGCGGGCCGCGGGCCTGGGCGGGGTCGAGCTCCGCCATCGCGTGCAGGGCGGCGATGCGCGTGTGCGGCTCGGCGTTGGCGCAGGCGAGGAGGATCTCCTCCCGCGCCCAGGGCTCGGCCGACTTCCGCAGCCGCTCGACCATCTTCTGCCGCAGGTACGGGGCCGCGGTCGCCATCTCGAACTGCACGGCCGGGCGGGCCTCCGTCGGACGGGCCGGCTCGAGCGCCTCGCGGGCGGCCCAGGCGAGGTCGTTGTCGGGGTCGTTCGCAAGCGTGACCAGCCGGGCGTAGATCTCGCCCGCGGGCTTGGGCCCGACGCGCTTGAGGGCGGCCAGGACGACCTCGCCCTCGGCGTCGACCAAGGCGCTGGTGAGCCACTTCGCGTCATCGCCCGTGGGCGGGGGGGTCAAGGCCCGGGCCTGGGCGCGGACGACGGGGTCGACGTCGGTCGACAGCCGGGCGAGCAGGGCAAGGTCCTTGGCGTCGAGCGCGGGTTCGCCGTCAGTAGGCTTCTCAACGGCTGCGGGTGTGGGTGTGGGAGCGGGGGCCGGCGCCGCGGGCTTGGCCTTGGCGCCGCGCGGGGCCTTCGCCGCCGGCTTCGCGTCGTTCACGCCCGCCTTGGTCGAGAGCATGGCCAGCAGCAGATGGGCCGCCTGGCCTCGGTGCGGCTCGGGCTTGTCGAGCATCGCCTCGGCCCGCTGGCGCAGGTCCTCGCGCGGGTGCTGCCGGCGCATGAGCCCGCGCCCGGCGGTGAAGGCGACCTTCGCATCGGCGTCGCCCCCGAGCGCCTCGAGCCGCGGCATGCCCACGGCCTCGGGATATTCGGCCAGCGCGGTGGCCGCGGCCTCGCGCACCATCGGGTCGTCACGCCGCGCCGCCTGGGCGATCAGCAGCATCGCCTTCTCCGACCCCATCATCCCCAGCAGCCGCAGCGCGCCGGCGCTCTCGGCCGCGGTGAAGTTCGTCTTGCCGACCACCGCGCCGATCTCCGAGGGCTTCTCGACCACCTCGACCGGCGGGCCATCGCGGTCCTTGGTCATCTCCGCGATGTCCTCGATCTCCTTGACGCGCTCCTCGTCGAGGTTCTCCTCGCCGGCTTGCACGGGAGCCTTGGGCTTGGCGGCAGGCTTCGCGCCCGGCGCATGCTTGGCGGACGCGGGCGGCGTCTTGGCCGGGGCGGGAGCGGGGGCGGGTTTCGGTTCGGCGCCGGGGACGGCAGGCGCGTCGTCCTCTGCCTCAGCCTTGCCCGTCGCGGGGATCTTCTTGCCGTAGACCAGCGGCTGGGCGATCCCCAACAACTGCGCCTCCATCTCGTCGAGCGCGAAGGCGAGCTTCGGGTTCCGCGGCAGCTTCATCAGCGCCTCGGCCGCGGACTCGTTCTCCGTGCCCAGCACGCGCAGCAGCGCGCCGCGGGCGAAGGCCAGCGCCTGCCGCGGCTCCTTGCCGTCGCGCGAGGTGCCGTAGGCTCGCAGATACCCGCCCATCACCTTGAGCGTCGCGACGTCGAGCGCCCACACCGGATGCTCGTCGTGGCTGGCTGGAAGCATCTTCATCGCGTTGGTGTACGGGTTCGCAGGCCAGGGGGCGTAGGCCTCCTGCGTGACGTAGTAATAGCGGAACGCGTCGCTCTCCTTGATGCGCACCTCGGCCCCGCGCTTCTGGTCCTCCTCGGGCAGGCCCATCGCCTTGAAGCCCGCGGCGATCAGCTTCGACGTCGAGCCCGGGAGGTCGGCGTAGAACGTCTTGACGTCCACGCCCTCGAGCGCGACGACGGTCAATCCGTTCGCGGTGCGGACCATCAGCTTGGGCGTCGCCGTCGGCGTGCCCTTCACGCCGGCGCTCTCGTCGCCGACGTCGACGATCGCATCGACCGAGACGTACTTGCTCAGCTCCTGCCAGATCTCGCGCTCGGTGCGGTCGAAGGCCCCGCCGCGGAGCCAGTTGGCGATGCGCACGGCCCGCGAGGCGCGGATCACGTCGACGCTCTTGCACTCCGCCAGCCGCTCGGAGAAGGCGATGCCCAGGCAGATCGCGGCGTCGGAGTTCTCGAACCCGACTTGCGGCCCGAGCACGCGCTGGTTGGCCGCCCGCGCCGACGCGGGCAGGAGCAGCAGGAACGCGAGCGCCAGGAGGCACGCGGCCGCGCAGGACAGCGGCCGGCGCGCGGTGCGGAGCCCCGTCGGCGCGACGCCCGTGCGGGTTCGCGATTCAGACACCCATCCCCTCGCCGGCTTGCAGCGATTGCGCATCGTTTCCGCCTTGATTGTCCCCCGGGACTGTGGATCGGGCCCAAGCTGGGCCGCCCCTACGATACAGCGTCCGAACCCGGCTGTAACGTGCATGTGAGTCGTGCAAAGCATGGTTGATCGATCCTCCTCTGCCTGTGAGGTGTTCTGTTGCGATTCATTCAAGAAGAGGGACGTGCCACATCGCAGCCGAAGGCTGCTATGTGCGAGTGAACAGAAGCGCCGAGATTCACGAGGGGCTATTCCCGTGTCCCGCGACGCTTGTGGAGCCGGACGTCTCCCAGGCCCTGCGCCCCCGGTTGACCGGCACACAGCAGCCTTCGGCTGCGGTGTGGCACGATCGAACGTCATTTGAGCAGTGAACCCGCGCGCCCACGAGGGAGAGGGGACCGAGGCCGCCTCGCCCTTCTGGACTTTCCCCGCCTGTTTCCCGAGACTACGACCCATGGCATCCTCCATCAAAATCGTGTTGGACAATCCCCACGCCGACGGCCGCGAGGCCGGCCACAAGCTCGGCCCGCGCGGCGTCGAGAAGGCGACGCGCGACGCCCTCGCGAACAAACACCTCAAGCATTCCCTCGGGGCCATGAGCCGGCAGGGGCTCGAGGCCTACGTCCTCTCCCGCCTCGAAACGCCGCCCGACTACAACACCTACCCCGAACTGCAGGACCTTTACCCCGAACGGCTCGACTACCTGCGCGGCTTCGCCGAGGGCGCGAAGGTCAAGCTCGCCGCCGCGGCGGTGCTGGACTACGTGCAATACCGCCGCGAGACGGAGACGTGGTATCAGAGCTACCAGCTCCAGCGCAGCCCGGGGAATTGCTCGGGCATCATCCTCATCGGGCCCGACGGCGTGCTCGGCTCGCACAGCGCGGAGTCGACGCCGCCCCCGCGCCCGCGTGGCCATCGCCACCGCACGCCGGGCCCGTTCAAGAAGCGCGTCGCCAAGCCCAAGCTGGTCGACCTCACGCTCAAGCGCCCGCGCACGGGCTACATCGAGAGCTGGGGCACGACCAACGAGATGGGCGTGGGCTGCGTCGCGGGCGTCTCCTGCGGCGTCTGGCTCGACGAGCCGATCGAGGACGTCTGGCCGATCAAGAGCGTCCCGCTGCTGCGCTTCGCCCGCGACATCCCGCACCTCGAGGAGCTCTATCGCCGGTACACGCTGCACAATTGGGGGCGGGCCTCGCAGGCGTGGGCCGACATCCACGGCAACGCGCTGATCGTCGAGAAAAGCTTCCGTCGCATCGGCACGCGCCGGCACTCCGGCCCGGGCGCCTTGTGGTGCACCGAAGGGCATTTCCAGAGCGACGAGATGTCGAGTTTCATCCGCGCGAAACGTCTGGAATACCTCGCCCGCGCGGGGAAATCACTGGGCGCGGGCGACATGCAATACGCGACCGACTGCGCCGTGCGCTTCACGCACATCGGCGAACTTTGCGACCAACCTTGGGGCCTGGGCATCGACCATCTCCGGCGAATCCTGTCGGACCATGCGACGTTCCCGCGAGCGGTCTGCCGGCACGGCGGGCCGGACACGGATCCGTACGACGACACGGTGACGATGGCGCAGTCGATGGCGAACCTGACGCACAACCGGCACCACGGGCGCGGGTGGAAGCCGTGGAAGAGGTTCTGCTGCGAGGTCGTCGAGGGGATCGGGCAGTACCCGTCCCGGCCGTGCGGACAAGGGGCGTTTTAGGGCGGTCCCTCGTCACGAGGGACGGGCCCGGAAAAAAAAGAGTGCGCCTCCTGTAAGACCCGCACAAGTGTCCGGCCAAATCCGGACAAACCCCCTGGGGACCGCACGTAACCCCTTGTTTTTAGGTGCGGCGGAATTTTTCCAAAAAAATTTTTTGGCGTTTTTGGCCTGGAAACGAGGGTGGCACGCCTGAAAATGCTCTGCCTCCCGTCCGCCGACGCGCCACGCGTCGTCCGCTGTTGGCCCGCGCGCCGCCCGCTCCCCGCGCCCAATGCGCGCCGTGCGGAACGCGGCCCGTAATTTCGGCCGCGGATCGTCGTTCAGCCCGCGCCTCACGGCAGCGGCTGCGCGAAGACGCCGAGGTAGGCCGCGCTGGGGCGCTCGTTGCCGGGGATGCCGCGGTGGACGGGGGTGTTGACCTGCGTGGGCTTGCCGTCGGGGGCGCGGAGGACCATCGAGGTCGAGCCGCCGCCGTCGAAGTTGAGGGCTTGCCATGCGCCGATGCGGCGCATCCACCCGCCGAGCTCGATGAGGCTCACGCCCTCGCTCCAGCCGGGCTGGCGGCCGTCGATGGCGACGAGGAAGAGGTAGCGTCCGTCCTTCGAGAGGCCGACGGCGGAGCGCGGGTGGATGTTGTCGTCGGGCGACTTGACGACCTCGCCGTTGCTGAGCGCCAGGCGGAAGCCGCCCGCGGCGTTGTAGGCGTCGGCGACGTCGTAGGGCGGGTCGACCAGCGAGACGTGGTTGTCGCGCGTGATGAGCATCGCGCCGAAGTAGGGGTTGCGCTGGCTGTAGGCCTTGCCCTCGGAGATCGAGAGGCCCTGCACCTGCTGCGGCTTGTCCTCGTGGTCGGTGACGCCGGCGTAGGGCGAGGTGTTGATCGCGAGCTGGCAGCCGGTGCGAGCGAGGAAGGTCGAGGCCTTCATCGACTTGACGGTGGGCGTCAGGGCCGGGCCGGGCGGGGTGACGAGGAAGCGGATGCCGGGGGCGCGGAGGTCGATGCGCGCGACGTAGATGCGCAGCGGGCGCGGCTGCTTGGCGCGGATCGAGGCGAGGTCGATCCCGAGATAGACCGGCTTCCACGCGAGGTCGGCGGGCTGGGCGCTGGCCGACTCGTCGGAGTCAGAGGGCGTCGCGTGGAGATGGATGTCGCGGTCGTCGTCGTAGTTGTCGGGGCGCGGCGGCGGCGCGGGCCAGAGGAAGTAGACGGGGGCCGCGAGCAACGGGAGGAGGAGGAGCAGGAGGAATTGCGGCCAGAGGAGGAAGAGGGAGAGGGGCAGAACACGCGGTGCGCGGGCTTGGGGTGCAAGGGTCTGGGGTACGTAGTTCCGCGTTTACGCGGTGTCTTTGGAAAACGAAGACCGCCTAAAGGCGGAACTCCGAACCCCAGAGCCGCGAGGCCGTGGTCTTGCACACAACTTTGCCGGTATGCTGCTCTCGCCGCTGCGGGGTTCGGGTGAATCTCTGCGGCGGCTTCGGAGAGATCGCATGGCCACCTCCACCTCCACCTCCACACCATCCCGCAGGCTCCGTTCCGCCGAGGTCTCGAAGGTGCGCTTCGACTCGGGATTCTGGGCCGACCGGCAGCGGGTGAACCGCGAGGCGACGCTGCCGATCCAGTATTTCCAGTGCAAGACCACGGGGCGCATCGACGCGCTGAAGCTGGAGTGGAAGCAGGGCGACCCGAATCCGCCGCACATCTTCTGGGAGTCGGACGTCGCGAAGTGGATCGAGGCGGCGGCCTACAGCCTCGCGGCCCACAAGGATCCTTCGCTCGAGTCGCTGGTCGACCAAGTCGTCGATCTGCTGGCCGGCGCTCAGCAGCCCGACGGCTACCTCAACGTCCACTACACGGTGGTGAACCCCGGGAAGCGCTGGACGAACCTGCGCGATTGCCACGAGCTCTACTGCGCGGGCCACCTGATCGAGGCGGCGGTGGCCTATGACGAGGCGACGGGCAAGGGCAAGCTGCTCGGCGTGATGTGCAAGTACGTCGACTACATCGCCACGCTCTTCGGCCCGGGCGAGGGGCGGAAACGCGGGTACTGCGGGCACGAGGAGATCGAGCTGGCGCTGGTGAAGCTGGCGCGGTGGACGAAGCAGCAGAAGTACATGGACCTGGCGCGGTACTTCGTCGACGAGCGCGGGGCGACGCCGCATTACTTCGACATCGAGGCGGTCGCGCGGGGCGAGACGGTCAAGCCGGGGCACTATGGGAACCACGCCTATTGCCAGGCGCACAAGCCGGTGCGCGAGCAGGGCGAGGTGGTGGGGCACGCGGTGCGGGCGATGTACCTCTACACCGCGATGGCGGACCTGGCGGGCGAGATCGGCGACGCGGGCCTGCTCAAGGCCTGCCACGCGCTGTGGGACGACTTGGTCAACCACAAGCTCTACATCACCGGCGGCATCGGGCCGTCGGCGCACAACGAGGGCTTCACCACCGCGTTCGACCTGCCCAACGAGTCGGCCTACGCGGAGACCTGCGCGGCGATCGGGCTGGTCTTCTGGGCCCAGCGCCTCGCGCAGGTCGAGCCCGATTCGCGCTACACCGACGTCCTCGAGACCTGCCTCTACAACGGCACGATCAGCGGCGTCTCGCTCGACGGGAAGAAGTTCTTCTACGTCAATCCGCTGGAGAGCCGGGGGAAGCATCACCGGCAGGAGTGGTTCGGCTGCGCCTGCTGCCCGCCCAACATCTCGCGCATGATCGGGGCCGTGGGCGAGCAGGTCTACGCGACGGGCAAGGACTCGCTCTACGTGCACCTGTATGCGCAGACGACCGCGGAGTTGATGGTCGGTGAGACGGCGGTGCGCGTCGAGCAGAGGACGGAGTACCCGTGGGACGGGAAGGTGACGCTGAAGTTGGGGCTGGCTGCGCCGGCGCCCCCGGTTCGGTTCACGTTGGCGTTGCGGATTCCCGGTTGGTGCCGGTCTGCGAAGCTGCGCGTGAACGGGAGGGCGGTGGCGCTGAAGGGAAAGGTGAAGAACGGGTACGCGCATGTGAAGGCGAAGTGGGCCGACGGGGATGTGGTGCAGCTCGATCTGGCGATGCCGGTGGAGCGCGTGGAGGCCCGGCCGGAGGTGCGGATGGACGCGGGGCGGGTGGCGCTGCGGCGCGGGCCGATGATCTATTGCCTGGAGCAGGTGGACAACGGCGGCGCGCTCAACGAGGTCTCGCTCCCGCGGAAGGCGAAGCTGACGGCCAAGTTCGAGCCGAGGTTGTTGGGCGGGGTTTGTGTGATCGAGGGGAAGGCGGAGCGGCGGTCGGGGCCGAAGTGGGGCGGGGAGTTGTACCGGGCGGCGGCGTCGCGCCCGCGGGCGGTGAAGATCCGAGCGGTGCCGTATTTCGCGTGGGACAACCGCGCGGCGGGGGAGATGATGGTGTGGGTTCGAGAAGGATGATCGCGCCGCGCATTGCGCGCGTGATTTGAAACCAAAACCCAGGCACGCAATGCCTGGGCTTTCGCAAGCGTGAGTGTGGACGATGATCGCGCCGTGGATTCACTCCACCGGCGCGACGCTCTGGTATTCCGGCACCTCGACGTCCCACTTCAGCTTCTCGCGGATGGTCTGGGCGAGGGCGAGCGAGACGGCCTCCTCGCCGTGGGTGAGGAAGAGTTTTTTGGGAGGCTGCTGGAAGCCGCCGAGCCAGCGGAGGAGGGTGGAGCGGTCGGCGTGGGCGGAGAGGCCGGAGATCTGTTCGATGCGGGCGCGGACGGGCGTGTAGAAGCCGAGGATGCGGACGGTGGGGCGGCGTTCGAGGATCTCGCGCCCGAGGGTGCCCTGGGCCTGGTAGCCCACGAAGAGGACGGTGGTCGCGGGGTTGGCGAGGTGGTGGGCGAGGTGGTGCTTGATGCGCCCGGCGGTGCACATGCCGGCGCCGGCCATGATGACGCACGACCCGCGGATGTGGTTGATGCTCTTGGACTCCTCGCCCGTGCGCAGGAAGCGCAGGCCGGGGAACTTGAAGGGCGAGTTGCCGGTGCGGAGCATCTCGACCGTCTCGGCGTCGAGGCAGCAGTCGGGGTGGTCGACGAAGATCTGGGTCGCGTCGATCGCCATGGGGCTGTCGAGGAAGACCGAGAGCATGGGGATCTTCTTGGCGCGGGTCAGCTTGCTGAAATAGAAGAGGAGATCCTGGGCCCGCTCGATGGCGAAGGTGGGGATGAGCAGGTTGCCGCCCGCGGCGACGGTCTCGTTGACGATGCGGGCGATGTTGTCCTCGACGGAGCCTTGGACGTCGTGGTCCTTGTCGCCGTAGGTCGATTCCATGACGAGGTAGTCGGCCTGGGGGATGAGTTCGGGGTCGGGGATGAGGGGCTTGTTCCAGAGGCCCAGGTCGCCGGAGAAGACGATTCTTCGCGGCTCGCCCCCGGGATTGGTCTTGTCGGCGATGGTGAATTGGAGCGAGCCGGCGCCGAGGATGTGCCCGGCCTTGATCCAGCGGACGGTGACCTCGGGGCTCAGCGAGAGCGGTTCGTTGAAGGCGATCGAGCGGAACTGCTTGAGGGCCTTGTTGGCCTGGTCGAGGGTGTAGAGCGGGGCGGGCTCGAAGCGCCCCTTGCGCCCCTCCTTGGCGTGGCGCCGGCGCTTGAACTCGGCGTCCTCCTCCTGGATCTCGGCGGAGTCGGTCAGGACGATCTTGGCGAGGTCGATGGTGGCGTCGATGGTGACGATCGGGCCGCGGAATCCCTGGGCGACGAGGCGGGGGACGAGGCCGACATGGTCGAGGTGGGCGTGGGTGAGGATGAGGAAATCGATGGAGCGCGGGTCGAAGGGCGGGTCCTCCCAGTTGCGGGTGAGGAAGGGGCGCTCCTGGAAGAGGCCGCAGTCGACGAGGATGCGCAGGCCGGCGACCTCGAGGAGGTAGCGCGATCCGGTGACTTGGCGGTTGGCGCCGAGGAAGTGGAGGGGCATGCGTGAGGTTCCGGGAGTTCGTGAGGTCGTGAGTCTGAGAGCTCGTGAGGATGGACAACTTAAGTTGTCCATCCTTGAAGGGACATCAGGGGGAATCTGAGTGCGCTTGTGGAGGCGTGAGCGCCTCGTTGGGCGTGCGAAGCGCGTAGAAGACGAGGAACACCAGCGTGGGCCAGGCCTGCATGAAGACGCGCTCGAGCGAGGTGCTCAGGTGGTAAAGCAGGTCGTGGGGCGACCAGAGGTAGGCGGCGTATTCGCCGGCGAAGAGGAGGGCGAGGGTGACGAGGATGACGTGGACGGCGAAGCGGTCCCCGCGCGGGACGAGGAAGGGCGAGGCGGGAATGGGGCTGCGGCGGGCGATGGTGGCGAGGGCAACGACGGCGGCGGCGTAGGCGAGCAGGGCGAAAGCGAGCGCGTGGTC
>JAPLMQ010000168.1 GCA_026386955.1 Planctomycetota bacterium
AGCCGCCAGTCCGAGGGCTGGCTGGCCAGGCGCTCGTCCACCACCCGCTGGCCGGGGCGATCCCACACCGACAGCTTCATCGCCACGTCGTGGGCCAGGGCGTCCTGGTCGTCCTGGTGGGCGTAGCCCAACGCCAACGCGTAGAGGTGCTGACGCAGCAGTTCGGTCTGGGTGTATCGGATTTGTCGTGGGTCACGCGGGTCGGTGAGCTGCGCCGCCAGGTCCGCCGTCAGGCTCAGGCGGTGATCGGCCTCGCGAAGCAGCAGCGTCCCGGCGTCGGAGGTGATGCGGTCATCGGCCCACCGCAGCTTGATCGACTGGTTGAACTTGGGCTCGAAGAGCCATCCTTGGCCTTCACCCATGGGGTGTACCTCCCGTTCCGTCGGTTGAGGTTCAAATCACCCTTTATTTACGCAGCCGAACCGGTCGAGGATGGTCGAAAAAGGAAAATCCCGCGAATAAACCGGGGTTATACTATCCATCTACGGCAGGCCAGTGAAGTGGCGATCTCATTATCGACGTCTGGCGTTTGTCAAGGAAACCCGCGTGGCCGAAGCATCCCCTGCAACTCCGCCCGCCCCCGACGTCATCGTCCAGGTCAGGGTGCCGGCCGGCGTCAATCCCCAGTTCGCCCAGCTCGCCGTCGTGCTGGGCGTCCAGGTGATCAACATGGTCCGCTCGGGCGTGACCTTGATCTGCTACCCCAAGGTCATCAAGGGCCAGGACGGCAAGCCCGGGGCCGGGCTCGGGCAGTTCGCCATGCCCGTCCGCGAAGCCGACGACGTCAAGCGGCTCCTGATGGTGGGCAATTGAACGCATCGCAGATCGTCAATCCGGCCCCGAGCGAACCCAATTGTCTTGGCCCACGGAAGCGGCGGCGTACCTCAAACTCGACCTGCGGCTGAGGACCCCCGAGCAGGCCCTGCTGCGACTGGCCCGGGCGGGCAAGATCGGCCGCATCCTGGTCTGTGGAACGGTCTCGCTCCGCTGAGACCAGCTCGACGCCTACGTGACCGGGCAGCTCCCCGCTGTGACCGACTCGGCCCCACGGCGGGGTTCCGGTCGCCAAATACCAAGTGCGTGTCTGCACCAGGTTTTGGATCAGTCATAATCCTCCCCTGATCGAGCGCGCCAGGGCGCGATACGCACCACGCGAGGCGGCCAAGTTCGTCGTCCAGGCGCAGCAAGCCTGGGAGAAGCTCGCCCGCCAGAAATGACCGTCCGCCACCATACACCGCCACATCGCACTTGGCGGCCACTGGCGCCTTCGTCGCGCCTCTACCATCCATCTTCCTCTCGCCAATGTTGAACCACCCGCCGTTCGCTGCGACTTCTCCCGAAGGGGCATGGCGGCTTGGGGTGCGAGATCTTGTTGCGCCTTGGAAGCGGTTCCCGCGGCAATCCTTCACCTCGAAAAGTGCGAGTGAAAGGCGTGAAAGCTCATCTTTTGGCTGCGCGATTCCGAAATAGATGTCGCACCGATCATTCATGACATGAAGGGCTTTGTGACAAGCCCGACAGCGCAGAACATCAGTTCAAGTCCGACGAGCAAGCAGACCCTTCAACCAGCCAGCGGGGCCCCGATGCCCGTGCTGGCCTCCACACACCTGAAAGCCAGGCAACGAATCGAAGGGTTTCGTTTCATGTCGGAGGTGGCCCCCGGCAGACGGAATGGCTTTGGTCCCACAGAATTGCGCAGGGCGGGATCACCCTCACCCACCCGCGAGGAATCGGTGTAGGTGGTGGCGTCGGCGGCCAGGTCCGCGATCTTGAAGAAAGGACCGTCCCCGTCCGAGCGGTCCAGCCGGTAGCCGCCGAGGACGTCGCTGGCGGCGTCCCAATCCAGCTTGATCGCATGCTCGCCCTGGGCTTCCGCGACCAGGTTCTGCGGTGTTTCCGCCGGACCAGCCGCGCGCGTGAGTGTCGTCAGATGCTCGAACCGTGACATCCCCGCGAGCCCCCGCGGTGTCCATGGCTGTGATCCACCATAGGTCAGGGGGATCACCCCGATTTGTCGGGCAAAAAGACTTAGGGCGATCCGCAAGAGTCGCCCTTGTTTTTTTCTTGGATTCCGCGCTGGACACTTACATCCCCGCGCAATGCATTGGGGATGTCAACGGCTATAATCGTGTCCTGCCAAGCTGCCCCGACCGTGTCCCGGCGGCGCCGCTGCCAGTGCTCCCGCCCATGCCTCGCGTGCCCGACCAGGACCAGAATCCTTGACTCGAATCCGCCTGCTGTTGCTGGGTGCATCCATCGCGTGGCTCGTTGCGCCGCTTGCGGGGTGCGACGAGGAGAAGCCGAAGGTGACCTACGTCTCGAAGGAGGAGACGCAGGCGGACACCAAAGCCGCGGAGCAGTTTGGGCCCGGGATGGGCATGCCCGCCGCCGGCGCGCAGGGCGCACCAGGCATCGCGGCCGGGCCGGCTTCCGGCGTGGCGTTGCAGTGGGCGGTCCCCAAGGGTTGGACGCGCCAGCCCGACGCGCCGATGCGTTACGCGACATTCAAGTTCGGGCCCGAAGGCGCGCAGGGCGAGGTGACGGTGTCCTCGCTTCCGCCGGGGGCCTCGGACGTGCTGCGGAACGTCCGGCGATGGCGCGGTCAGTTGGGTTTGCCCGACGCCCCGGACACGGAGGTGATGAAGGGGGTCTCCGAGCCCATGAAGGTCGACGACGCGGAGACGCGGCTGGTCGAAATCCTTGGCCCCGAGAATCCCGTCGCGCCGCCGGCCACGACGATGCCCGGCTCCGCGCCGCCCCCGGCCGCGCCCGCCGCGTCGCCCGCGAAGCCCCTCGCGCGGCAGCGCATGCTCACGGCCATCCTCTCCCGCCCCAGCGAAGTCTGGTTCTTCAAGCTGGTCGGCCCCGAGGCGATGGTCGAGGAACAGAAAAAGACCTTTGTCGACTTTGTGCTTTCGGTCAAGTTCGTCGCGCAGGAGGGCGAAGCGGCCTCCGCCGGGAACGCCCCCGGAAGTGTCCCCGGCATGGCCCCCGGCATGGGTCCCGTCGGCTCGACCGACCCGCATGCGGGCATCGACCCCCACGCCGCGCCGCCCTTGTTGCCGCTCGCAGCTCCGCCCGCCGCGCGCGGAACCGGGCCCGCCCCGGGCGTCGACGGGTGGGAGGTTCCCGTGGCGTGGAAGGTCGTGCCCAACGGCGGGCCGTTCCGCGTCGCGGCGTTCCGCGTCGGGGGCAACAAGCCCGTCGAATCGGCCGAGATCGTCATCACCAGCTTCTCGGGCGGGGTCGGGTCGCTGCTCGACAACATCAACCGCTGGCGCGGCCAGGTCGGCCTCGAGCCCGTGGCCGACCCCAAGGACCAGCCCGCCGAGGCCCTCGCCAAGAACGCGGACCCCGCGGTGGTCTTCGACATCGTGGGCCCGGCCAGCCAGCCTCCCGAAAAGCGGCACATCGTCGTGGCGATGATCATCCACGGCGAGCAATCGTGGTTCGTCAAGATGACCGGCGGGCAGGAGGTCGTCGCCGCGCAGAAGCCCACGTTCACCACTTTTGTCCGCTCCCTGCGCTTCAGCAACGCGAGCAACGGAGGCGGCGGTGGCTAACGCGTTCGCGAGAATCCTTAAGCCCCTGGCCTCGCTCCGGCTCACCGTCGCCCTGCTCGCCATGGCGATGCTGCTGGTCTTCTTCGGCACGCTCGCCCAGCAGCACCAAGGCATCTGGACCGTCCAGAAGCGCTACTTCCACACGCTGATCATCTGGGGCTTCGGCCCGCCTCTGCCCGGCGGCTTCCTCATCGGCGGCATGCTGCTGGTGAACCTCCTGGCGGCGCACGCGACGCGCTTCAAGCTTGCGTGGAACCGCACCGGCATCCTGCTCATCCACGTCGGCATCATCCTGCTCCTGGTGGGCGAGATCATCACCGGCATCTTCGCCCTCGAGACCCAGATGGCGGTCCCGCAGGGCAAGACGGTCGACTACACCTTCGACGTCCGCCGGCCCGAGATCGCGGTCGTCGACACCTCGGGCACGAACCAGGACCGCGTGGTGACCATTCCGCTCGCGCTGCTCCGCGACGGGAACGTGGTCCGCGACGCGAACCTGCCCTGCGAGGTGCTGATCGAGAAGTTCGTGGCCAACTCTCGCATCGCGGGTCCGATGCAACAGGGACCCGGCGTGCTGCGCCTGGCCGACCGCGAGGCCGGGACCAACATCGGCATCGTCCCGCTGCCCGACGAGACCGACGCGCAGAGGGTCAACATGCCGGCGGCCTTCGTCTCGCTCCGCTCCGGGGGCGAGCGGCTGGGCACTTGGCTGGTCTCGCTCGAGTTCGGGCCCCAGCCCTTCGAGGCGGGCGGGAAGCAGTACCTCATCTCGCTGCGCTACCGACGGCATCACGTGCCATACGGGATCCATCTGGTGAAGTTCACGCACAAGTCGTACCCCGGGACGGACATTCCCCAGGAGTTCTCCAGCCAGGTGGAGATCGTGAACCCCGCGCAGAGCGAGAAGCGCGAGGCCCTGATCTCGATGAACAGCCCGCTGCGGTACGACGGCAAGACTTTCTATCAGGCGGGGTTCGCGGACAACGACACGACGACAATCCTGCAGGTGGTCGAGAACCCCGGCGTCTGGCTGCCCTACGCCTCGTGCGCCCTGGTGGGCTGCGGGATGCTGTTCCACTTCCTGCTGATGCTCGGAAAGTTCCTCGCAAGGAAGGCGTCGTGAAAGAACCCAGCGAGAAGGCGAGCCCCGTGAGACAGTGGAGCGCCCCGGCCATCGCGCTGCTGGCGGGCCTGGCGATGGTCGTCTTCGCGTTCCTGCCGCGTCAGACGCCGAGTTCCTTTGACGTGGACGCCGGCGGGCGTGCCGACGCGCGGTACGCCTACGACCTCGACGCCTTCGGCACGCTGCCCGTGCTGCACGAGGGGCGCGTCAAGCCGATCGACACCGTCGCCCGCTGGACGCTGATCCAGGTGAGCAACCGCTCGAGCATCGCGGGGCGATCGGCGACGCAGTGGCTCCTCGACATCGTCGCCCGGCCGGAGGAGGCCGCGAAGCTCGAGGTCTTCCGGATCGACCATCCCGAAGTCAAGGCCCTGCTGGGCGCCGCGAACGAGTCGAAGAAGTACTTCTCGCCCGCCGACATCGCCGCCGCCAACGAGAAGCTTGCCGAGCAGTTCACGCTGACCGCGAACGTGGAGGCCAAGGACCGGAACCTTTACCAGTCGAAGCTCGCGGAACTGAGTTCGCGGATCGCGCGGTACCGGGAGCTCGCCGCGCTGGCCTCGGTCACGCCGACGCTCTCCCCGGCCGACGTCGAGGACGTGGCCCAGGGGCGTCAGCCCGCCAAGGAGAGCGTCGACGCGTTCAGCGCGATCTTATCCGCCTATGCGCAGCAGAGACCCGCCGACTTCAACGCGGCGGTCAACGACTACCGGGCCCACGTCGAGCAGGCTTGGCCGAAGACCGGGCGGGCCGCGACTTTCGAGGCCTATTTCCACCGTGTCGAACCCTTCATCACCACCATGACGCTCTATGTCGGCACATTCCTGCTCGCCTGCTTCTCCTGGCTCGGGTGGCGCAGGCCGCTCTGGCGGGCGGCGATGCTCGTGCTGCTTCTCGCCCTCGCGGTGCACACCTTCGGACTTTCCGCCCGCGTCTGGATCCACGGCCGCCCGCCCGTCACCAACCTCTACGCCTCCGCCATCTTCATCGGGTGGGGCGCGGTGGTGATGGCCCTGTGCGTGGAGTTGATCCACCGCAACGGCATCGGCTCGGCGACGGCGGCGGTGATCGGCTTCGCCACGCTGATCATCGCCCACCATCTCGACGACGGCGACAACATGGAGGCCGTGCGGGCGGTGCTCGCGACCAACTTCTGGCTCTCCACCCACGTCGTCGTGGTCACGCTGGGCTACGCCGCGACGTTCCTCGCGGGGTTCGTCGCCACCGCGTCGATCTGCTTCGGCACGGGCGTGGCGATCCGCAACCGCCTCAAGGGCGCAAGCCAGCCCGACCTCGCCAAGGACTTCGCGCGGATCGTCTACGGCATCATCTGCTTCGCGACCCTCCTGAGCTTCGTGGGCACTGTGCTGGGCGGGATCTGGGCCGACCAGTCCTGGGGACGCTTCTGGGGATGGGACCCCAAGGAGAACGGCGCGCTGCTGATCGTCCTCTGGAACGCGCTGATCCTCCACGCCCGCTGGGGCGGGCTGGTCCGCGAGCGCGGCATCGCGGTCCTCGCCGTGTTCGGGAACGTCGTCACATCCTGGTCGTGGTTCGGCGTCAATATGCTCGGGGTCGGGCTCCACTCCTACGGCTTCATGGACGGCGGGTGGGCGTGGCTGTCGGGGTTCATGATCAGCCAACTGCTGGTCATGGCCGTCGGCGCGATTCCCGTCGCGGTCTTCGCCGGGCCAAACCACGCCGCCGCACGCCCAACGCCGGCGGCATAACAGGCGCGGCAGCGGCCCGGAATCGACATCTCCAGCCGATTGAGGTTGCTCGTGTCGGCGTCGAATCGTGCGCGGCAGGCCCGCTGAGCGCCTCTCCCGCTCGCGGCGAACAATCCACTTTCCCGCCCTCGCCTCCGTCGCTGTTTGGCGATCGCGCCAACCCACTGCGAGGCCGGCAACCCTTCCAGCCGAAACAATCGTCACAGGCCGCCCAAGCGGTCCAGTGGGTGATATCAGCGCTCCTTTCCTGCTGAATGCGATGTCTGGGGAAATCAGGTTAACCGGGTTGGCTGGACCGCCGATTCGTCGGTTATCTGGCGGATTGCCACGTTCGGCGCGATCAGTCGGTATGAACTGAATCCGGGGCCAAGCGGCGGGAAACCGCGTGCACCTGAGCTCGGTCCAAACCTTTGCAGTCATGGTCTCGGCTCTCCTGGCGTTGCTGGGGGTGTTGCTGGGGCTTCGTCGTCGCGCGGAGGTCCGCGACTACGCACGAAGCCACTCCGAGCGCCTCGAGGCCAAGGCCCGCGGAAGCGACCGCGCCCGCCTGCAGCATCCGCACATCGACCTCTCGCAATGCTTCGGCTGCGGCGCCTGCGTGCGCGCCTGCCCCGAGGAGGGCGTGCTCTCCCTGCTCCATGGCCAGGCCGTGGTGCTTCACGGCGCACGGTGCGTTGGGCATGGCGCCTGCGCGTCGGCCTGCCCGATGGGCGCCATCGCCCTGACCCTGGGCGACCTGAAGGACCGCCGCGACATCCCCGCGCTCGACGAGGAACTCGAGGCGGTCGGCCAGCCCGGGCTCTTCCTTGCGGGCGAATTGGGCGGGTTCGCCCTGGTCCGCACCGCCGTCTCGCAGGGCGTGGCGGTCGCCGACGCCATCGCCAGGCGCCTAGCCCAGCAAGGCAAGGCGCACGTGGGCAAGCAGTCCGCCGTCCAAGTCACCGTCCAAGGCTCGGCTCCAAGCTCCAACCGGGGCGCCGACGAGCCGCTCGACCTTCTGGTAGTCGGCGCCGGCCCGGGCGGCATCGCCTGTTCACTCCGCGCCAAGGAACGCGGCATCGCCCACAGGGTGATCGAGCAGGCGGAGCGCATCGGCGGCACGGTGGCGGCCTATCCGCGGCGGAAGATGGTCATGACCCAGCCGATGGAGTTGCCCCTCCACGGCCGCCTGCCGCGATTGACCTACGAGAAAGAGGATCTCGTCGAACTCTGGGGTTCCCTGGTGACCGACCACCAACTCCCCGTGCGCACCGGCGTGCGGCTGGAGGGACTGCGCCGGCTCGAGGACGGCACCTACGAAGCGGCGACCACCGCCGGCGTCCTGCGCGCCCGAAACGTCTGCCTGGCGCTGGGACGGCGGGGCTCCCCGCGAAAGCTCGATGTCCCGGGCGAGGATCTCCCCAAGGTCTCCTACAGCCTCCTCGACGCGGAGTCCTACCGCGACCGGCGGATCCTCGTCGTCGGCGGGGGCGACAGCGCCATCGAGGCCGCCTTGGCGTTGGCGGACCAGCCCGGCAACACGGTCACGCTCGTCTACCGCCAGAAGTCGTTTTTCCGGCTCAAGGCCCGCAACGACAAGCGTCTGGCGATGGCGCTGGAGAAGAAGCGGCTGGTCGCACTGATGGAGACCCAAGTCGAGCGCATCGAGCGCGACCGCGTCCACCTCCTGCGCCCGCCGGCGTTCGCCGAGACCGGCCAAGCATCGTCGCGCGAAGCGCCGCCCACCGAGCCGATGATCCTGCCCAACGACGAAGTCTTCATCTTCGCCGGCGGGCAGCCTCCCTTCGAGATGCTCGCAAAAGTCGGCGTGTCGTTCGATCCCAAGGACCGCCCGAAGGAGCGTGCCCTCGCGGCCGGGGGAGGATTGCTCCCGGCGCTGGTGGTGGTGCTGCTCTGCTCGCTGGCGATGCTCGTCTGGGTCTCGCGGCACCGCGACTACTACAACCTCGCCGCCGCCGAGCGCGTCACTTCCGACGCCCACGCCGCCCTCCGCCCCTCGGGCCAGACGGGGCTCGCGCTGGGCTTGGCCGCCACGGTCTTGCTGCTCGCCAACCTCGCCTATCTCGCCCGGCGTTCGGCCTGGGTGGGGCGATTCATCCCCGGGTCGCTCCGTGCCTGGATGGGAAGCCATGTCCTGACGGGGCTCGTCGCCTTCCTCGCGGTGCTCACCCACGCGGGCTTCTCCTTCCGCGACACCGTCGGCGGACACGCGCTGATCGCCTTCACCATCGTCGTGGCCACCGGCCTGGTGGGGCGGTACTTCTACGCCTTCGTCCCCCGGGCGGCCAACGGCACGGAGGTCGATCTCGACGACGTGCGGGCCCAGCTCGCCACGCTCTCGGGCCAGTGGGACCGCGCCGGCCGTGGGTTCGGTCACGAGGTCCGCCAACAGATCGAGGACTTGATGTCGGCCGGCCGTTGGCGGCCGGGCATGTTCGGGCGCATCGCCGCGCTGGTGTCGGGCCAGGTCCGCCTCCGCGCCGCCATCTCCCGCCTCCGCCGCCAGGGCCAGCGCGAGGGCATTCCCGCCGACGAGATCACGCACCTCGTCGGCATGTCCCGCCGGGCCTATCGCTTGACCCTGCTGGTGACGCACTACGAGGAGGTGCGGGCGATCCTCTCCTCCTGGCGGTATTTCCACCGCTGGCTGGCGCTGTTGCTGGTGCTGCTCACGGGTATCCACATCGCCACCGCCATGCGCTTCGGCGAACTCGGCGCGAAGCTCGCCGCCCTATTTGCGGGAGGGCGACCGTGATCCTGAAGATCCTCGTCGCCGTCGTCTCGCTCCTGGCCGTGCTCGCGCTGGTCTACTGGGAGTTCCACCGCGCGACCTCGCCGGGCCCGCTGCATCCGACGCACGCCTCGGTGCCCGAGTTGCGCGGGAACGGGGGCTGCGTGGCGTGCCACGGCGACGAGAAGCACGACCTCGCCGGCGCCTGCCTGGTCTGCCACAAGCCCGTGGCCGCGCAGATGGCGGCCGGACGGGGAATCCACGGCAAGTCACCGCCGACAGTGATCAAGGCATGCGGCGCCTGCCACGTCGAGCACGCCGGCGGCGCCGTGGCGCTGATCGACGCGCGGAGTTTCAAAAAGTCCGGCATCGCCGACCCCGAGAAATACGACCACGCATATGTCCCCGGCTTCGCCCTCGGCGGGAAGCACCTCGACCTGCACTGCATCCGCTGCCACACCGCAGCCCACACCGAGCCAATCGTCCGCGGCATGTCGCGCTATCTGGGCCTGAGCCAAACCTGCACCGCCTGCCACAAGGACGTCCACAAGGGCGACTACGGGAAAGACTGCGCCTCGTGCCACGGGCAAAGCGAGAAGTTCGACCGCGTCGCGAAATTCGCCCACACAAAGGCCTTCCCGCTGACGGGCGCCCACGCCAACCAGGCCTGCAAGGAGTGCCACGCCCCGGGCAGCGCCAACGCAGTGGGCAACCTGCTTCGCCTCGCCGCGGCCACCGCTCCAGCCACCCGCCCGGCCTCGGCCGCCGCGGTGCGGGTGCGGACCTGCGTCGACTGCCACGCCTCGCCCCACAAGACCGGCTTCGTCGAAGCGGCGGTCCGCATCGCCGGGCAAGCCTTCGCCGACCAGTGCCTGGCCTGCCACGTGCCCGAGCGCGGCGGCTTCCTCGGCGCCGGCGTGACCATGACCGTAGCGATGCACGCCGCGACGTCGTTCAAGCTCGATCCACCGCATCAAAAAGTCGGCTGCCAGGAATGCCATCCGACCTTCGGCCGGCGAAAGACGCTTCCCGCCGGGGCCGACCTCGCCAAGCGCTTCGCGGCCCTGTTCCCGTCCAAGTCGGCCCAGTCGTGCGAGGCATGCCACGCCGATCCGCACAAGGGCCAATTCAACAGCGGCCCCTCGCAGGGTCGTTGCCTTGCCTGCCATGCGCCGACGCGCTTCAAGCCCAGCGCCTTCGGCGTCGAGGAGCACAAGAAATCTCGCTTCCCGCTGACCGGGTCGCACGAGGCGGTCTCCTGCGACCGTTGCCACGCAAAACCGCTCGACGGCCCGCGTCGCTTCGTGCCCACCGCCGCCGCATGCGCGGAGTGCCACAAAGACGTGCATGGCGGGGCGTTCGACGGGCCCGACAAGCCGGCGCTGGTCCGCGGGCTGACGGGCTGCGCGCGTTGCCACGACACCGGCTCCTTCGCGCAGGTCAAATGGACGGGCGAGGACCACCACCTTTGGACGGGCTACCGGCTCGAGGGCAAGCACGCCCAGGCCGCGTGCGCCGCTTGCCACAAACCCGCGCCCAAAGGCGCGCCCCTGCCCGCGGCCCCCCCCGCCAACGGCCGCAAGGGCGCCGTCGACCCGGTCTTGGTGCTCGCGGGCTTCGGCCCCACGCCCACGCGCTGCGATGCATGCCACGCCGACGTTCACGAAGGGCACTTCGATCGACCCGGCCGGCCTCGCGTGGTGCGCGGGCAGGAGGGCTGCGCCCGTTGCCACGACACCCAGGCCTTCAAGTCCGTGAAGTGGGCCGTTGAGGATCACGCGACCTGGACGCAGTATGCCCTGCAGGGCCTTCACGCCAAGGTGAGCTGCGCCGCGTGTCACACGCCGGGCGCCTCTAACAAGGTCCACCTCCCGCTGCCCCCCCCGCCGGCCAAAGGCGCTGCGGCCCCGTTCGCCCTCGCGGCCAGCCGCTGCGACTCCTGCCACGCCGACATCCATGAGGGCCAGTTCCTCCGCAACGGCGTGAACGACTGCGCGCGTTGCCACCGCGTGGAGTCTCCCTTCAAGGAGACCACCTTCACGCACGCCCGAGACTCGGCCTTCAAGCTTGACAAGACCCACGAGGCCGTGAGTTGCAGCGGCTGTCACCGGCTTGTCGAAATCCGGCCGGGCGTCCGCGCGAGGCGGTACCTCCCGCTGGGAAACCAATGCCAGGATTGCCACGCGCTGCCCGGGGCCAGCAGAAAGGCGCCCCGATGAGACGACCCTTCCTCAGATGCCTGGGGGCACTGACGGCGGTGGCGATCATGGTCACTCCGACCCACGCCGAGAAGGTCGCGGTCGAGGTCACCGCCAGCTCCGGGCGGAGCATGTACCTCAACGCCGGCCGCAAGGCGGGGATCGCCCCCGGGCAGCGTGTGCGCGTGGTCTCCAACGGGCGCACGATCGAAGGGGTGGTCATCGCCGTCACGGGCACCAGCGCCCGCGTCGACCTGTTGGCGGAGATCGCGCTGCCCGAGGTGGGTGCCCGGGGCGAAGTCGAGATCCCCGACGAGGTCGCACCCAAGCCCGGTGCGGCTCCGCTGCATTTTGCTGCGACCCAGCCGGCGACGACCCAGCCGGCGGCAACTCAACCGGCGGCCACTCAACCTGCTTCGACCCAACCCGCCTCAACCCGGCCCGCGGGGACGCAGCCCGGCGACGGCCCCCCGGCCTCGCAGCCCGCGGGTGAAGTCATCGATGTCACCCGCCCCGGCGCGCCCGGCGGAGGCGGCGATCGCAAGACCCCCGTCCACCCCGCCTGGCCCAGCAAGACCGACCCGGCCGACCCCGACGCCCCTCTGCTCGCCCCCGTCAGCCGCCGCCCCGAGGAGAGGCCCACCAAGATCACCGGCCGCGTCGCCACCGACATCTTCGTCGGGCACAACATGTCCCCCGACAACCACCGCAATTTCCTCGACTCGCGCCTCACCCTCTCCATCGACGTGACCAACCCCTTCGGCCAGGGCGGCCGGCTGCAGTTCCTCGGCATCGCCGAGGGCGATTACCGCGAACTCTCCTCCGGCTCCGAAACGAACCTTAAGTTCAACCCCGAGCTTTTCTCCTACGCCATCGGCGGCGAGGACTACTCCCCGTATCGATTCGAGATCGGGCGCTTCTATTCCTACTACGTCCCCGAATTGGGCCTGCTCGACGGGGCCGAGGGTGCGTTGATCTTCCAGAACGGCGTGACCCTCGGCGCCGGCGCGGGGTTCTACACCGTCCCGTTCTCCGAACTGGATTGGGGCACCGACTACGGCTTCCACCTCTTCGCCAACTACGAAACCAAGAAGAACCCCGGCCTGTTCTCCGCCACCGTCGCCTACCAGAAGACCTGGCACGACGGGGCGCCCGACCGCGACCAGATCACCGGCCGGTTCAACTACCACCCCATCAAGCCGCTCTGGCTCAACGGGTCTTTCCGGGCCGACATCTACACCGGCGGCGACACCCTCAAGGGCGCCGGCATCGAGCTGACCGAAGCGTGGGGCCAGGCCCGCTACGCCGTCACCGACAAGTGGACCGTCTCGGGCACCTACTCGCGCTACACCTGGCCCGAACTCAAGAACAGCCAGTTCAACGCCCTGCCTCCGGAACTGGTCATGCACGGGCGGGTCGACCGCGCCGAGGCCTCCACCTCGTACGACCTCACCAAGTCGCTGCGCCTCGGGGCCCGGCTGAATTACTGGATCGACCAGGACGGCGACGGCTCGGGCGGTGAGATCGACGCCGACTGGACGCCCGACTGGATCGGGCCCACGCTCCACGCGGCCATCTATCAGATCAACGGCCCCCTCGCCTCGGGCACCGGGGGCCGCATCGAGCTCCGCAAGAACCTCGGCAAGTCCGACGCCTTCCTGGGCTACGAGGCCTTCCAATACCAGACCTCCACCGGCTTCGGCTCCAGCAATCTTTTGAGAAACACCGTGCGGGGAGGGGTTTCTTGGCGATTCAAGCAGTGGTACTATAGCGCGTCGACCGACTACAACTTCGGCGACGGCCAAGACGCCATCTCCCTCAATCTGCACGCGGAGTACCGGTTCTAGACATTGAACCCGCTTACCGCCACCTGCCAATTTCTCCGGGCGCGCTGGAAGGCCGTGGCCTTCGGACTGGCACTCACCTGCTGGGTCGCCTGTAGTTCCTACGTCACCAACCAGGGATGGGACCGCAGCCACGGCCCGGTCGTTCCTCACGACTCGTTCCCTGCCGACTGCGCCCTCTGCCACGTCTCCGAAAACTGGCACACGCTCCGCAAGGACTTCAAGTTCGACCACCTCAAGCAGACGGGCACCCCCCTCAACGGCGCCCACGCGCAGGCGACCTGCCTCCGTTGCCACAACGACCGCGGCCCCGTCCAGCGATTCTCCGCCAAGGGCTGTTCGGGCTGCCACACCGACATCCACCGCACCCGCCTGGGCAACCAGTGCCAGACCTGCCACACCGAGCAGACCTGGGTCCCCAAGGACATCATCGCCCGCCACAACCGCACGCGGTTCCCGCTCACCGGCGGGCATGTCGCCGTGAGCTGCACCTCCTGCCACAAGGGCGCCGCGGTCGGCAATTTCGAGCCGATCGACACCCAGTGCGCCTCGTGCCACATTCAAGACTACAACCGCACCGCCGCGCCCAACCACGCGGCGGCGGGATTCACCACCCAGTGCGAAACCTGCCACACGCCCCAGGACTGGCGCGGCAAGTTCGCCGGCCACCCCTCGAGCTTCCCGCTCCGGGGCGGACATGCCGCCCTTGCCTGCTCCGTCTGCCACAAGACCGGCACGTTCAAGGGCGTCTCAAGCGACTGCGTCACGTGCCATCTCAAGAATTACCAGGCCACCTCCGATCCCAACCACGTCGCCGCGGGCTTCGACACGACCTGCCAGAGCTGCCACAACATCACCTCCTGGCTGGGCGCCAAGTTCAACCACCCGCCCGCCTTCCCCCTCGCCGCGGGGCATGCGGGCGTCCGCTGCTCCTCGTGCCACACCGGCGCGACCTTCAAGGGCGTGGTCAATGACTGCGCCGCCTGCCATCTGAAGAAATACCAGGCGACCACGAATCCCAACCACGCCGCCGTGGGCTTCTCCACGTCCTGCAAGACCTGCCACACCACCACCGCCTGGAAGGGCGCGAAGTTCAATCATCCCTCGACCTTCCCCCTGACCAACGGGCATGCGGGCGTCTCCTGCTCATCGTGCCACGTCGGCGGCATGACCACCAAGCTCAACACCGCCTGCGTGAGCTGCCACCAGGCGAAGTTCGACCAGACCAAGAACCCGCCCCACGCCGCCGCGGGCTTCGGCTCCGACTGCGTGACTTGCCACACGACCGTCGCCTGGGCGTCGGCGAAGTTCACCCACACCGCCACGTTCCCCCTCACCAACGGCCACGCCGGCCAAACCTGCACCGCCTGCCACAAGGGCAACGTCTATAAAGGCCTGCCCAGCGCCTGCGTGAGCTGTCACCAAGCCACCTACGACGCCACCAAGAACCCCAACCACAAGACCTCCGGCTTCGGCACCGATTGCCAGACCTGCCACACCACCACCCGCTGGCAGGGCGCCAATTTCAAGCACCCCGCGACCTTCCCGCTCACCGCCGGCCACGCGAACAAGTCATGCTCCGTCTGCCACAAGGGCGGGGTCTACACCGGCCTCACCACCGCTTGCGCCTCGTGCCACCAGTCCAACTTCGACCAGACCAAGAGCCCGCCCCACGCCGCGGCAGGCATCAACACCGCCTGCCAGACTTGCCACACCACCACTGCTTGGCCCGGTGCGAAATACACCCACACCGCCACGTTCCCACTCTCCGGCGGCCACGCCTTGCCTTCCTGCACCACCTGCCACGTCGGCAACGTCTTCAAGGGCCTGCCCAACGCCTGCGTCAACTGCCACCAGGCGAAGTACGACGCCACCAAAAGCCCCAACCACAAGACCTCGGGCTTCGGCACCGATTGCAAGAGCTGCCACAACATCACCGCCTGGCAGGGCGCGACCTTCAAACATCCCGCGACGTTCCCGCTCACCGCGAGCCACGCCAACCTCGCCTGCGCCTCGTGCCACAAGGGCGGCGTCTACACCGGGCTCACCACCGCTTGCGTGAGTTGCCACCAAGCCAAGTACAACGCCACTACCGCTCCGCCCCACGCCGCCACCGGCTACGGCACCGACTGCAAGACCTGCCACAACACCACCGCCTGGCTCGGAGCCAAGTTCACCCATCCCCTCGCCTTCCCGCTCACCAACGGCCATGCGGGCAAGCAATGCAGCGTGTGTCACAAGGGCGGCATCTACACCGGGCTCACCGCCTCCTGCGTGAGTTGCCACCAAACCAAGTACACCGCGACGACCACCCCGCCCCATGCCGCCGCGGGTTTCAGCACCGCCTGCCAGACCTGTCACGGCACGTCATCGTGGCTCACCGCCAGCTTCACCCACATCGCCTCCTTCCCGCTCACCGCGGGCCACGCGGGCGTCGCCTGCGCCACCTGCCACAAAGGCAACGTCTTCAAAGGCCTGCCCAGCTCCTGCGTCTCTTGCCATCAGGCCAAGTACACCGCGACGACCACCCCGCCCCATGCGGCCGCGGGTTTCAACACCGCATGCCAGACTTGCCACGGCACGTCATCGTGGCTCACGGCGAGCTTCACCCACATCGCCTCCTTCCCGCTCACCGCGGGCCACGCGGGCGTCGCCTGCGCCACCTGCCACAAGGGCAACGTCTACAAGGGCCTGCCCAACACCTGCGTCTCCTGCCACCAGGCCAAGTTCAACGCGACGACCACGCCGCCCCACGCGGCCGCGGGATTCGCCACGACCTGCCAAACCTGCCACACCACCTCCTCGTGGCTCACGGCCAGCTTCACTCACATCGCCTCCTTCCCGCTCTCAGGCGGCCACGGCGGCGTCGCCTGCGCCACCTGTCACAAGGGAAATGTCTTCAAGGGCCTGCCCTCCGACTGCGCCAGTTGCCACATCAACAAGTTCAACGCCACCACCAACCCCAACCACAAGACCGCGGGCTTCGGCACCAACTGCGCCACCTGTCACAAGGGGACCACCACCTGGGCCGGCGCAGTCTTCAACCACTCCTTCCCCATCACCACCGGCACGCACAAGATCTTCACCTGCACCGATTGCCACCTCACCGGCAATCAGTCCCAGTTCACTTGCACCAACTGCCACACCCACGCCAAGGCGACCACCGACTCCAAGCACAGGCAGGTCCGCGGGTACACCTGGACAAGCCCCGCCTGCCTCTCCTGCCACCCCCGCGGCTAGAACAACCTCAATTCAACTGGCGCGGATTCGCGCAGTGACGCGAGCCTGCCGCGGCCCGAATGGAGCCGGTGACCAGCACCCTAAGCCCGTTCAAGCCAGGATGGCATTCGAAGCGAGGCCCTTGCAAGAACGTCACCGTCTGAATCACCGACCCGCCACGGCCATCATCGCGACCCCTTGCTTGGTATCGATCCGGGCCGCGGCCGTCGCCCCCTTCACGGGGCGCGGATTGAAACAGCCGGGGCAGCATGGCCGGGGCCGTGACGACTCGTCGCCCCCTCATGGGGGCGCGGCAAGGGGCGCGGCCGCAGACCACCGACAGCGGGCACGGGCAGCCGGTGGCGGACAACAAGCTCCGGCGGGAGTTCGCGAGGGAAGCGCCCGACACGGGCTACGTGGCGGACATCACCTACATTCCCACCCGGGTGGGCTGGCTGTTCCTGGCGGTGGTGATCGACCTGTTCTCGCGTCGCGTCGTGGGCCACGCGACGGCGGCGGACCTGAAGGCGGGCCTGGCGATCGAGGCGTTGACCCAGGCGTTGCTGGGCCGTCGTCCGTCGTCGGGCTCGTGGCGTGGGCAGGGACTGCTGTACCACAGTGACCGGGGCGTGCAGTACGCCAGCGGCGTCTTCCGCGCGGTGCTCGAGGCGCACGGGATCGAGCCGAGCATGCGCCGGACGGGCAATTGCCACGACAACGCCGTGGCCGAGGGCTTCTTCGCCACGCTCAAGCGCGAGTTGGTGGGCGATGAGGTGTTCGTGGGTCGCCACCAAGCTAGGCGGGCGGTCTTCGAGTGGATCGAGGTGTTCTACAACTACCGTCAGCGGAGACATTCGACGCTGGGCTATGTCAGCCCGGCACAGTTCAAGCTACAGTTCACCATGCGTGTGGCGTAGATTCCCGCGACAACCATTCGTGGGGAAGGCCATTCCGGAATGAAAAAGGCCACCTGTCAGGCGACCTATCATTAAGATAATACTTACCCGATTAGTTGCCCAAACCTCGTTTTCATCTCCTTATCCCAGCAAACCACTATTCACCGGTAGAACTCCCGGATGACGCGGATCACCTCGTCCTGCTGGCTCCGCTGCAACTCCGGGAAGATCGGCAGGCTGAGCACTTCCTGGGCCGCCCGCTCGGACTGCGGGAAGTCGCCGACCTGATGGCCCAAGTGCTCGAAGCATTTCTGCAGGTGAAGCGGGACGGGGTAATAGACCTCGTGCCCGATGCCGTGGGCGGCGAGGTGCCGGCGCAGCTCGTCGCGCCGCCCGCCGGGCACGCGGACGGTGTATTGGTTGTAGACGTGGTATCGCCCCGGCATCTCCACGGGGAGGACCAGCGGAAGGTCCTGCTCGAGCAACTCGTGGTAGCGCTTGGCGTTGGCTCGGCGGGCGAGCGTCCACTTCTCCAAATGAGGGAGCTTGATCGAGAGGATCGAGGCCTGGATCGCGTCGATGCGGAAGTTCCCGCCGATGTAGCTGTGGTGGTAGCGCGAGACCTCGCCGTGGGTGCGCATGATGCGCAGCCGCTCGTTGTACTCGGGGTTGTTGGTGACGCAGGCGCCCGCGTCGCCTAGGGCGGAGAGGTTCTTGCTGGGGTAGAAGCTCAGGCAGCCCATGTCGCCGATGGCGCCGGCGACGTCGTTCCCGTCGCGGGCCCCGATCGCCTGGGCGGCGTCCTCGATCACCGGCACGCCGGCCCTGCGCGCGATGCGCATGATCGTCCCCATGTCGGCGGTCTGCCCGAAGAGGTGGATCGGGATGATCGCCTTGGTCCGGGCGTTGAGCGCGCCGGCGAGCAGCGTGGGGTCGAGGTTGAAGGTGGTCGGCTCGATGTCGATGAAGACCGGGCGCGCGCCGGTGCGGGCGATGCAGCCCGCGGTGGCGAAGAAAGTGAAGGGGGTGGTGACGACCTCGTCGCCCGGACCAATGTTGAGGGCCATCAGCGCGGCGAGAATCGCGTCGGTGCCGCTCGACATGCCGATCGCGTGGCGGGCGTGGCAGTAGTCTGCCAGCTTGCGCTCGAAGCCCTCGACGTGCGGACCGAGGATGAAGCGCCCCGAGACGATCATCGCCTCAAACGCCTCGCGGAGTTCGGGGAGGAGCGACTGGTGTTGTTGGCTGAGGTCCAGCAGCGGTACGGTCATGGATGAGGCCCTGTCGGCGGCGGAGCTAAGTCAGGACAGCGAAGCAGGACAGCATAGTCGGGCGGCGGATCGACGGCCAACGCCGGCGAAGCGGGGCCCCAAGCAAGCCAAACGAGTGGTTCGCCCGTCGGGGCAAACGCACTTGCACTTGCCGGGATTCGAGGGAGAATCAGGGTTCTGCAGGCGGTCATTTCTTCGTGTCCGAGGGGAAAACGCGATGTCCGGAAGCTCGTCCATCTCACTCCCATGTCCCACGTGCGGGGCGAGGTATCGCTGGACCACGCCATTCGCCGGCCGCAAGATCAAATGCGCCAAGTGCGACGACGTCATCCGGCTGCCCGCCGACGCCTCGGGGCAGGCCGTGCTGGTCCGCAAGGCGGCGAACGCCCCCGCGGCGAGCCCGCCGGCCCGCGCTCCCGCCCAGCCGCCCCCCAGACCGCCGAAACCTCCTGTTGCCGACGACGACCTGCCGTTGCTGACGGAAGAATCCGTCATCGAGGAACCCCCTGCCACACCGTCGAAGAGCAAGCCGCCGCCCGTGCCACCCGCCCGACCCGCCAGCGCCGGGGCTGAAGACGACCTGCCCCTCCTGCTCGACGACCCTGAGGCCGGCGAAGACAGCCTGGAAGTGATCGACGACGACCCCCGGCCCGCCGTGGCGCCCACTTCAGCCAAACGGGCGTTGCCGCCCATTCCGCCGGTGAAAAAGGCCGAGCCGCCCGCGATGGAGGAACTCGGCGGGCTGGACCTGTTTCCCCAGGCTCCGAAAGAGGAGTTGATCGAATACGACATCGCGGATGAGATCGAGGCCGCCGCCCCCACGAAACCGGTCCCCGTCCTCGCCGCCAATGCCGAGCAAGATCCATTTGCAGGCCTCTCGCAGGAAGGCCCCGCGAACGGGCCGGAGTGCCCCAGTTGCCGCAAGCGGCTGAAGCTCTCCGCGAAGATCTGCAGCGCCTGCGGCATCCTCATCGCGTCGGGCCGGCCTCTGGTCACCTCGCAGAGCGGCGACCTCAACCTCGTCTACCACAACACCGAAGCGGTCATCCGGCCCCTGAGCTTCTTCATCCCCTTCGGCTTTTTCCCGATCACCTCCGAGGCGCTGGGCTCACGCAGGAAATACGCGATCACCACGATCACCACGCTCACGATCCTCATCAGTTCATGGTTCCTGTTCATGGAGTTGAAGCCCAACTCCGACATGCGCTCGCTGAAGAACCTGATGATGTGGGCGGGCGAGGCGAAGCCGGACCCCCGCCGGCTCCGCATGCTCTACACCTACACCACCTTCGGCGACACCGCCGCGCTTGCGAAGAAAATCCGCGAAGTCCAGGAAGCCCATGCGGCCGCGAAAATCGCGAAATCCGGCGCGTCTTCCGCCGCCGCGCCGCCGCCCGGCGAGGCAGCCAAGCCGGCAGCCCCGGGCAAGGCCGAGCCTGCGGACGAATCGGACGACGACGAGGGCGACGAAGCGGGAACGCCGGTCGCCCACGGCGCCGACGTGACCACCATCCAGACCGCCAGCCCGGACATCCTCCTGGAGGCCCATGAGGCGCTGCATCCCAACCAGCGAGCCACCGGCGAGTTCGAGTTCTACCAACTCTTCACCCACGCCTTCCTCCATGGAGGCGTGATGCACCTCGCGGGCAACCTCGTCTTCCTGCTGGTCTTCGGCTCGCGCATCAACGCCTACATCGGCAGCCTCGGCACGACCGCCGTCTACCTCTTCCTGGCGATGGCGGCCGGCATCGCCCACCTGCTGGCGAGCGTCGGCGACCAGCCCACGCCCCTGGTCGGCGCGTCGGGCGCGATCATGGGCCTCGCAGGCATGTACTTCGTCCTTTTCCCCGTGCAGCGCGTGCATTCGGTGATCTGGCTGCGGCTGGGCCTCTTCACCGGGTTCCGCCTCCTCTTCAAGATCTTCGAGTGCCGCGGCTTCTGGATCCTGCTCTTCTACATCTTCTTCGACGTCCTCTACACCGCGCTGGGCGTCAAGGACGGGACCGCCCATTGGGCCCACCTGGGCGGATTCATCTCGGGCATGGCCCTCGCCATCGTCCTGTTGGCGACGCGCGGCGTGAATGGGCACGGGTGTGACCTGCTCTCGGTGGTCTTCGGCCGCTGGGCCTGGCCCCTGATCGGCCGACCCGCCCAGTGGACCGAGCGCGGGACGGAGGAGGGATGGCTGCAACGCGTCAAGTTGCCCGCCCGAGCGCCAAAAGAGAAGGTTGCTGAAAAGGCCGAAGCACCCACGAAGCCGCGTTGATCCGCGTCCGATTCCCGTGTTCACGCATCGTCCGGGGCCCGTCGCGCAAACCTCATCCCCGCCGGGAGGGGGCCGGCGCATTGCCAAACCCCACAAACACCGGCTAATCTGAAGTCGAGCGAAGGCGGTCTTTTCACGCCTCGCGACTCTCGGATGCGTCTATGACCGGCGGCCAAAGCGTGTTCATCTCCTGTCCGTCCTGCGCCGCGAAATACCGGTGGAAGGACGAATTGGCGGGCAAGAAGATCAAGTGCGCGAAGTGCCAGGCGATCCTGCGCATGCCGCTTGAACCCACCGGTGGGGCCGCGGTCATCCACAAAGTGGGCGAGGATTCGCCGCATCCGCCCGCGCCAACTCACCCGCCCGCTTCCACTGCCAAGCCCGTCGCCAAGACCGCAGCCATCCCCGCATCGCCCAAGGCCCCACCGCCGGTGGTGGAGGAGCCCGATCCGCCTCGTAGTTCGGGCGTCGATGCGTACGACATCGACGACGGCGAAGAGCCCGCCCCGGCGTCCGCGCCTGCTGCCGCCCCTCCTGCCGCGCCGAAACCAACGCCCAAGCCGCCGGCTCCCGCTCCGTCCAAACCCGCCCCCGCCAAGCCCCCGGCCGCGAAGCCCGCCGCCAAGCCGGACCTCGATCAATCCATCGGCTTGGCGGGCGACGTCTCGCTGCCGCCTCCGCCGCCCGCCAAGAAAGGCGCGGACAAAGCTGCCGAGCCCGGCGCGACCGCCCGCTGCCCCTCCTGCGGCAACGCGATCAAGCCCGAGGCCGTGATCTGCCTGAATTGCGGCTTCAACATCAAGGCCGGCGCGAAGGTGGAGACCACCGTCGAGGCCGGCGGCGGCGAGGGTGATGGCGAGGACGAACCCGCGCCGGTGGGCTTCAAGGCCAAGATGCTGGCCCTGATCCAGAAGTTCAAGAAGGCCCCCAAGAACAAGGCCGTCGCCAGTGCCGCATCGCCCGAGACGACGGGAAACGTCAAGAGCAAACCGGCCTCGGCAAGCAAAAAGAAGCCGGCGGACACTGCGGACGCAAAGAAGGCCGAGAAGTAGGCGAAGATGACGGACATCCCCATCGCCCTGATGCTCGTGGGCTCTGGTGTGGACCATCCACAACGTCGGTATGAGGCTGGCTGTTCAACATCCATGCCCATGACGCGCGGCGAAGCCTGATTTGCTGATCGCCGCCAGAAAAGAGTCTGCCCGCACCGGCGCGTCCGCATTTTCACGGGGAAGCATTCGATCGATGTCCGCCAACCCCCAATGGCTCCATTGCCCCGCCTGCCGGCGCGAGTACCGCTGGGACCCGGCCTTGGCAGGGCGGAAGGCCCGCTGCGCCGGCTGCCGCGCGATCCTGCGCATGCCCTCCGCGCCCGATGAGCCGGTGCTGTTGCTCCCCGAATCGACGACGGCCTCGAGCTCGCCTGCGAGTCCCACGGCTAGCTCCGCCGGCGAACCCCGCGAGGCGAAGCCCGACCCGACGCCGAACGTCTACGAGATCGACGATCCCTCCGCACCCAAGGCCATCGGCTCAGGCGTCGCGCCTGCATCCGACCCAACCGCTCTGCCCCCGGTGCGGGCCAACGCCCCCGCCTTGCGGACCACGCCCGGGCGCTGCTCCTCCTGCGGGCTGAGCGTCAAGCCCGACGCGGTGATCTGCATGAACTGCGGCTTCGACTTCCGCCAGGGGGCGGCCCTGCAGACGCAGGTCGTCGAGGCCCCCGCGGAGGCCGAGCCGAGCGAGCCGGCCGGCCCGGGCGCGCCTCCGGCCAACGCTTCAGGGGACGCCTCCGCCTTGCTCGCCTCGGGCCGCGCGGCGCCGTATGCCCACCTGGCCGCGCAGGCCGAGGCCCGCCAAGCCGAGCTGGCCGACATCGCTCGCACCCACCGGTTCAATGATCTCTACGTCCCCCTGATCGTCGTCGCCATCGGCGCGGGCCTGCTGCTGCTCGACGTCTTCGTGCTGATGTACATCTACCAACCCGTCGCCCCCACGACCATCACCGTCCCCAACGTCAGCGCTCTCACGACCACGACGATGACCATCGCCGCGCCGCCCGTGCCTTCGCCGTTGGCCCAACGGATGCTCCGTCTCGCGGTCAACGCCGGGATACTGGTCTTCCAGTTCCCGTTCCTGCTCCTGGGCCTCTTCGTCGTCGCCCGGCTCTTCGGCACGTCCTTCGGCCAACTGCACATCGGGCTCATCAAGCTCCTGGCGATGGCGATCTGTTGCCGCGGGATCATCGCCTGCAGCGACAGCATCCTCTGCCAGCTCTGCGACGGCTCCTACGTCCCCGGCCAGGGCTTGATAACCGGGTCGATCGGCTCGGGGGCCTTCTGGGGGTTGTGCGCGTGGCTGCTGGAGATGGAGTACCTGGAGGTCTTCGCCCTGGGCGCCATCTCGTTCGTCGTGCCGCTGTTCATCGGCTTCCTCATCGCAACGGCCTTCTTGCCCTGAGGAGGAGGCTGGCGGTCACACCAGCGTCTCGCCGATGGCGTAGATCCCTTCGGCGTCGAGCACGCGGTCGTTCGCGGTGAAGAGGCTGGCGATGGCGGCCTTGTGGATCTTCATCTTCGTCCCGCCCACGCCCAGCGCGCCGTACTGGAACCGACCGTCGACCTCCTTGCCCTTGTCCGGCCCGGCCACGCCCTCGATGCCCGCGGGCGGCACGGCATTCAGGTCGATCAGCACCTTGATCGTCTTCGCCTCCCGGAGGACCGAAGCGGGCAGCGTCATCGCCCCCGCGGCCCCGGCGGAGATCACCGCGTCGGCCCCCTCCAGCGCCGCGAGCAGCGAGGGAGCCGTCCCGGTCGCGACGGCCTCTACCAGTTCCTCCGCGCCTTCGACCGGCGCCGCGCCTCCGACGGGCAGGCGCAGCGCGGCGTTGACCGCCTCCGCCGCCTCGGCGGCGCGGTCGATCGACCGGCTCGCGAGCCGGACGCGCACGCCCTGCCGGGCCAGCAGCCGGGCCGCCCGCTGCCCCACCGGCCCCGTGCCGGCCAGGACCACCGCGCGCGAGCCGCGCAGCGTGAGATGCCGGCGGACGGCGAAGACCGCGGCGGCGGCGGTGGTGTTCGCTCCGTTCGCGTCGAGCATCACCGAGACCCGCAACGGCCCGAAGAAGGTCTTGAGCGCGATCGCCAGGATCTCCTCCCCCCGCGCGACGTTCGAGCCGCCGATGAAGACCGCCGTGCGCTTCAGGTCGGCCGGGCCGCGGGTGAACATCGCGCCGTGGACCAGCCCCTGCACCTGGTCGGGCGTCACGTGGCCGTACGAGAAAAGCTGCTGCACGCCGGCGTCGATCGCCACCACACGGTCGAACACGCTGGGCTGGGCGTCGGTGTCGAGTTGGACGAGGATGGAGGTTTTTTCGCTCATGGGCTCAAGGTAATCCCGCCGCGGGCGCGGGGCAACCGTTTGCGGGCCCGCCGTGGACGGCCCGCGCGGTATTCGCCAGCGACGATCTGAAGCGCGACCGCGAGAAGCTCCTGGCCGCGGGCTGCACGCCCGAGGGCGAGATCCTGCTCCTCCCCGCGCTGGGCGACGAGCTGGCGATGCTCCGCGACCCGTGGGGGCTGGCGATCCAGTTGGCGAAGCGCAGCAAGCCGATGATCTGACGGCTCTGTCCAGCGATCATCGGACGGATCCGTTCAATCGAGCCTCAAACAACAAAGCCCAGGCACCGCGGTGCCTGGGCTTTTGTTTTACGTCGATCGAAAGGCGGTCCTCACGTGGTGCTGAGTCGCTTCGCCTCCGTGCCGCCCAGCCGCTCGTGGGCATCCTGCAGCAGTGCCCGCACCTTCGGCCCCAGGGGCGACCCGGCCGCAAGCTGGTCGATCTGCGCGAGGTCCGCCGCCGAGAGCTTGTCGACCTTCTGGCCCGGAAACCAGTGGCCACCGTTGCCGAACATGCCGTAGCGCATCTTGCCGTATTCGCTCATGTCCCATCCCAGCGCCAGGTTGCGCAGCCAGAGGGTCACGGGCAGGTTCATGCCGCCGGGGGTCTTCTCGTGCTCGGGCAGCGTCCAGCAAAGGGCCTCGGGGTCCTCGTTGCCGGTCGCCTCGCGCATCGCGGCCTTCAGCCGCGCGATGATCGGCGGAAGGATCTCCCCCGCCTTCTCCAGCAGCGGCAATGTCTCGATGTGCCGGTCGAAATCGTTCGGCCGGGCGGCGCCGACGCTCAGCGTGTGCACCTCCGGGCGGGCGAGGCAGAAGAGGTCGTTGAAGACGATCGGGTGCAGCGGCTTGCAGAGCTCGACGAGCTTCTCGGGCGGGGCGTAGAGCTTCCCGCCCTTGTCCGAGGGGCTGATGATGAAGACGCCCAGGTCGCGCTTCTTGGCCGCCTCGATCGCGGCCCAGTTCCGCTGGAAGATGTAGTACCAGTGCAGGTTCACGTAGTCGAAGCCGCCGTCGCCCTCATGGTTGATCGCGTCGAGGATCACGTCGCGCCCGGCGTGGGTTGAGAAGCCCACGTGCCGGCAGCGTCCCTGCTTCTGCAGCTTGCGGGCGGCCGCGAGGCAGCCGTTGGGGCGGCATGACCATTGGAGCAGCTCGTGGGTGTTGATCCCGTGGATGCTCAGCAAGTCGACGTGGTCGAGCTTGAGCAGCGACATCGACTTGTCGAACGTCTCGAGGAACTGCTTGGGGTCCTCGGAGGGGCCGACCTTGGTCTGGACGATGATCTTGTCTCGCGGGAGCGTGGGCAGGACATCGCCGAGTTGCATCTCGCTCGAGCCGTAGCCGCGGGCGGTCTCGATGTGGTTGATGCCCAGGTCGACCGAGCGGCGGATGGTCGCCTCGAGGTTCGCCTGGTTGTCGGCGGGGATGTCCTTCATCGGGACGTTGTCCCACTTGTACTGGTAGCGCATCCCGCCGCAGCTGAACACGGGCATCTTCAGGTTCGTCTTGCCGAAGCGTCGGTAAATCATGGCCATGCTTCACGCCTGGGGTTGGTGGGGTTCGAGATCGGGGCAGCCGATTGGGGCAGCAAAGGATAGTCGACGCAGCGGCTCACGGCACGAGCACAAGCTTGCCCACGTGCTTGCCGGCTTCCATGACCTCGTGGGCCCGGCGGACGTCGGCGAGTGGAAAGGCTTGGTCGACGTGTTGGCGGTAGACGCCTTGGGCGAAGCCTTCAAGGATGTGCCGGCAGCCCGGGCCGAAGGAGGCCGGGCCGGGGCTGGTCAGTTCCCCGAGCATCCAGCCGCGGATGGTGCCCGACTTGCGGATGAGCGGGTGGATGTCGATCGGGCCGGGCTCGCCGAGCAGGCCGTAGACGTGGATGGCCCCACCTTGCGCAAGCGAACGGATCTCGGTGGAGAGATATTCACCCGAGGCGACGGGGTCGAAGTAGACGTCGATGCCGTGGCCTGAGGTAATCTTCTTGATGTCCTGGTGCCACGGGCGGAGCGTCGGGCCGTCGTGGGTGAGGACGTAATGGTCGAAGGCCGACTCGGGCAGGGCCTTGAGCCGGTCGATCTTCTCCTGGCGCGTCGAGAGTCCGACGGCGACGGCGCCGAGGCTGCGGACGATCTGGGCGGCGGCGAGGGCGACGCCGCTCGAGGCGGCCGGGAGGCCGACGAAATCGCCCGCGCGGATCTGCTGCTTCCAGACCAGGCAGCCCCAGGCGGTGAGGTAGGTCAGCCAGAGCGCGCCGAGCTGGTTGTCGGGGATCGCGTCGGGCGCAGGCCAGGCTTGCTCGGCCCGGCAGATGTAGTGGCTGCGGTACGTCCCGCCGATGCGGGCGGCCCCGGCCGAGGCACGCGGGGCCTCGGGCCCGAGCACGACGCGCTGGCCGACGTCTCGGTCGAGCACGCTCGGGCCGATCGCGTCGATGATCCCGCCGCCCTCGAGACCTGGCGTGAAGGGCGGCGCGCCCGAGAGCAGGCGGTACTCTCCGCGGCGGGCCATCAAGTCGGCGTGGTTCATGCCGACGCTGGTGAGGCGGACGCGGATCTCGCCCTGACCCGGCTCGGGCGTGGGCAGTTCGTCCACGTCGAGCATCTCGACCCCGCCGAATTTCCGGATGACGACTTGCTTCATGTCAGGGCTCGATGCGGATCGGTATGGCCTCGCGCGGGCGCGGCGGTTGGGGGAGGCTCAGAGGTCGGCGTTGGCGCTGTTGAGCTTGCGGGTGAGTTGGGGCAACGGAGCCTGGACGAACTTGAGCAGTTTGCCGTTGGCGTCGTAGACGGCCAAGGCGGTGTGCTTGCCGTAGACGGTCATGATGAACTTGTAGGTCGCCGGGCCCTCGGGCTGGTCCGCGCGGGGGCGTTCGCGCCAGACGTCGGCGATCTGGGCGTCGGGGTAGGCGGCCACGAGTGCGTTGAGCGTCGGTACGGGTACGTCCACCACGCGGATGGGGTCGTTGATCACCAGCGGGCATTTGCCGGCGGCGCATCCCCCCGACGACGCGGCGAGGGCGACGAGACAAAGAAGCGACGCAAGGCCGATCCGCGATCGCGGCATGGGGAGGACTCCGCCGGGGACAAAGGCTCGCCGCTCGACGCGGCTCATCAACGCAGTTCACCTGAGCACGATGCCCGACATCGCCGCGAGAATCAAGCGAGAGGCGATCGACGCGGGACCCGCCGACGAGGCTTTGACGCTCGCGCGGGCGACCTCTAGATTGGCCGGGCTTGACCGCCACCACGCCACAACCCCTCGACGCCCCGCGCCCCTGCCGGGTTTCGCCGCTCATGACCGTCTCGCTCGCGGCCGGCGCGGTGCTGCTCACGCACCTCTGGATGCTCGGCGGCCCTCCCCTCGCCCGCACCGAGGCCCACCGCGCCTTGACCGGGCACGAGATCCTCCAGACCGGCCACTGGCTGGTCACCACGCTCTACGGGAACGTCTACCTGCGCAAGCCGCCGGGCTTCTACTGGGTCGTCGCCCTCTCGGAGTCAATCCTGGGCGCCAACGGCTGGGGCTGGCGTGTCCCCTCGGCTCTTGCGTCGGCCTGCATGGCGGCGGCCGTCGCGCTGATGACGCGGCGATGGTTCGGCCCGCGGGCGGGACTCATCGGCGGACTCTCCTACGTCGCCCTCGTGCCGCTCTGGGCCCAAGGGCGCAGCGCCGACATCGACGCCCTCAACATGCTCGCCAGCGCGACCTGCGCCCTGATCGTCCTGCACCTGAACTGGTCCGGCACGCCGCGCCCGTACCTCTGGGCCGGCCTGCTGGCACTCGCGGCTGGCGCGATGCTGATGGTCAAGGGCCCGGCCGGCGGAGCGCCACTGCTCGCGGCGCTGGTCGCACCGTCGATCGCCATGCGCGACTGGAAGCCGCTCCGCCGCGCAGCGGTCTGGCTCGCGCTGGCGGCGGGCGTGGCGGTCTTCGCCGCGTGGGCCTTCGCCGCGTGGCGGTACCTTTCAGCCCACAACCTGACACTCGACCTGCGCGGTGTCGAGGAGCTGCGCTCCCGCGTCGCGGGGCGGGGCATCTCGCAATGGATCGATGTCGCGGCGGTGCCCGCCGAACTGTTCGCCTTCGCACTGCCCCTCTCGCTCGCGGCCATCCTCGCGTCCCTGCGACCGACCCGTGACGCCGTTTTGCCCGACGCCGCCCGCCTCGCCCGAGCCCTCGCGGCCGCCCTCGTCGGAGCCTTGGTCATCGGCGTGCTGGGCGGGGTCAACAACGTGCGCTACGGCTACGTCGCCCTTCCGCTCCTCTGCCCGCTGGTGGGCCTCGTGGGCGACACTTGGGCGAGCGGAGCCTACTCCGTCGCCACACAGCGGCTCCTGCGGCAAGTGCTCACCGTCACGACGCTGGGCTACGCGGCCTTCGCGGCCACGCTGCTGGTTCAGACGTGGCGAGTCCACGGCGATCGGCCGCTGCTGATCGGCATCGCCGTCGCGCTGGCGCTGGCGACGATCTGGTCCGTCGCCGGCTGGCTGCGCCAACGCCTCGCCTCCGCGGCCACGGGCTCGCTCGTGGTCGTCCTCGCCCTGGGCCTGGCCTACGCCCACCGCAAGAACCAGGAGCGAGTCGAATTCTCCGCGCAGAAGGCCGGGCTGAAGCTGGGCAAGACCGTCGGCCAGGGCACGCGCGTCCTGACCGACCGCATGGTGATGTTCAAGCCGGAGCTTTTCTATTACGCTCAGGTCGATGTCGACTATCAGTTGACCAGCCTTGAGCAGCCGCATGACTTGGGGGCCGCGACGTGGGTCGTCTTCCACGACGACGAATGGACGGCCTGGCATGACGCGATGCCCGATCGCTTCCGCAACGTCACCCCCCTGCCGATCGTCGGCGACGGCGCGGTGGTGGCGCTCTACGATCCCGTGCCCGGGACGAGCCCGGCTGCGGATGAAACTCCCAAAGCGTCGCCGTGATCCCGCGTGAGCGGCTTGCGACGGTGTTATGCTTGAAGGCGAAATGAAAGCCTGAAGTCCCTGAAGCCGTTGGGCCGGGCGCCGGGGTTGGAGACGTGCGTGACCGCTGAACCTCTCAATCCGACGGCTGCTCCCGCCTCGAAAGGGCGCGGCAAGCTGCTGATCATCATCGCCCTCGTGGCGGCGGTCATCGGGTTGGGCGCGTGGGTTTGGGACTCGCAGGTCAAGAACCGCGTCTTTCCCAAACGCTGGGGCGTGGTCGAGCCGCGGTTGATCTTCCGCAGCGGGCAGATCGACGCCGGGCTGATCGAAGGCCAACTGTGCGACAAGAAGATCGCCACCGTGGTCGACCTCACCGGCGACGATCCCGAAAACCCAGACCAAGTCGCCGAGCTGGCTGCCGTGAAAAAACTGGGCATCGAGCATCGCCGGTTCCCCCTGCGCGGCAACGGCACGGGCGACATCCGCTCCTACGCGGGGGCGATCGCCGCGATCCACGAGCAGCGCCAGGCGGGCAAGGCGGTGCTCGTCCACTGCTCCGCCGGCTCGCAGCGCACCGGGGGCGTCGTCGCCTCCTACCGCCTGCTTGTGGAGCAAAAGACTGACGTGCCGGCGATCCTCGCGGAGATGCAGGAATACGACTGGCGCCCGAAGCGCGACGCGATCCTGCTTGATTACCTCAACGAGCACCTGCCCGAGCTGGCCCAGATGCTGGTCGACGCCCACGTGATCGACCACGTGCCCGCGACGATTCCGCGCCTGGCTCCGTGACGCAAGCCCACGCAATCGTCATGGCCCGCCCACGCTGGCATCTTCATTGCAGGCGGGTTGATGTGGGTGGCCCTCCGAGTTGCAAAGCCTGATCCCACGCCGTCTGGCCACCCTAGACAATCCCCCCGAGTGCGATCGGGCGGGCGATTGCTTAATCTCTGTGCACCTCGCGTGTCGCCCCGTCGCAGCCGCCGGAATTTGTCGGTATGACCCCAGCCACACCCACGCCCGCCGCCACCCGCCACGCGGGCATCTTCGCGGGCTATCAGCGCCCCGCGGGGTTGAGCGACGAACTGCTCGACGGGCAAGGCCGCCCGCGCCCGCACTGGGAACCGTTCATCCAACTCGTGGAGACGATGGGGCCGACGGAGCTCGGGCGGCGGTGGGAGCAGGCCCAGCGCGTCATCCGCGAGAACGGCGTCACCTACAACGTCTACGGCGACCCGAGCGGGATGGACCGCCCCTGGGAGCTCGACGCGCTGCCGCTCCTGCACAGCGCCGAATCTTGGGCCGCGACCGCCCGCGGCCTCGCCCAGCGGGCCCGCCTGCTCGACCGCATCCTCGCCGACGTCTACGGCCCGCAGCGCCTCCTGCGCGAAGGGCTCATCCCGCGCGAGATCGTCTTCGCCAACCCCGCCTTCCTGCGCCCGTGCCACCTGCTCAATCCGCCAGGCGACCGCTACCTGCACCTCTACGCCGCGGATCTGGGGCGCTCGGCCGACGGTTCGCTCTGCGTCATCAACGACCGTGCCCAGGCACCTTCCGGTGCGGGCTACGCGCTGGAGAACCGGATCGTCGTCTCGCGCACGCTGCCGGACGTCTTCCGCGACGCCCGCGTGCACCGCCTCGCGAGCTTCTTCCGCACGCTGCGGCAGACGCTTGCCGGCCTCGCCCCGGGGCAGCGCGAGAACCCGCGCGTCGTCCTGCTCACCCCGGGCCCGCTCAACGAGACCTACTTCGAGCACGCCTACCTCGCCCGCTACCTCGGCTACACGCTGGCCGAGGGCAGCGACCTGACCGTGCGCGACGACCGCCTCTACCTGAAGACGCTCGGCGGACTGCAGCAGGTCGACGTCGTCCTCCGCCGAACCGACGCGGAGTTCTGCGATCCGCTCGAGCTCCGGGCCGACTCGGTGCTGGGCACGCCCGGCCTCGTGCAGGCGGCCCGCCGGGGGAATGTCGCGATCGCCAACGCGCTGGGCAGCGGGATGATCGAGGCCGCGGCCCTGACGCCCTACCTGCCTGCGCTCTGTCGCACGCTGCTCAGCCAGGAGCTTGAGCTGCCGTCGGCGCCGACGTGGTGGTGCGGCGAGGAGAAGCAGCGGCAATACGTGCTGGACCATCTCGACCGCCTCGTCGTCAAGCCGGCCTTCCCTTCGCTGGGGAGCGAGCCGGTGTTCGGCGACGAGCTGTCGCAGGCCGAGCGGGAAGCGTTGGTCGCGCGGATCGGCGCGCGGCCGCACGCGTTCGTCGCCCAGGAGCGGTTGACGCTCTCGACCGCCCCTTCCCTCGCGGCGGGCGGGCGGCTCGAGCCCCGGCACGTCATGGTCCGCGCCTACGCAGCCGCCGACACATCTTCGCCCGGACCGAATTTCGCGGTGATGCCCGGCGGGCTGGTGCGCGTCGGCGCCTCGGCGCAGGGGCGCATCGTCTCGATGCAGCGCGGCGGAGGCAGCAAGGACCTCTGGGTCCTCTCGCGTGACCCGGTCAACACCTACAGCCTCCTTGCGGCGACCATCGAGCGTGTCGAGCTCTCGCGCGGCGGGGGCGACCTGCCCAGCCGCGTGGCCGACAACCTCTTTTGGCTCGGGCGCTACGCGGAACGGGCCGAGGCGCTGGTCCGCCTCCTGCGCGGAATCCTGACCCGCTTGCCCGACCAGGCCGGCCCCGAACCGGGCCAAGACCTGCTCCCGCTCATGCGGATGGCCCGCCAGATCTCCTTCGGGGGCGCCCCGCCTGCGATCCCCGAAGGCGGGACCGTGCCGAAGGTCGGCGGCGACCTGCTCCTCGCAGGCCGCCCCGAGCAGGAGTTGCTCGCGATGCTGCTCGACGAGGCCCGCCCGGGCAGCGTGCGCTCGATCATCGCCGCGGCCCGCCGCGCCGCCGGCACCGTGCGCGACCGCCTCGCCCTCGACGCCTGGCGGATCATCGTCAGCCTCGAGCACGACCTCCACGGCCGCGACCGGCCCGTCGCCGGCGTGGGCGAGGCGCTGGCCCTGCTCGACCGCCTCATCGTCCACCTCACCGCGCTCGCCGGGCTGATCGCCGAGAGCATGACCCGCGGCCAGGGCTGGACCTTCCTCGACATGGGCAAGCGGCTGGAGCGGGCGATGCAGATCTCGCAGCTCATCCGCTTCACGATGGTCCTGCCCCCGCGCCACGAGGGGCCGCTGCTGGAGGCGACGCTGGAGATCGCCGACAGCCTGATGACCTACCGCCGACGGTACCTGGCCTCGCTCCAGCCCCACGCGGTGCTCGACCTGCTGCTGCTCGACGAGACCAACCCGCGCTCCGCCGGGTTCGCCGTCGCCGCGCTGAACCAGCACGTGCAGGACCTCCCCGGCCCGCGCTCCTCGGCCGCTCCGCGGGCCGAGCAGCGGATGGCCCGCGCGATGCTCGCGACGCTGCAGGCGGCCTCGGCCGACGACCTCGCCCGCGTCGATTCGGCGAGCCACCGCCACAACCTCGAGATGCTGCTCAACGCCCTCGCCTTCGAGTTGCCGATGATCTCCGAGTCGATCGGGCACGGCTACCTCAGCCACACGATCACCTCGCGCCAGCTCGGGGAGGTCGCCGGCCCGTGAATTTCCGCATCACCCACACCACGGTCTACGAATACCGCGTCGCGGTCTCGCTCTGCCACAGCGTGGCCTTCATCCACCCGCGCGAGACGCCGCGCCAGACCTGCCTCGATTGCCAGATCGTCATCGACCCGCCGCCCGACACGCAGGCCTCGCGCGACGACTACTTCGGCAACCACCGGATGAACTTCGCCATCCAACGGGCCCACCGGCGGCTGTCGGTCCGCTCGGTCAGCGAGGTGCGCATCGCCCCGCGCCCCGCGGCTCTCCCGTCAGAAGGGCCGGGGTGGGAGGAGGCCCGCGACAGGCTCCACGCCCCGGGGCCGTCGGGGCCCGAAGACCCGGTGCAGTACATCCATCCTTCGCCGCTGATCCGCGCCGACGAGGAATTGGCCGGCTACGCCCGGCAGAGCTTCCCGGCCGGGCGTCCGCTGCTCGAGGCCGTCGCCGACCTCACCGCGCGGATCCACGCCGACTTCATCTACGACCCCGCCGCGACGCAGGTGCACACGCCGCTCGAGCAGGTCTGGGCCCAGCGCCGGGGCGTCTGCCAGGACTTCGCCCACTTGCAGATCGCCGGGCTTCGGGCCCTGGGCCTGCCCGCCCGCTACGTGAGCGGGTATCTGCAGACCCACACCACGGGCGACCAGCCCCGGCTGATCGGCGCCGACGCCTCGCACGCATGGATCTCCGTCCACTGCCCCGATGTGGGCTGGGTCGATTTCGACCCGACCAACAACCTCAGGCCGTGGGACCAGCACGTGACCATCGCGTGGGGCCGGGACTTCTCCGACGT
>JAPLMQ010000078.1 GCA_026386955.1 Planctomycetota bacterium
GGCCGTCATCTTGGGGTCGCCGATGTCGTGGATCACCGCATCGATCAGCATCGGCTCTTGCGTCTGGCGTTCCATCGCGGGCTCCTTTGCCGATTCAGCGCCAGGTGGGGAGATTTAGTACTGGGTTATTCAGAGGTCCCAAATACCAGTGTCCGGAAAAATCCGGACGAACGCCAAAACCCGGGAATTCAAAATAAGGACTTGCGCGCTCTTGTCCGGATTTGGCCGGACACGTGTGCGGGTCTTACGGGGGCGCAGCTTTTTTTCCTTCGGCTCCGGGGACTCGGAGTCGGCGGCACACGCTGCCCACCCCCGCGCGCATCGCTGTCCCTCCCTCACACCCTCCGATAGGATGCCCTTCACATGACCCAAGGTCTTCGTCATCGTCTTTTTGGTGGATGGGCCGGCGTCATCACCCGCTTCCCCGTGGCGATCCTCGTGATCGCCGGGGCGCTCGCGGCGGCCTCGGTCATCTACGCCGCGACGCACTGGAAATTCCAGTCCGACCGCAACCTGCTGATCTCGCCCGACCTCGAGTGGAACAGGCGGTTCATCGTCATCGAGGAATCGCTGCCGGGGACGTTCGACATCGCGGTGGTGGTCGACGCCGGGCCGGGCGCGGAGAAGCCGGGCTCGGCGCAGCACAAGGCCGCGCGCGAGACGACGGCCGACCTCGCGAAGCGGTTCGCGGCGTCGAAGCACGTCGAGCGCGTGCTGTGGGGCTTCGACCCGCGGACGGCCAGCCCCAAGGCGCTGCGCGTCGCGCCGATGGAGGAGTTCCTCAAGCAGATCCGCAAGATCGGCGACTCGGGCCCTCTGCTCGCGAGCCCCACGCCGCAGGCGATGCTGGCGCACATCCAGGCGGAGCTGCTCCGCCAGGCGATGGGGCAGTTCCTCCCCGGCGCCGCGGCGAAATCGGCGGCCAAGACCTCGACAAATTCCGCCGCAAAACCCGCCGCGACGGGACCCGCGCAGGACGAGGAGGCCAATGCCGTCACGGACCTGCAGGACCTGAACCGGTTGCTCGGCGCGTATGAGCAAGTGCTGGCGGCGCCGCCTGAAAAGTCCGTGAAATTCGCGGATTTGGCTGTCGCCCCCGACGACCGCGTCTCCGACTGGGAGTACCTCGCGAGCGAGAACGGGCGGCTGCTGTTCCTGCGCGTCTCGCCCAAACTCGACATGGAGCTGCTCGACCCGATGGGCCCCGCGCTCGACGACATCCGCCGGATCGTCAACGAGGCCGACAAGGCCCACCCGCAGGTGGGCGTGGGGCTCACGGGCGTGGTGGTCATGGACGCCGAGGAGACGCAGTCGACCACGTGGGACTCGACGTGGACGTCGGCCGTCGCGACGGTGCTCATCACGGGCTTGCTGATCGTCGCCTTCCACGGGTGGCGCGGGCCGGTGCTGGCGGTCGTCTCGCTTCTCTTCGGCATCGCGTGGACGTGGGGCTTCCTCTTCCTGGCGATCGGGCACCTGCAGGTGCTCAGCGTGGTCTTCAACCTCATGCTGCTGAGCCTGGGCGTCGCCTACGGGATCTACATCATCTCGGCCTTCGAGCTGCTGCGCCACGATTTCCCCGACACCACCGAGGGCTTCCGCCAGACGCTGGCCCGCACGCTGGAGATGGTCGGCCCGGGCGTCGCCACCGGCGCGGGCACGACCGCGGCGGCGTTCGCCACGACGATCTTCACCGACTTCACAGGCGTCGCAGAGATGGGGCTGATCGCCGGCGTGGGCATCCTCTTCTGCTTCATCGCGATGTTCAGCGTCTTCCCCGCGATGCTCCGGCTCTTCAAGAAGGGGCACCGCGACATCACCCCGCTCGAGGACCGCACCGTCGCCTTCTTCAAGCCGGCCTGGGCGATGCCGTTCGTGCGCCACCCGATCATCACGCTGGTCGTCGCTGCGCTGCTGACCTTCGCCTCATTGCTGGCGATCCTCGACATGCACTTCGACTCGGACCTGATCAAACTGCAGCCGCGCTCGGCCCCGAGCGTGCAGTGGATGGAGCGCATCGTTCGCGACGGGCACGAGGAGCGCGTCTGGAAGAACATCAGCATGGTGGGCAGCCTTGAGGAGGGCCGGCGGCTGGCCGAGGCGTTCCGGGCCCTGCCGACGGTGGAGGACGTCGGCGGCGTGGGGCTGCTCTTCCCCAAGGACGAGGCCGAGAAGATCAAGGTGATCGAGCGCGTCCGGGCCGGGCTGGGCGAGAGCCTCGTGCAGGCCGAGCGCGAGCAGGCGACGGCTTCGGCGACACAAACTGCGACGGGGCCCGCGACCGCGACGGCGACAGAGCCCACTGCGGCTGGGCAGCCCGACCTGCAGGCGCAGGTCCGTGGGCTGCGCGGCGCGTTCGGGGCCGCGAGCCTGTTCAACAAGTCAATCCCGCCCGCGATCGACAAGGCGCTCAAGGACGTCGCCGCGACCCTCGGGCGCATCGACCAGGCGCTTACCGGCCTCGACGCCGACGAGCGCGACTGGCGCACCGACCGGCTCACCGCCGGCTACCGCGAGTGGCGCGGGGAGTCGGTCCGGCAGATCATCGTCGCCCTCGACACCACGCCGCTCTCCTTCACCGACCTCCCGCCCGACGTCATGGCGAACTACCACGCCAGCGACGGCCGCTACGTGCTCGAGATCTACCCCAAGGTGCCGCGCGACAAGGCCGGCCGGCAGCTCGTCGGCCCGCTCGACCGCACCTTCCTGCCCACCTTCGTCGAACAGACCCTAAGCGTCGACCCGCAGATCAGCGGCGTCATGGCCCAGATCCACTGGTCGGGCGACCTGATCAAGAACGCCTACGTCAACGCCGGCTACCTCGCCTTGGTGCTGGTGGTGCTGTTGATCGCGCTCGACTACGGCGGTTGGCTGCAGGCGGCGATCTGCCTCCCGCTGGCGGGGGCGGTCGTGGCCGCGGTCTTCACCCGCTTCCCGCACCACCTGGAGATCACGCTCGGCCTGCTCATCGCGACGACGGCCCTCTTCGCCATCACGCCCCGCTTCCGCCACGGCCTGCACGACTCGCTGCTGATCCTCCTGCCGGTGGCGATGGCCTTCGCCGTCACCTTCGGCATCATGTGGCTGATCGACATGGAGGTGAACGCCGCGAACATCATCGTCCTGCCGCTGATGTTCGGCATCGGCGTCGACTCCGGCGTCCACGTGCTCAACCGCTTCCGCCAGGACCCCGACGGCCAACCCGTCGGCCTGACGCAGGGCACCGGCAAGGGCATCACCATCACCTGCCTCACCAGCGTCATCGGCTTCGGCGTGATGATCCCCTCGAGCCACCGCGGCATCTCCAGCCTCGGCACGGTGCTCGCCCTGGGCCTCGCGCTGACGATGCTCGCCTGCTGGACGGTCATGCCCGCGTGGCTGCAGCTCATCCGCAAGAGGAGCGCCGAGCGCCCTGGAAGCGACTGACCGCGTTCGCGATCCAGCGCGATGGCTTGCCCGGCCCGTCAGGTTTCCCCGCCCAAGAATTCCACCGTGCGCACCAGCGTCGCGTGCCCTTGCCGCAGCTTTGCAATCACCTCGCGCCAGCCGCCCGCCACGGCCGGGCTCTGCGCGTGGGCGAGCTGGTCGCGGATGATCCGCAGGTCCTCGAACAGGTCCTCCGCCGCGTTCTTGCCCAGGCCCCACGCCGCGAGCACTCCGGGCGTCTTGATGCAGATCGCCGACTTGTCGCACCATTGCAGGCAGTCGGTCAGGTCGATCTCCTGCCGGCGCTCCCGGCGGTCCTTGTGGATCCTCAGCGCCGCCTCGACGCGCTTGGGGGCGAGCAGTTCCCGCCATGCCTCGTCGGGGTGGTGGGCGCGGACGATGTCGACCATCGCCATCTCGATCATCGAGATCAGGCCGAACATCAACAGCCGAGCCGGCGGCTTGTTGAGGTCGCCCGCCGCGACGATCCCCTCCAGCCCGGTGTTCCCCAGGACGAAGACCGACCCGTGTTCCGCCAGGCGGTCGACGCAGGCCCAGAGCGGAGTCGACGCGGCGACGATCCGGCCCAGCGGCGCTGGCCGGGTGTGCTGCCCGACCACCGCGTTCGCCAAGGCCTTCGCCAGCGCATCACGTTCGGCGATCTCATGCACCGCCTGCCCACGACGCACGCCGCACTCGTCGTACCCCCGCGCGGCGAGCTCGCCCGCCGTCGCCCCGGCCGGCGCGTCCTCGTCGACCACGTGCAACGGCTCGGCGATCAGCTCGACTCGCATCTCGGCCTCGAGCAGGCGCTGCAGTCCCTTGATCTGCCATAGGCTCTGTTTCATGTCACGCATTCCCCACCCAATTCGATCATCATTGCGACACCGACGCAACACTTCGACAAGCCTGTGCCTTGGCTTGGGTCCAGCAACACAAGCCGCATGCAGTGCCGATGGAAATTGGGCAACGGATGGTGCGCCAGCGCAGGCCTTGACGGGCTGGCCGAGCCACGCACCTGGCCCGGCGAGGCCGGAGCGTCGGCCCGCCGCATGGTAGGGTTGTGCCCCGTGCGGCCCGGCCTCGCGGCGCGGATGGCTCTCCATGACGATCGGCTACCTCTACATGTCCGTCTCGATCCTGCTGGGGGCGGCCTTCAGCCAGACCATGCGGGTGGGCCAGCGGGTCGGGCCGGGCGGCCGTCGCCAGCGTGGCGGTGATGCTCTTCGTGAGCGACGCCTCGGGCCCAGCGGTGCCCGCAAGCGTCATTTGCCTGGGCATGGTAAACGGCTTCCTCTACGCCACGCACTTCTTCGTCATCCTCATCTGCTACCGCCTCGCGGGCGTGGGCATCACCCTGGCGGTCACCAACTCGGGCGTGGTGCTGGCCGTGCTGGGCAGCCACCTGATCTGGCACGAGCCGATGACGCGGTTCCAGTGGGGCTCGCTGTTGCTCTTCCCGTTGGCGATGTTCCTCATCCGCCCTCGCGAGGCCGTCGGGCATCCCAAGCTCGGGCTCCGCGGCGACGCGGCGCTGCTCGCCTCGTTCCTCCTCGCCGGCGTGGTGCAGTGCATCCACAAGGGCGGGAGCATGCTGGCGAACAACGACGACCACTCGATCCACGTCTACCAATCCGTCGTCTTCGGCGGCGCGATGGCGACCTCAGCCCTGTGGGCCCTGCGCACCGGCGTCCGCCCCACGCGCGGCGATGCCTTGGTCGGCATCGGACTGGGCACGCTCAATGCCGCCAACCTGCTGCTGGTGATGCTGGCCCTGCGGCATTTGCCCGGCGTGATTTACTTCCCCACCTCGACCTGCGCGATGATCCTCCTGGGCGTGGCCTGCTCGCGGTGGTTGTGGAGGGAGTGGCTGACCGGCCGGCAAATGGCGGGCGTCGCCGCGACGCTGGCTGTGGTGGTGCTGACGAATGTGGGGTGAGGACCACGACAGTCTGCCGATTACCACACTTCCTCGCACTGGTCCGCGCGGACAGTTCAGCGCAGCCTGATTCGTGCGCCCCTTGACCTCGATCACGCATGGGGATTCGACCGGTTGTTCCTTCCCGCCGAAGGACGTCCGCAGTGTTGATTTCGTCCTGCGCATTCCAACTTAAGATGCCCCACGATGAGGCGATGGGCTTTGACCATTCTCGTGGCCATGTCACTTCTCCTGTCGATGGGGTTCGTGGCCGCATGGGTGGCGCAAACTTACCGGACATTCGGCGTCAGAATCGTCGGTCGGCCTCTCGGGAATCTGCAGGTGAGCTTTTGCGCCGCCAGGTTGATTGTCAAGCACTCCTGGCATTCCCACGTATGGATTCAGGCGAACCTGCAGCATGTGGACATTCGGGCGCTCAGCGAGCCACCAGAGAACTGGCGTTGGGGCACACTCACGAATCGTGATGCCTGGACTTGTCCCGGTGGTTTTGGCCTGCTCCATTTCGTAAGTCCATGTTCACCCGCGCCCGGCGTCGTGATCCCCAGTTATCACACCTTCTTG
>JAPLMQ010000172.1 GCA_026386955.1 Planctomycetota bacterium
AGCGAAGATTGCGTGAATTCCGCGGCGCGGAAATCCCGTACAGTAGTGGTAGAGCCGTACTCGGCGAAACCCGCCGTGAGGGAACCGAAAACGCCCGGTCCGCCATTCCCGTGCCACATCGCGGCGCCAGCCGCTATGTGCGGATGACGGAAGCCGCCGGAACTCGCGAAGGCTCGTCTTCGCGTGGCAATCGCATAGACTTGGGTCTTCCGTTGACCGGCACACAGCGGCTGGCGCCGCGGTGTGGCACGGCCGCGCCGCACAATCGCGGCGCGACACACCCCGGCAATGCCTCCGGAGTTGCGACCCGGGGCCGGCCTCGCTAATATTCCGACCCCGATGCAACGCATCGTTTGTGCCCGTAGCTCAATTGGATAGAGCAGCGGACTACGGATCCGCAGGTTAGAGGTTCGACTCCTCTCGGGCACATTTCCAGCAGGTCCTTGTCTCTCGGCGGTCTGACGAGCCGGTCCTGTCCCGACGGTCCCCCCCCCGGCCACGGCTCGCCGACCCCAGCCCGACAATGGCTCACATCCATCCCACCGCGATCATCGATCCCCGTGCCGTCCTCGCGGCCGACGTCTCCGTGGGCCCGTGGTGCCTCATCGAGGGGCCGGTCACGCTCGGCCCGGGCTGCCGGCTGTTCGAGCGCGTGAGCCTGCGCGGCCCGCTCGTCGCCGGGGCCCGCAACGTCTTCTACCCGCACGTCTCCCTCGGGCTCGAGCCGCAGGACCGCAAGTACGACCTGTCGCGCCCCGGCCCGGGCATCAAGCTCGGCGACGACAACCTTCTCCGCGAGGGCGTCACCATCCACCGCGCCACGGGCGAGCATCCCACGACCGTGGGCGACCGCAACTTCCTCATGGTCAACTGCCACGTCGCGCACGACTCGCGCGTGAGCGACGACTGCACGCTGGTGAACAACGTCGCGCTGGCTGGGCACGTGGAGCTGGCCGACCGCGTCACCCTCGGGGGCAACGCGGCGGTGCACCAGTTCTGCCGGATCGGGCGGCTGGCGATGATGAGCGGCGGGGCGGTGGTGACGCAGGACGTCCCGCCTTTCTGTGTGGTCTACAAGTCCAGGCGGGTGGATTCGCTGAACCTCGTGGGGCTCCGGCGCGCGGGGCTGCGGGCCCACATCGACACGCTCCGCCGGGCGTTCCTCATCTTCTTCAAGGGCCGGCACACGACCGGGGTGGCGCTGGAGATCATCGAGCGCGAGGAGGGCGGCGACCCGCTGGTGCAGGAGTTCGTCGCCTTCATCCGCAGCTCGAAGCGCGGGGTGACGGGCTCGGCGCCGGTGCGCGAGGCGGCGGGGGAGTGAAGTGGTTTTGGGGCCGAGAGGCTCTGTTTCGACCCTCGATCCATCGACAAACTCGCAAGATCCATCTTCATTGTCTTCAGCCCCAACGGGGCGCAAGTTGACAGCCCGGGGCATCGCCCCGGGAAAACGATGCACCGTTGATTGTGAGCCCTGTAAGGGCGAAACCGGTTTCTCCCCGCGGCTTGGTCGCGCCCTTTCAGGGCTTGGAAAATAGGCGATGACTCGACCCGGGGCGATGCCCCGGGCTATCACCTTGTGCCCCTTCAGGGCTCAATGCCAATTCAAAGACATCTCGCATCGCCGCGGCGACGAGGCATCGCAATCGAGCCAGACGGATAGAGAAAACCCAGGCACGCGGTGCCTGGGTTTTGGTGTTGTCTCGCTTGAGTCCGTCGTTCACCCCGCGAGCATCTTCACGCGGAGGCGCTCCTGCGGGTTCGCGTTGACCCACTTCTCGTTGACGCGGGTCGGGTCGCCGTAGGGGTTCCCGGCCCGGTCCTGGCCGCGGGCCTTGTAGATCTGGAACGACTTGCGGAACGGGTCGTCGCCCACGTTGAACCGGCTGGTCATCGGCACGTAGCGCATGGTGTAGCCGCAGCGGCGGATCGCGCTGGCGTTGGGGTTCGAGCCGTGGATCAGCTTGGCGTGGTGGATGGAGCACTCGTTGGGGGCGAGCGTGCAGTCCACGGCCGAGCCGGCGTCGAACTGCTCGGCCTTGATCTCGCTGCCGAAGACCTGCTCCTTGGGGTTGTCGACGCTCTGGTACTGCGAGTAGCCGTTGTGGTGCGTGCGCGGGACGACGCGCATGCAGCCGTTCTGCGGCGTCGAGGGGTCGATCGCCAGCCAGACGGTGACGACCTCCATCGGGTCAAGCACCTGCCCCCAGTAGGCCGAGTCCTCATGCCAGGGGACGCGCTTGCCCGTGCCGGGCGGCTTGGAGATGAAGTGCGAGGACCAGAGGGCGATGTCGGGCCCGATGAGCGATTCGACGAGGTCGAGCACCTGCGGGTTGAAGAGCCAGCGGAAGAGCCCGGGGTCGGTGAAGTGGGGGACGTCCATGTGCTCGGGCGACTTCCCGCCGCCGGCGTCGGCGGTCCAGTCGGCGAGCAGCTTCTCGAAATGGTCCTGCAACGCCTTGAACTCGGCGGGGTCCATCACGGGCTGCTTGAAAAGGATGTACCCCTCGCGGCGGAAGAATTCTTTCTGGTCGGCGGTGAGGCGTGCGGGCATGGCGGGTTCCGGGAAGAGAACGAGGCTGATGAGTTTCGGTTGGGGGTGGGGCGGTGTCCAGTTTTCCCATCAGACGGAGTCTGATCAGAGACGGGGACTGTGTCCCCGAAGATGGAGCGTGGCGGTACTCCGCCCGCGCGAAGTGCCGCATGTGCAGGCGCGCCACGATCCACGTTTGTGCCGCATCGACAGCGTTTTTCCGGCGGCGTCGTTGGCATGACGGTGCTTGGAGGGTTGCCGGCGAGTCGTGCGGGCGGAGTACCGCCTGCGCCCGGTCTTCGGACACACAGTGTCCGTCTCTGATCAGGCTTCGCCTGATGAGAAAAACATCCGTCGCTTGCGCGTCCGGCTAACAAGACATCTCAACTCGACGCACTCGTGTAATACCGCAGCGCGAAGCGCCAGAAGGCGATGGAGAAGGCCAACAACCCCATCGCCACCGCGGCGGCGACGAACAGCATCGACTGCCCCTCGCGCCCCAGCACGATCTCTGCTGGCACCGTCGTGAGGAACGCCACGGGCACCACGAAGGTGAAGAAGATCCGGTATCCCGCCGGGTAGGCGGCCAGCGGGTACATCCCCGCCTCGAGCAACCCGCGCAGCACCTCCGTGACGTTGTAGGTCTTCACGAACCAGATCGTGGTCGTGCCCAGGATGAACCAGAGGCTGTAGAGCGTGACGACCGAGAGCGCGACGGGGACGAGCCCTGCCGCGATGGCGGCCGGCGCGACGCCCAATCGCCACGCGGAGTAGGCGATGACGCCCAGGCCCAGTGCGACGTCGGGCAACCCCCACGGCGAGAAGTTGCGCATCGAGAGCCAGAACTGGCTGGAGATCGGCTTCAAGAGGACGAAATCGAGCGTGCCGGTCTGCACGTGGGCGACGATGCGCCCGAGGTTGGGCGTGAGCAGCGTGCGCGTGAAGCCTTCGAGGAGCGTGAAGAGTCCCATGACGACCAAGGCTTCCTCCCAGCGCCAGCCGCCTGGGCGGTAGCCGGTGCGGTAGAAGAGGAAGAGCCCGAAGATCCCGCCCGCGAGCGTGCCGACGGAGTTGATGGAGGCGACGACGAAGTTGAGGCGGTACTCCATCTCCGCGGCCAGGGAGGTGGACCAGAAGAGGCGGACGAGCCGGAGGTGGCGGAGGATCGCTTGCATGGTCACGCGCCCATCCCGGAGTGCTGCTTGAGCCCGCGCCGCCAGAGGACGCGGTTGACCACGAAGAAGAAGGCCAGCCAGCCGAGCATGACCACGAAACCGAGCGCGATCGGCGCGGGCCTGCCGGTGAGGAGTTGGGCGGGGAAGTAGGCGAAGTAGGGGAAGGGCGTGTACATCGCGGCGTCGCGCACGGCGGGCGGATAGAGGTCGAGCGGGGCGATCGTGCCGGAGAAGAAAAAGAAGAGGAGGAACCAGAACTTCTCGATCTCGCTGACGCGCTCGATCCAGAAGGCGAGCATGGCGACGCTGTATTGGATGGCGAAGCGCAGCAGGAAGGCCAACGCCAGCGCGAGCGCGCAGAGCAGGACGTCGCCCACCGCGGGGAGCCAGCGGGCCTCGGGGAAGAGCCAGAAGAAGGCGAGCGAGAAGCCCACGAGGAGCGGGAGGCGCGTGAGCCGCTCGGCGGCGTGGCCGGCCATGTAGCGCCAGACAGGGTCGATCGGCTGGAGGAGGTAGGGCGAGAGGCGGCCGTCGACGACGTCGTACTCGAAGTCGTAGATGACCCAGACGGCGGTGAACTGGCGTGCGAGGAAGACGGCGAAGAAGTAGCGGGCGAAGTCGCCGGGGGAGAAGGCCGTCGCGCCCGAGGCGGCGGCCTGCATCCAGAGCCCCATGAGGATCAGCGGGAGCAGGCCGACCATCGCCCAGAGGAAAATCTCGGCGCGGTACTCGAGCATGTAGGCGTACCAGACGGAGAGCAGCGTGGAGGCGATGCGGCGGGTGCGCGAGAGGCGGGTGATTATGCGAGTCATGTCGCGGCCCCCTGCGCGGCCCCCGGAGTGGGCGTCTGCACATCCGCGTTCGCGGAGGCCTGCCCGTTGAAAACCTGCCCGATGATCTGCTCGACGGGCGGGTCGCCGACGGTGAGGTCCTCGACGTCGAGGTCGGAGAGGATGCGCGGGAGGACTCGCGTCAGATCCTCGCGGCGGACCAGCAGGTGGGCCGCCCGCCCCTCGATCGTGCGGACTTCGCCGAACGGGGCGAGCTCCTCGGCGGCGTAGGCCCGGCGTAGGTCGAGGCGGACCTCCCTGCAGGGGGCGAGGCGCTCGATCATCGCGGCAAGGTCGCCGTCGTAGATCAGCGTGCCCTTGTCGATCAGCATCTCGCGCCGGCAGAGGGCGGTGATGTCGGCCTTGTAGTGGCTGGTGAGCAGGATCGTCGCGCCGTGCCTCTGGTTGTAGGACAGCAGGAATTCGCGCACGGAGGCTTGGGCGTTGACGTCGAGCCCCAGTGTCGGCTCGTCGAGGAAGAGGATCGAGGGGCGGTGGAGGAGGGCTGCCATCAACTCGGCCTTCATGCGCTCGCCCAGAGAGAGCTTGCGGACGGGCTGGGTGAGCTGCGTGGTCAGGCCGAGCATCGCCGCGAGCTCGTCGACGCGCCGGCGGGCCTCGGCCTCGGGGATGTCGTAGACCGCGGCGTTGATGCGCAGCGAGTCGAGGACGGGCAGGTCCCAGATGAGCTGCTGCTTCTGCCCCATGACGAGCGTGATGCTGCGGAGGAAGGCCGAGTCGCGCGCGAAGGGCGTGTGCCCGGCGACCTCGCACCGCCCGGCGGTGGGGTGGATGAGCCCGCTGAGCATCTTGAGCGCGGTGGTCTTGCCCGCCCCGTTGGGCCCCAGGAAGCCGACGATCTCCCCGGGCTCGATGGAGAAGGAGACGTCGCGCACGGCCTCGATCAGCCGGTAGCGCCGGCGGACGAAGTGTCGCAGCGTGCCGAGCATGCCCGGCTCTTTCGCGGCGGCGCGGTAGGACTTGGAGAGATGCTCGGCCACGATGATGGGCATCGGGGCATTGTAGTTGCGGGGCAGGAGGTTGATCGGGCGCGCCTCACCCCGGCAACGCCGGATACACCTTCGCGTGCATCTCGCGGAGGATCGCGCGGTTCCGCTCCACCATCAGGTCGGGGACCGCGTCGGTGAGGATGTAGGCCCCCGCGGCCCGGCCGACCCAGGCCTCGTACCCGCCGCGGGCGACGGCCTCGCGCGTGGGGAAATACTGGTTGTGCCCGCCTGACGTGCTGAGGCAGAGCGTGTGCTGGAAGGGGCTCTCGTCGCGCATGCGCAGGATCGTCTCGGCGAAGGGCTCGCCGGGGAAAGGGACCAGGGCGACGGGGCCCAGCGCGGTGAGGATCTGCGGGTAGGTCTTGCTCTTGAGGTGCGGCTTGGCGTGGGCCTCGATGACGGCCGACCAATGCTTGTGGAGCATCATGCCCTCGCCCGGCTCGTCCTTGCGCGGCTCGGCGGCGGCGAGGTTGGCGCGGGCCTCCGCGAGCGGGGTGAGCGGGCGGTAGGGCATCTCGATCGGGCCGGTGGCGGTGAGCAGCGCGACGTCGCGCAGGTCCTTGACGCTGCGCCAGGCGGTCATCGCGTCGAGGCTGGCGCGGGCGCCGGCCTCCCAGAGGGCGACTTCGCCGTCGCCCACGCAGGTGCGGTAGCTCGTGCGCGGGGCGATGTCGCCCACCGCCCCGTTGAGGAAGAGCGTGGTCGCCTTGGTGAGCTGCTCCATGCGGTCGATCATGATGCCCGGCCAGTCGCGCGAGATCACCCGGCTCGACCCGCCGAAGACCGTCGGATGGGCCCCGTAGTGGACGATGTTGGCCAGCGGCCCCTTGGCCGACTCGAAGCGCAGGACGGTCATCTCCGGGTCGTAGAGGGCCCAGGGGTTGTAATGCAGCCCCGCCTCGTGGTTGTCCATGATGTTGCGGCGGTTGACGCCGGTTTGGCTCTGGACCACGCCGATGCCCATGCGGGCCGGGACGGTCTGGGCCGCCTTCACGACGGCGGAGATCGCGCCGGGGACGACCTGTCCGTCGGCGTAGGCGGTGTCGATCTCGCACCAGCCGAAGGCCCGGATCGTGCGCGGGGCGCTGTGGGTCTGGATCACGCAGACCGTCACGGCGTCGGCGGGGATGCCCGTGGCCTTCTGCACGCCTTGGCGGATCGCGTCGAAGTAGACGTCGTCGAGCACGCAGAGGTCGAGGCTGATGACCGCGGCCCGCTTGCCCGCCTGCTCGACGACCAGCGCGGTGGCGTTGAGCGGGTCGCGCACGCTGGTGGCGGTGCGCTTGCCGAAGGGGTCGCCGTAGCCCATGAGCTGGGTGCCCAGGGGCGGGGTGATGTCGGTTCGGCCGACGCCGGCGCGGAGGGAGGCGGTCATGAGGTGGTCCGTGATGGTCGTTTCTGGTGCCACATGTCATCGTACTCGTGACATGTGCCGGTCGACGGACGGCCCGGGGCCTGTCGACAACCTCGTCGCGTCGTCGTGGAAACCCGGGATTTACTGGGGATTGACGCCCTTTGATGAATGTGGGTCGCACGTCATTCCAAGACACATGTCACGAGTACGCCCCCGGAAATGACATGTGGCACCAGATTCCGTCATGCGGTCTTGGTGCGCTTGAGCAGCTCCGCCATCCCCATCGGCTCGGCCTTCCCCGACTTGACGATCTTCGGGAGCATCTTCTCGTGCACGGCGTAGCCGGTGTCGCCGTTGCGCTCCAGTCCGTGCCAGTGCGAGACGGGCATGAAGGGCAGGTTCCGCTCGTGCATCAGCTCGAACTCGCGGACGCCCAGGCCGACCATGAGGTCGATCTTCTTGGGATCGTTGGGGACGGTGAAGGCGTAGTCGCCGCCGAGGGGGAACTCGATGAGGCCGCCGCCGCCGATCTTCGTCGGGGCGAGCGGGACGTTCGCGTCGAAGCGCTGGGGCTCGTTCCAGAGGCCCTGGTTCCAGAGCCAGGACGTCGGCGTGGGGATCCGGCTGGAGACCCACTCGAAGCCGAGCATGTCGAGGGCGCGGTAGAGGTTCCTGCAGAAGGCGCCCCAGCCGGGGCGGTAGCCGGGGGAGTCCTCGTGGAACGCGGCCCGCCAGATCCGCGCGCCCTTCTCGATCATCGAGGCGAGGGCCTCGAGCGAGTGCGTGGCCTCGATCTCGAGGCGGTGCGTGTCGTATTGCCTGCGGACGTCGGGGGCGAAGTCGAGCATCCAGATCGCGGGGACGCCCGACTCGAAGGGCGTGTGGACGTAGCCGTGCTGGTAGAACTCGTGCCCCTTGGCGCGGGCAGCGTCGATGACGCGCAGGAGTTGCGGGTCGTTGTCGATGGTGCCCGCGTCGGTCTTGGGGATGACGAAGAAGACGCCGGGTAGGCCGTGGCGGTCGATCAGGTCGAGCTGGCGGCGGAGCTTGTCGGCCTGGCCGAAGACGATGTCGTCGTTGGTCCAGACGAAGGGGACGGTGGGCATGGGCTGGTCCGGCTACGGATTCCTGCGGAAGCGACTGGGACACGAAGTCTGGGTGCCACATGTTGCCGTACTCGCAACATGTGCTGATTCACCGGGGAGAATCTGACTCGCGATGGGCCCTTCGATCAGGGTTTCGATTCTCCTGCCGCGCCGCATGGCTGCTCGAAGACACACGTTGCGAGTACGGCAACGTGTGGCACCCGATGCTCGGAGCCTGCGCCTGCGGCATTCACAACCCCGCGGCGACCTTCTTCAGCGCCACGGCGCAGGAGTCGATGTGGGCGTCGGACATCACCTGCGTGAGCGAAACCGCCACGGCCCGGCTGAGCAGGTGGATCGTCTGGGGGCACATGTCGGGCGTGTACTTCACGTCTGTGAGGTTCCACGGGTAGCCATGGAGGTCGGGCGTGCGCTTCTGCATGATGTAGTCCCAGTGGTAATAGATGTGCCGGTCGGGGAAGCCTTGGTCGAACATCGAGCCCGCGGCCATGCCCTCGGCCCGCAGCGCCGCGGCGAAGGCCTTGGCCCGCTCGGGCGACTCGACGAAGAAGACCAGCGAGAGCCCGCAGTCGCCCGCCTTGTCGGGCACGTCCTGGAAGCGCACGCCCGGGAGGTTCTCGACTTGAGACCAGAGCCGCTTCTTCAGCTCGCGCAGGCGGGAGAGGATGCGCTCTCGCTTGCGGAGCTGCGCCAGGGCCAGCGCGCCGTTGAGCTCCGACATGCGGTAGTTCTCGCCCAGGAAGGGTTCGATCTGCCACTCGGTCGACTTCCAGAAGGCGTAGGCCGAGTCGTGGTAGCAGGCGGCCCGCTGGAAGACCTCGGGCGTGTTGGTGACCACCGCGCCGCCCTCGCCGGCGGTGATGATCTTGAAGTGCTGCAGGCTGAAGGCCCCGGCGTCGCCGATCGTGCCCAGGGCCTTGCCCTTGTACTGCCCGCCGTTGGCCTGGGCGCAGTCCTCGAGCACGCGGACCTTGTGGCGCTTGGCGACGGCCATGATCTCGTCCATCCGGCAGGGCGTGCCGCGCATGTGGACGGGGATGATCAGCCGGGTCTTCGAGGTGATCTTCTTCTCCACGTCCTTGGGGTCGAGCGTGAGCGACTCGTCGACCTCCGCGATGATCGGGATCGCCTTGAGCGTGAGCACCGCGGCGGCGGTGGCGATGTAGGTGTAGGCCGGGACGATCACCTCGTCGCCCGAGCTGACGCCAAGGCCGACCATCGCGGCGATCAGCGCCGAGGTGCCCGAGTTGACGGCCAGGACGTATTTGGCGCCGCTCAACTCGCCGAAGAGCTTCTCGAACTGCGCGGTGGGGGAGGTGGCCTCGTCGCGGAAGAAGCGGAAGAGGTTTTTCTGCTTCAGGACCGCGGTGACCGCGTCGATCTCCTCCTGCCCGATCTCCTGGGGGCCGATCAAATAGTCGGCGGGGCGGTCGACGACGCAGGGCGTTCCGCCGTGGACGGCGAGCTGGGAGGAAGCGGTCGTTTGGGTGGCCATCGGGGTCTCCTTCAAGCGGTGGACGGCGGCGGGGCGGATGGGGCACAAAAGCCGGCGCGGGGCGGGAGCCGAGATTACCCGCAGGTCGGCACGGATGAAAGGGGTGGGAGGCGGGGAAGGCGTGCGGATTCGCGGGATTCCGCGGGATTCCGGGGGGATTCCGCGCCCCGGGCCCTCGCGGCATTGAAGCGAGTGCGGCGGCATCCTAGAATCGGCCGATAGATGTGGACATGGATGCGCCCGTGAAAGACAAGTGCGACAAGTGCGACAAGAAGGCGAGCTTCCACAGCGTGGAGATCGTCAAAGGTCAGAAGACCGAGATAAACCTGTGCGAGGTCCACGCTGCGCAGGAGTCGAAGGTCGCCAAGGCCGTCCACACCCCCATCAACGAATTGCTCAGCAGCTTCGTCAAGGCGCAGAGCGGCCAGCCGGTGACGGAGGAGGCCCTTTGCGGCGAATGCGGGCAGACCTTCAGCCAGTTCCGCGAGACCAGCCTGATGGGCTGCCCGAGCTGCTACGCCGCGTTCGAGGAGAAGCTGACGCCCATGCTGGAGCGCATCCACGAGGGCGGCACGCACCACCTGGGCAAGATCCCCAAACGATCCGGCGTCGCCGAGCAGAAGCAGGCGGCGCTGCTGCGCATGCGCAAGCAACTGGCCGAGGCCGTCGCCGCGGAGAACTTCGAGCTGGCCGCCCGTCTGCGCGACGAGGTCCGCCGCTTCGAGGAGCAGACGACATGACCCTGCCTCGGATCACCGAACACGCCGGGGAATGGCTCCGCGGCGCCGGGCCCAACAGCGAAATCGTCATCTCCAGCCGCGTCCGGCTCGCCCGGAACCTCGCCGGCTTCCCGTTCGTCAACCGCGCCAGCCTCCGGCAGCGGCAGGAGGTCCGCGACCGCTGCCATGAGCGGATCATGGACTCGCGCGTGCGCCTAGGCGCGCTCTGGGTCGACCTCGCCGAGAGCACCGACCTCGACCGCATGCTGCTCGTCGAGCGCCACCTCATCAGCCGCCAGCACGCCCAGGCCGGGCCCGACCTGCCCCGGGCCGTCGCCATCGGCGAGGACGAGACCTTCGCCATCATGGTCAACGAGGAGGACCACCTGCGCATCCAGGTCCTCCGCAGCGGCATGCAGATGGCCGAGGCCTTCGAGCAGATCAACCGCCTCGACGACCTGGTCGAGGAGAAGCTCGACTTCGCCTACACCCGCCGCTTCGGCTACCTCACCGCCTGCCCCACCAACGTCGGCACGGGCATCCGCGTGAGCGTGATGCTCCACCTCCCGGCCCTGAAGCTCACGGGCGAGATCGACAAGGTCAAGCGGGCCGCCCGCGACATGCACTTGGCCGTCCGCGGCCTCTTCGGCGAGGGCTCCGACGCGCTGGGCGACCTCTACCAGGTCTCCAACCAGACGACGCTGGGCCGCGGCGAATCCGAGATCCTCAACGACTTCCAAAGCACCGTCGTCCCCCAGATCATCTCCTACGAGCAGCAGGCCCGGCAGGCCCTCGCCCGGCAGCGCTCGGCGCAGCTCGACGACAAGATCTGGCGCGCCTGGGCCGTGCTGAGCAACGCCCGCGTGATCGGCACCGAGGAGGTCATGGGCCTGCTCAGCCACCTGCGCCTGGGCGTGAACCTGGGGCGGATCGACATGGTCGACATCCGCACGATCAACGAGCTCTTCCTGCTCACGCAGCCGGCGCACCTGCAGAAGCTCACCGGTCGCGAGATGGACCCCGCGGCCCGCCGCGAGGCCCGCGCGGAGCTGATCCGCCGCCGGCTCGGGGCGGTGCGCTGAGCGATCCGGGCTTGTCTGCTGCAGTTGATTTCATGTCGCATCGTTCGCCGAGGACTCTCTGGTGCACATCTTGGATCGACGATCGCGCCCATTGAGCCGAGGCAAGCTTGCCATCGCTTGCAATGCCGACGCATCGGCATAACCTAGAAGCGTGGGTGGTGGAGGTTCGCACCGTTCAGGAGCACGAAGATGGGACTGCGTGAAAACATCCTCAAGGATCCGGTCTCGGAGATCGCGTTGCGCGAGCTCATCGCCGTGGCCCGCAAGACGCCCGTGCGCGAGGTCGCGGCGAAGATGCGGGAGAAGCGGCTGGGCGTGGCGATCGTCGTCGACCGGGCCGGCAAGCCCGTCGGGAAGTTCACCGAGCGCAAGCTGATGAAGCTGCTGCTGGAGGACCCCAAGGGGCTGGACCAGCCGGTGGAGAAGTTCATGTACGACAGCGCGACGCCGCTGGGCCGCGACGAGCCGATCGCCAGCCTGATCGAGCTGATGCAGAAGCAGAAGGTGCGGTTCGTCTGCGTGACCGACGAGAAGGGCAAGGCCGTGGCGATCACCGGGCAGAAGGGGCTGATGGAGTACATCGCCGAGCAGTTCCCCCGGGCGGTCAAGGCACAGTCGACCAAGCCCCGCATCTTCACCCAAGAGCGCGAAGGAGCCTGACCATGAGACCCAAACGCGGCCCCAAGGACGTGGTCACCGAGTTCCAGGACCCGCTCAAGAACTACGATCCCCCGATCTACGAGGACGCCCTGCAGCGCTCGCTGGCGGAGGACACGGTCGACGTGATCCAGATCCGCCCCTTCGAGACGGTCCCGCCGACGATGACGGTCAAGGAGGCCATGCAGATGATGGTCGACCTCGACATCGCCTGCCTGATGATCGTGGAGAACGACCGGCTCATCGGCGTCTTCTCCGAGCGCAACGTGCTCGACAACGTCGCCCCCGACTACGAGGCGGTGAAGGGCAAGCCGATCCGCGCGGTGATGACCAAGGACCCCGCCTCGGTGCACATCACCGACAACGTGGGCAAGGCCGTGAACCTGATGGCGGTGAGCGGTTTCCGCCACGTGCCGATCCTCGACGTCGACGAGAAGGTGACGGGCATCGTCGGCCCGCGGCGGGTGACGGCCTACCTGCAGAAGTATTTTTTGCAGAAGGATTGAGGCGGGAAGTCGCGGCGCGCGACGGACCTCGCGTCACTCCTCCAGCATCTCCAACGCCCTTCGCTGCGGATTGGGCAGCGGAAGGTCGTCGATCTTCCCGGGGCGGCGCCACGCGCCGCCGCGCAGCCTTCCGCCAGTGCAGCGGGCCCGCCAGACGACGAAGTGGATCGAGCGGTGCGTGGTCTGGTGGTCGAACTCGCCAACGCGAGCCGGCTTGTCGATCATGATCCCCCGCGCCGCCGCCAGCGCCCGCAGCGCCTCCACGGCATCGACGCCCGCCGCGACAGCCTCCACCGTTGGCATCTCCCACATCCCCGACCACAACCCGCGGTCAGGCCGCTGCACGAACAGCCGCTCGCCGCGCCGGTCGATCGCCAGCACGTGATGCTCCGCCGCGGTGGGCTTCCGGCGCGGGACGCGCACCGGCAGCCTCTCGGCGATCCCCATCTTGTTCGCCCGACACGCCGCCGCGACGGGGCAGACCAGGCACTTGGGCGACTTGGGCGTGCAGACCAGCGCCCCGAGTTCCATCACGGCCTGGTTGAAGTCGCCCGGATGCCGGGCCGGCACGAGATGCTCCGCGAGCCGCCACAGCCGCTCGCGCACCGCGGGGGCGTCGACAGGCTCCTCGATCGCGAACCAGCGGGCCAACACGCGGGCGACGTTCCCGTCCACCACCGGCGTCCGTCGCCCGAAGGCGATCGAGGCGATCGCCCCGGCCGAGTATCGCCCGATCCCCGGCAGCGCGAGCAGCCCCTCGAATGTGTCGGGCAGCCGCCCGGCGTGGTTCGCCTCAACCGCGCGGGCGGCGGCGTGCAGGTTCCGGGCCCGCCGGTAATAGCCCAGCCCCTGCCACAGCCGCAGCACGCTCTGCTCCTCCGCGCGGGCGAGGTCGGCCAGCGTGGGGAAGGCCGCGGTGAAGCGCTCGAAATAAGCGATCACCGTCGCCACCTGCGTCTGCTGCAGCATCGCCTCGCTCAGCCACTCGTGGTACGGGTTGGCCAGCTTGCCCGGCTCGGCCCGCCACGGCAGCTTGCGGTGATGCTCCCGATACCACGCGAGCAGGGGGGCCCGCAGCGCCGCCGGCTTGGCGCGAGTCCACGCCCGACGAGGCGGGGCGGGCGGAGTGGGGCGGCGGCGGGAGGGTCGGGCCATGCGAGCGGAAAGTGTAGCTTTGCCCCTCGGCATGGGGGAGAATAAGGATGTGGGGTGGCGAACGGCTTCCTGGCGGCCCGAGGGCCTTGCGACCGAGGCCGCCCCGGTGAGACCTGTTCAGAATTTGTTTTGAAGAAACCGACGGGTCACCGCCGATAACCAGCGGGACACGTCGCGGGCCGCAGGAGGTTAGTGGGGTGGCGAAGAAATCGCGCAAGTCAGACCCAACTCCAGACCCAGCCCCGGATTCAGGCCAAACGCAGCCAGCCGACGCGTCCAACGCTCCCGCCTCCCCGTCACCGGCGGAGCCTCCACGCACCTCTCGGGCCGAACCATCCATGGTTGCACACCGCACCGCGCTGCCCACCACGCGTGACTCGATCACCCACAAGTTCCAGATCATGGGACACCAGGGCTACCTCACCATCGGCCTCTTCGAGGACGGCTCGCCGGGCGAGATCTTCATCAAGATGGCCAAGGAGGGCTCGACGCTCAGCGGGCTCGTGCAGGCCTTCTGCCGGGCCTTCTCGCTCTCGCTGCAGTACGGGCTCCCGCTCTCCGAGGCGGTCAACCGCTTCAAGGGCATGCGCTTCGAGCCGATGGGCCCCACGTCGAACCCCGACATCCCCGAGGCGCTGAGCATCGTGGACTACGTCGCCCGCTACATCGACCTGCACTTTTGCCAGAACAGCGACGCACGGCGCTTCTGAGGCGAGGACACGCGCACAGGCGCTCAACACGTTCACCAAAGCCCAGGCGCCGCGTGCCTGGGTTTTTTCTGCGCCCATCGTTCCGGCGCGCATCACCGCGCCACGCGCGAAAATCACCTCTCCACACGCGCATTCTCCCCGACCTTTTCCCTTGCATTGCCGCCCATCCTCCGCTAACGTTTCACGTGCCCCAACACTCTTTTTCTGGCGCCCCTTGAATGACTGACGAGATCAAGGACAAGTGCGGTGTTTTCGGGATCTGGGGCGGCTCCGACAGCGCCTACCGGATCTACACCGCCCTCTTCGCCCAGCAGCACCGCGGGCAGGAGTCGGCCGGCATCGCCGTCACCGACGGCCAACGCCTCGACGCACACGTCGGCATGGGCCTCGTGCCCGACGTCTTCTCCGACAAGTCGATCCTCACCCGCCTCGAGGGCAAGGCCGGCATCGGCCACAACCGCTACTCCACCACCGGCTCGAGCAAGCTCTGCAACGCCCAGCCGCTCCTCGAGGAGTACGTCGGCGGCCAAGTCGCCGTGGCCCACAACGGCAACCTCATCAACGCCGACCTGCTCCGCCAGGACTACGAGCGCCGCGGCCACATCTTCCACACCTCCACCGACACCGAGGTGATCCTCCACCTCCTCGCCTCGCACCACATCAGCAAGCGCGACCCGCTGGTCGAGGCCCTGATGCACCTGCAGGGCGCCTTCTCGCTGGTCTTCCTCTTCGCCGACCGCATCGAGGCCGTGCGCGACCCCTGGGGCTGGCGCCCGCTGGTGCTGGGACAGACCGCCGACGGGGCCTTCTGCGTCGCCAGCGAGACCGTCGCGCTCGACGCCTTGGGCGCGACGCTCATCCGCGAGGTCGAGCCGGGCGAGATCGTCACGCTCAGCGACGCGGGCGTCTCCTCCCGCCGCTTCGCCGAGAACGAGCAGCCCGCCCACTGCATCTTCGAGCACGTCTACTTCGCCAACCCCAGCTCGCTGGTCTTCGGCGACCGAGTGCAGCTCGTCCGCGAGCGCATGGGCGAGAAGCTGGCGAAGGAGTCGCACGTCGAGGCCGACTGCGTCGTCCCGATGCCCGACTCGGGCCGCTCCGCCGCGCTGGGCTACGCCCGGGCCAGCGGCGTGCCGTTCCGCGAGGGCATCGTGCCCAACCGCTACGTCGGGCGCACGTTCATCAAGCCCACGCAGGAGCAGCGCGACTTGGCGGTGCAGCTCAAGCTCAACGCCGTCGCCGAGGTGATCAACGGCAACCGCATCGTGGTCGTCGACGACTCGGTGGTCCGCGGGACGACCACGCGCGGGAAGATGGCCCAGCTCCGCCGCGCGGGGGCCAAGGAGATCCACCTGCGGATCAGTTGCCCCCCGATCCGCCACGCCTGCTACTTCGGGATCGACTTCCCCGACCCCTCGCAGCTCGTCGCCAACAACCGCACGATCGACCAGATCGCCGCCTATCTGGGCGTCGACACCCTGCACTTCCTCTCGATCGAGGGGATGCTCGCCTCGGTCAACCGCCCGCCGGACAACTACTGCACGGCCTGCTTCAGCGGCAAGTACCGCCTCTCGCCCGAGAGGCCGGTGAGCAAGCTCGACCTGGAGCGCAACCAGCTCCGGTTGTACAACTGAGCCCGGCCCCGCCACGAGCCCGCCCGATCTGAGATAATCCGGCATGCTCTTCGCCGTGGCCGTCCTGTTGTTCCTGTTGCTCCTCAACGGCATCTTCGCCATGTCCGAAATGGCGGTGATGACCTCGCGCCAATCGAGGCTGCAGCAGGCCGCCGCCCGCGGCAGCCGCGGGGCCGCCACCGCGCTGGGCCTCGCCCGCGACCCCACGCGCTTCCTCTCCACCGTGCAGGTGGGCATCACGCTCATCGGCATCCTCGCCGGCGCGTACGGCGAGCGGGCCCTCGCCGCCAGCCTGCGCGAATGGATCGTCCTCGTGCCCGGGGCCGAGCCCTACGCCGACACGATCGCGCTCGTGCTCGTCGTCCTGCTCATCACCTACTTCTCGCTGGTCCTGGGCGAGCTGGTCCCCAAGCGGATCGCCCTGGCCCACCCCGAGGCCGTCGCCTCCGCGATCGCCCGCCCGTTGCTGGCGCTCTCGCGCTTCGCCTCGGCCCCGGTGCGCGTCCTCACCGGCTCGACCGAGTCGATCCTGCGCGTCCTGCGCATCAAGCCCTCCGCCAACGACGAAGTCTCCGAGGACGACGTCAAGGCCCTCATGGCTAGGGCCGCGAGCACCGGCGTCTTCACGCCCCAGGAGCACGCGCTCTTCCAGCGCACCGTCCGCATGGGCGACCTGCGCGTCGACGACCTCATGGTCCCCTACACCGAGATCATCTGGATCGACGAGTCCAGCTCCATCGACGACATCCGCGTCCTGATCGGCACCAGCCCCTTCTCGCACTTCCCCGTCTGCAAAAACTCCCTCGACGCGATCACCGGCGTCGTCCACATCAAGGACCTCATCTCCTACGGCCTCATCGCCGGGCGGCAGTTCCGCATCGCCGACGTCGTCCACCAGCCGCTCTACGTGCCCGAGAACCTCCCGGCCCTGAAGCTGCTCGACCAGTTCCAGAAGACGCGCATCCACATCGCCTTCGTCGTCGACGAATACGGCGGGACCAAGGGGCTGCTCACCATCCACGACGTGCTCGGCGCGCTGGTGGGCGACGTCTCGCGCGGGCACGAGCCCGCCGCGCCCAAGGCCGTGCGCCGCGACGATGGCTCATGGCTCATCGACGGCCGGCAGGGGCTCCACGAACTCCTCCCCACCCTGGGCATCCTCCTGGAGCCCAACGAAAAGCTCCCCGACGTCTCCACCACCGCAGGCCTGATGCTCGGCCTGCTCGGGCACATCCCCACCGAGGGCGAGCACGCCTCCTGGCACGGCTGGCGGCTCGAGGTCGTCGACATGGACGGCTCCCGCATCGACCGCGTGCTGGCGATGCGCGAGCTGCCGCCGGCGGAGATCAATACGTAGGGGCGGATCGCCGGCCGACTTGCGTTGTGGCGTCCCCATTGACGAGGGACGTGCCACATCGCAGCCGAAGGCTGCTATGTGCGGGTGACCAGTTCGTCCAGAATTGACGAATGCCTTCGCTGGGTGCCACATGCCATCGTACTCGTGGCATGTGTCTTGAGAGGCCTTCGGCTCAGCGGCGCGCAAGCCTGCCAAAACCCCATGAAACCAAGCATTTCACGATGACTTGACGAGACCGTCGCGAGGCCCAGAGCAGTCCGTCGATCGGCACATGCCACGGGTACGATGGCATGTGGCACCCGGAATGAGCCCCCGCTTTCTCACCTCTTGAACGTCGTCTTCCCGTTCTTCGTGTACGGCATCTCCAGCGGGCCGTACGGCGTGCCCAAGTTCATCAGCCCCGCCATCTCGTAGTTCGCCCCCGACCCGCGCAGCATGTTGAAGGCCGCCAGCCCCAGGTTGATCGGCTTGACCGAAAGCGGGATCTCGATGTCGCTGGCCCCGCCCGCGGCGAACTTCGCTGGCGACGCCAGGCTGCTCTCCGCCACCTTCGTCCCGCCCAGCGAGAGACCGTAGCTCAGCTTCGCCAGGTCGACCGCGAACGAGTTCGTGTTCTTGATGTTCAGCTTGAGCACCGCCGTCGCGTCCTCGAATGAGAGGTTCTTCCACGACACCGACGTGAGCTGCACCTCCGGCACCGCGGGCACGGGAATCTCCCCCTCGTGCTTGAGGGGCAGCGACAGCGGCCCCACGCCCGGCGGGCTCACGGAAAGGTCGAGGCTTGCCGCGTAGGGCACGACCGACCCGGGCTTCACGCCGCCGAGCGCCTTGAGCAGCCCGGCGAAGTTCACCGCCGCGGGCACGGTCAGCCGCTTCGACTGCTTCGCGGGGATCGTGCCCGCGACGTCGGCCTTGCCGGTGAGGAACGGCTGGGCCCCGCTCGCGAGGCTGTAGCCCATGTTCGCCAGCGGCAGCGGCACCTCGTACGGGTTGCTCACCTCCACGTCGAAGAGCAGGTTCACGCCCTGGGCGTTGAAGTCGGCCAGTTTCACGCCCTTGATCGACGCGCTGGGCCGGGCGTCGAGCATCGCGGTGAGCGTCGAGCAGCCGCTCGCCAGCGCGAGGAAAAGTGCGAGCAGGCTGAAGAGGATTTGTCGTGTCATGGCAGGGGCTCCGGGCGCGCCGCGATGAAGATGCATGAGACACGGAGAGGGGAAGCTGGCTCGCGGGGGTTCGCCAGTGTTCATCGTACCGGCTTGTCTGCGTGCGCAAAGCGAAGTTCCGTTTCGGAGCGGCCGCGCATCGCATCGATGTGGTCGGCAAGCGGGCGCGACTCGCAATGATTTCATTGCTTAACGAAAAAGAAATGACTGCGGCGTCTGGACCACGCGGGCCTCGCGACCTAGCGTAATTCAGTAACCCCACGCGCCGCTCGCGAATCACCGCGACGCGGCAAAGACAGTCCAATGTGTCCTCCGCGCAGGCGTCATTCATTACCAGCGCACGCCGCCGCCACGTTGGCTCCCGGATCGCAGACGAATCGAAACCGCCCGGCTCAACCGGGCCGCTGCTGTCTCTCCACACGCGCGAGCAGTTGGATTTCCGGGTTTCCGGGGTTCCGAAGATTCGGGGCTCAAGAGCGCGGGCCACGGTCGGCCCGTCGCAGCCACGGCCAAACCTCCGCAACCATCGAGGAGCTGAACGATGAACGACAAGACCACCTGGCGCCCGCCCGAAGCTTCTTTCCAGGGCCGGCGCGTGAACGAACGGGACCTGCCCGACTCCGCCTTCGCCTTCCCGCGCCGGCGGAAAGAGCCGCTGGTCAACGAGCAGCAGGTGCGCGACGTGATCGAGCGGTTCGCGGTCATCAAGGACGTCATGGCCGACGACCGCGAGGCCGCCTTCGCCAACCTCCAGGCCGCGGCAGCTTTCTACGGCATCGAGCTGAAGGACAAGAATTGGTACGAGCTCTTCCGCCGCGTGAAGGAAGGCCAGGCGAAGGCCCAAGGCACGCCTCCGACCACCTGACTCGTTGCCTCGTTCCGGGAGAGGGGCCTTCGTCCTGATCTCGCGCACGATTTCTTTCCGCGTCATTTGCTTTCCCCCGATTCGGGGCAACAATCGAATGTCGGCCACGAGCCCCGACGAAGGCTTCGGGAAAACCCCGAGACCTTCGCGGAACGCCCGGGCCGGCCGAGCGCCGGCGACATCTCCTTTGCCGGCGGGCGTGGTGCCCCCCAAGACGTTGCGGGGCGTGGATACTTCGGCGGCCGGGGCCTCTCGGTCTTCCCCCACGCGGCATTGGCCGCGAGGGTCCGCGAGGCGGTCGGCGACGGCTGGAGAGGGCCATTCTGGAAATGGAGGTGATAGGTGATTTCATTCTTGAGAGCTGCGGCCCGCGGCTCGACGGAGCCGTGCTGAGCCGCTCCCAATCTCGCCCGCCCCGGTGATCCCGGGGCGGGCTTTTTTATGCGCCCCCTGAGCGCCCCCGGAAGGGCGCTTTTCACTGCGATCGACTGGACATCGCCCCGCGCCGATGCGACAACCGTGCCGCCCCGTCCCGCCTTGGAATTCGTGCGATGACCCGCAAGACCGCCGTCGACCCTTCGCTGCCCTGGCCCGAGCATTACGCCCGCTACGGCTTCGCCGTCGTCCCCGGCCTCATCGACCAAACATTCTGCGACGCCGCCCTCGCTCGCGTGCGCGAGATGGTCGGCGTCGCAAGCGACCTTCCGCTCAACGAGTGGGCCGTGCCCGAGGTCGCGACGCTCTACCGCCCGTTCTTCGAGGGCGCGGGCACGGCCGACCCCGTCTTCGACGAACTGCTGCGCCAGCCGCGGCTGCGCGACGCGATCGAGACGCTCTTCGGCGGGCCGGGCCACTGGAACGAGGAGCGGAACTACTACCTCTTCCTCCGCCCGTTCGAGCCCAAGTCCAAGCCGGGCCTCTCGCCCACCGGGCACATCGACTTCGGCAACCAGCCGATCCCGATTCTCTACCGCGGCTTCACCTTCCAGGCCTCGCTGGTCGACACCGAGCCCTTCAGCGGCAACATCACGATCTTCCCCGGCACGCACGCGACGGTGCAGAAACACGTCATCGACCACCCCGGCGAGGAGTTCACCAGCGGGATGAAGGACCTGGGCCCGGGACCCGAGCCGTTCGAGTTCGTCGCCCGCGCCGGCGACGTGCTCTTCATGCACCACCTGGTCTTCCACTCGGGCAACGCCTCGCACGCAGAAGGCCGCTCGCCGCGGGTGGCGATCCACGCCGAGGCCTTCCGCGACGCCTGGCTCAATGAGGTCGATCCCGCTCGCCCGGGCCTGAGCCCGTGGGAACGCAGCCTCGCCCTCAACGGTCCGGTGCGCACGGCCGACGACATCGAGGCGAAGAACATGGCCCTGAGGCGGAAGTATGTCGACGACCTGCGCAAGAAGGCCGAGGAAGAGGCGGCCAAGGCGGGGGCCGCGAAGAGCGCGACGTGAGCGTCACCCCCACATCGCGCTGACGTCGATCACTTCGCCATCCCCCACGGCGAAGACGCGGTCGCCGCGGCCGGGGCGCACGCCGCGCGAGCCGGTGAACGAGCCGAAGGCAGGCAGCGTCGCCACGCGGGGGGCGAGCCAGAAGCAGGCGGCCCGCATCGGCTCGCAGCCCCGGGCCTGCAGCGTCACCGACGGATGGAGATGCCCCGCGAGCACGGCCGCGCCTTCGACCGGCGCGGGCTCATGCAGGCAGACCAGCCCCGGCGCGGGCTCGAAACGGTCGACCACCTCGACGCGCCATTCCGCGGGCGGATCGCCCGCGCGGCGGTCGTGGTTCCCGCGCACGAGCGTGACGTCGAGCGTCGGTCGGCGATCACGCCAGCGCGTGACCCGGCCAAGCGTCTCCGGCTCGCGCCCCGCCGCGGCGTGGAGCAGGTCGCCCAGGATCAGCAGCCGGCGGGCCGCGGTGCGGTCGAGCAGGGCGTCGAGGCGGGCGAGGTCGGCCGCGGTCGTCCCCTCCGGGACGGGCACGCCTCCGCGGCGGAACGCGGCCGGCTTGCCCAGGTGGACATCCGCCACGACCAGCGTCGCCGACGCGGGCAGCAGCAACGCGCGGTCGCCCAGCAGCCCCATGCGATGTCCGGCCCATTCGATCTCAAGCACGATTCGGTTCCTTCCCCTCCGCCCGGCTCTCCAGCTCCGCGACCATCCTCCGAATCCGGTCGCCCCAATTCTCGCTGCTGAGCGTCTGCGTGCGCAGGCTCTCGGCCCAGATCGGGAAGGCCAGCGGCGTCAGCCACGGCGGCTCGATCAACCTGAGCTTCAACGTCGACAGCCGCCGCAGCGTCTGGCGGAGGCGAGACACCTCCAACTCCCGCTCCAGCACCTCGCGCTTGGCCTGGTCGATCAGCAGCGGCGGGCCAGCTCCGTGACGTTGAGGCAGGCGAGCAAATCCTCGAGCAGGTTCTCCTCGCTGAGCAAGCCGCGCCAAAGCTCGGCGGTGATGTTCAGCGGCGTCGCGGAGAGCAGCTCCAACCCGTAGTCGGTCGCGGTGGTCATCACCGAGCGCGGGGCCAGCCGGGTGAAGCGGTAGGCGACGAGGGCCGCGAGCCCTTCGTGGACCGACCGACCCTCGAAGGGGAAGAGGAAGGCGTGGTGCCCCTCCTCGGTCTGGATGTTCTCGGCCAAAAGCTCGTCGTCGCCCGGCAGGATCGACCAGCGCTTCTGCAGTTCGAGGATCGGGCGCACCGCCCGCATCTCCGGGTCGGGGAACGAACCGGCGCGGGCGAGCGAGAGCCGGCCGCGCACCGCGTGGGCCAGCTCCGTCGAGAGCGGCGAGCGCCCGCCTCCCCAGCGCGAGACCACGCCGCTGCGGGCTTTCGCGGGGCGCACCGTCGCGACCAGGTTGCGCAGCCGCACGAACTCCAGCACGCCCCCGGCGAAGATGAAGCGGTCGCCCTCCTTGAGCCGGCCGATGAACGACTCCTCGATCGTCCCCAGCGACTTGCCGTTGGCGTAGGCGACGCGCACCTCGGCGTCGGCGACGATCGTCCCGATGCCCAGCCGATGCATGCGCTCGACCATCGGCGAGGCGATGCGCACCCGCGCTCCCTCGCGCACCACCCGCGCGAAGTTCGGGTAGGCGTGCAGGCTCGGCCCGCCCCGGAGCACGAAATCCATCGCCCAGCCCCATTCCTCGTCCGACAGCCGGGCGTAGGCGTGGGTGGTGCGCACCTCCGCCCGCGTCGCCGCCTCGTCGAACCCGCCCCCCGCGGCCAGCGTCACCAGATGCTGCACCAACACATCGAGCGGCCGGTCCGGCGCGAGGCGGGCCTCGACCTGCCGCTTCACCAGCGCCGCCCGCGCCGCGGAGAACTCGATCAACTCCATCGCGTGCGTCGGCACGCCCCAGATTTTGCTGCCCGCGCCGGGGCGATGCCCGCTCCGCCCCGCCCGCTGCAGGAACCGCGCGATCCCCTTGGGGCTGCCGAGCTGCAGCACCTGGTCGACCGGCGAGAAGTCGACGCCCAAATCAAGGCTCGACGTGCAGACCACGCAGCGCAGCTTGCCCGTGCGCAGCATCTCCTCGACCCGCTGGCGGATCTCCATGTCGAGGCTGCCGTGGTGCAGGGCGATCTGCCCGATCAGGTCGGGGCGGAGGCGGAGCATCGACTGGAACCAAAGCTCCGCCTGCGAGCGCGTGTTGGTGAAGAGCAGCGTGGAGTTGGCCCGCTCGACGGCGCGGATGACCGGCTTGACCAGCTTCGTGCCCAGGTGCCCCGCCCACGGGAATCGCTCGATGTCTGGCGGGCGCAGCGTGAAGACGCGCGTGGTCTTGGGCAGGCGCCCGTGGATCAAGAGGCCTTCCCGCCCCGGCGACGACGCGTGCCCCGGCCCGAGCAAGATCGCCATCGCCTCGTCGAGATTGCCCAAGGTGGCCGAGAGCCCCCAGACGCGCAGGCCCGGCGAGAGCGTGCGCAGCCGGGCGAGGGCGAGCTGCGCCTGCACGCCGCGCTTGCTGCCGAGCAACTCGTGCCACTCGTCGAGGATGACGGCGCGGAGCCCCGCGAGCGACGGCGCGGCGTCGGGATACGAGAGCAGCAGCGAGAGGCTCTCGGGCGTGGTGACCATCGCCGCCGGCGGGGCGGTGCGCTGCCGCTTGCGGACGGTGGAGGAGGTGTCGCTCGTGCGCGACTCGATGCGCCAGGGGATCTTCAGCGCGTCGATCGGCTCCTGCAATGCCTGCAGCGTGTCGTTCGCCAAGGCCCGCAGCGGCGTGATCCACAGGACGCGCAGCCCGGGGGCCGCGGTCTTCGTCGTGGGCAGAGCCGATTCGTCGGGGTTCTCGCGCAGCCACTCGAGGATCGGCCCGCCCCAGGCGGCCTGCGTCTTGCCCGTGCCGGTCGGCGCGTGGATGAGCCCGCTGCGCCCGGCGAGGTAGGCGTCCCACGCCTCGCGCTGGTAGGCGAAGGGCTTTCGCTTCTTCGAGCGGAACCACGCATCAAGGCGATCTACGTCAAGGCGATCCATGCCGACGGTCTCCTGAGCATGAATCATAGGCCGCGGCCGCCGTTTGCGGCTCCGTGCGGCTTCGCGCAGCGTCTCGCGGCGACGGACCTTCTATACTTCCCCCCATGTGGAACCCATCGCTCTCGGCGCGGGAATTGTTCGACCAGATCGAGCGGGCGGAGGTCGGAGAAACGCCGGCCGAGTCGGCCTTCAACATGCGCCTGTCGTGGACCGGCAAGCCGCACGACCCGCCCGCGCGGCAGCAGCCGGGCGTCTACGCGTGGGGCGAGGCCCACCTGCTCTGGGCCTACGCCATGCAGTTCGAGGCGACGGGCGAGACGCGCCACCTCGACACGCTCGTCCGCCGCTTCGACGTCATGCTGGCCCTGCGCGACGACCGCACCGGCGCGCGGGACGACCTGCGCGGGCGGGTGATGCCGGCCTGGGGTTCGCAGACGTTCTCCAGCGGGAAGCGCACCTGCTGGCTGGTCCACGCGGGGATGCTCTGCCTCCCCGCGGCCCAGTTCCTGCGGATGACGTCGCGCGATCCCGCGCTCCGGCAGAGCTACGCCGAGCCCCAACCAGCAGAACACGCTCGGGCGCGTCTTGGTGGAACTCTGGGCCGCCGGGCTGGGCGACGCCCATCGCGAGCGCGCGACCAAGCTCGCGGCCTTCCTTCGCCGTCGGATTCTCTCCCGCCCCGACGGCACGGTGGATTGGGCCTACCGCCCGCCGCTGCTCGAGCCGTTCGACCAATCCGGCAGCGAGGACATCTCGCACGCGGGCGTGAACGTGGACTTCATGGCCCTCTGCGTGCGCGAGGGCATCCTCTTCACGCGGGCCGAACTCGAGCGGGTCGCCGAGACTTTCCTGCGCGTGGTCCGGCTCCCGGACGGGCGGTTCTCAGACAACGTCAACGGCACGGGCGACACGAACGCCTACGCCGATGTGATCGCGCTGTGGGGCCGGCTGGCGGTGGTTCGCCCGGAGGTGGCCGACGTGATCGAGGCGCACGCCCGCCGGCGCGAGCCGCCGATGGCGGCGCCGTTCTCGTTGCTGACGCTGGCGATGCTCGCGCATCTGGGGCGATGAAAGCCGCGGACGCGGCCCTCACGCCGGCATCCGCGCCTCGACGTACTTGATGCTGTGGTCCTGCCGGCCGCAGATCTCGTCGGCGGGCAGCTCCCAGACGCGGGCGTCGTAGATCTCCATCCCGTGCCACCCGGCGTAGCCCGTGTATTGACGCACCAGTTGCAGCAGCCCGGGGACGTCGATGCGCCCCTCGCCGGGGAAGACGCGGAAGTCGTTGGTGAGCTGCTCCATCGGCACCTTGGGCGAGTCGTCGACGTGGACGTGGAAGAGCTTGCCCTTGTGCAACGTCGCGAGCTCCTCGACGTGGCTGGCGCTGACGTAGTAATGGACCAGGTCGAAGAGCAAGCCGACGGCGGGGTGGTTGGTCTGGTTGACCAGGTCGATCCCTGCTCCGAGCGTGCCGCAGACGGGGAGCCCGCCGAGGAACTCGAAGTTGATGCGCAGGCCCCGCGCGGCAGCGAGATCCCCCGCGACGCGCATGCGCTCGGCGAGGTACTTGTACTCACCCGCGACGTCCGGGCCCAGCTTGCCCAGGGCGATGAAGGTCAGGGCTGGCGCGCCCACGTCGGCGGTCTGGTCGAGCCGGGCCGCCCAGCCGTCGGCCTCGGCCTTGATGTCGGGCGCGGAGGAGTGCGTCGAGACCACCGCCGCCGCGTTGCCCACGGGCGTGATCCCCGCGTCGCGCATCTGCTTGCCCAGCGACTTGGCGCTCCGCCCCTTGTCGGTGCAGGCCTTGATCTTGTCGTGCCACACCTCGACCGCCTTCCACCCGTGCTTCTCCCAAGTCTTGAACTCGGCGTCCCAGTCGAGCTTCATCACGGTGGCGCTGTTGAAGGCCCATTTCAGTTTCATGGCGGAGTTCCGGGGTCCGGGTTGCGGGGGTGGATGGATCGGATGGATTGAAGAGGAATGATACGGACATCATGGCGAGTTCGCCCGGAGAGGTGTGGGCTCCTTCTCCCATCAGGCGCATGCCTGATCCGAGACGGACACTGTGTGTCCGAAGCCAAGGCGAGGCGGTACTCCGCCCGCGCGGCTCGTCGGCCGCCATGAACCGCCGGGTTACACGCGGGGCCTGCGCCAAAAGTCTTGTTCCCGAGCGCGTCGCGTGCCATTGACGACGTCAACGACGCCCGCACATCGTGCGAGCGGAGTACCGCTTTCGCCCGTTCTTCGGGGACACAGTCCCCGTCTCTGATAAGGCCCCCGCGACGCACGCAACCCTCAATACGCCCGGTTCACCTCGTCGAAATACTTGTTCACGCCCTTGCCCTCGCCCGCGCCGGTCCAGACGCCGCGGAAGAGCGACTGCCGCTTGGGGGGCAGGGCGTCGATCACTTCCTTGGGCACGCCGTGCGGGGCCCACTTGGAGCAGATCGCGTTGTAGCAGTTGAAGAGGGCGAGGCGCTCGCGGTTGGGGTTCGTCCACCGCCGCCCGGAGTGGCAGAGCGCCTCGGTGAAGATCAGCACCGACCCCGGCGGCCCCGAGTAGCTCTCCCAGAGCTTCGAGTCGGGCCCCGAGACCGCCGCCGTGCGCGGGAAGGCGGCCTTGTGGCTGCCGGTGAGCAGGAGCGTCGCCCCCTCGCCCTCCTCCACGCCGTTGAGCTCGCAGACCACGCGAGTGAGGCCCGAATGAACCTTGCCCCACTGGTGCTGGTAGATGTGCGAGTTGCCGATGAGGGCGTGGATGCCGCCCCCGCCGTGCGGGCTGAAGGGGTCTGCCCCCTGCGTGCCGCGGCGCATGACGAAGCCGTGGTCGTAGCGGAAGCCGTAGCAATCCTCGGAGGCGACCGGCGCGTGCCCAAGCAGTTCGCTGAGGATGCCCGCGAGGACGGGGTGGTCGAGCAGCGCCTCGCAAGGCCCGGCCATGAAGTGGCGCTTGTCGGCCGGGAGCGACTGCGGCTCGTTCTGGAACTTGTAGACGTGCTCGCGCATCGCGGCCGCCTGGTCGAGCGTGAGCAGGCCCGGGAGGACGAGCCAGCCCTTCAAGTCGAAGATGTATTTCTGGTCGTCCGTCATCGGCACGACGGGCAGCCCGTCGGCGTTCGTCGAGGGGACGCAGGTGGAGGTCCACGTTTCGGGCTTGGTTTCCGTTTCCATGGCGATCGCGGGGTGCGCTCTCAATAAGGAGTGGTGACGGCGTCGAGGGTTGATGACGTAGAAGCGTGACGAGGTCGAGGGGTGATGACGGATTCAATCAAGCCCACGGATCGCGACGGTACTCCGTCGTGTTCCGTGGGGTTTCAGGTGGCGTTGAGGGACGGGACGACGCGGTCGACCCCACCGAACACGACGGAGTACCGCCGTGATCGATGGGCTTGGGTTTGTCATGGGTCCGTTGTTCAGCATGTCATTCGGCGCTTCGAGTTTGAATCACCCACTCGCTCACCCATTCGCATGCACCAGCCTCTTCCGGCTGACGTTGGGGATCGCGATGCGCTGCCCCGTGTGGATGCTCTCGATCGCCGCGAAGCCGATCTCGTTGATGATCTGCCACGTCGCGTCGGTGCAGGCCGGCAGCGGGCCGCCGTCGAGCCAGGCCGAGATCTGGTCATACGCGACGGTGAAGACGCTGGCGTTGGGCGGCATCTTGTCGGCGAGGTCGATCGCCTTGCCCGTCTTGTCCTTGGCGAAAGGCGGGATGTACATGCCCGCGCGGGCGTAGCCCTCCGTGCCCAGCACATCGCAGTAGAGCCCGCCGTGCTCGCCCGCTGCCGCGTGGATCCCGCGCACGCCGCTGGCGAACTCGATCGCCATCGTGTCGATCTCCGGTTCAGGCCCGTACCCGGCGGGGAGCCCCTCGCTCGGGCCGATCTTCCCGCGGGCGTAGACGGCGATCGGGTCGTACCCCCCGAACTGGCAGATCAGGTCGGTCAGGTGGCTGGAGAAGGAGAGCACGCCGCCGCCCGCGTAGCCGATGACGCCTTGTACCTTGCCGATGAGCCCGTCGCGCACCAGTTCGGAGAGGCGCAGGACGTGCGGGGCCCAGTGGCGCGAGTAGGAGACGGTGATGGCGATCTTGCGCTCGCGGGCCGCGGCGACCATGCGGTCCATCTCCTCGAGCGAGCAGGAGGGCGGCTTCTCCAGGAAGATCGACCGCGGCGCGTGTGGGCTGGCGATGACCTCCATCATGACTTGGCAATGGAACGGCCCGCGCACGCAGACGGCGACGACGTCGAGCTTGTGGGCCGCGAGCATCTCGGCGATGCCGTTGTGGTAGGCCAGGCCCGGGAAGGCCGCGCCCCAGCGCTCGCGGAACCGCTCGCGCACGGGCTCGGCGATGTCGGCGACCGCGGCGAGCCGGACTCGCTTGCTGTGGCGGATGCCGCCCACGTGGCAGTAGGGGGCCGGCTCCTCGGGCTTGCCGTACATCGCCGCGATGGCTCCCAGACCGATGACGCCGACTTGATGCATGGAGGTGGTTCCTTGGGGATCGGAGTGGAGGTTGGCCCGTTAGGATAGCGATTCCCCTGTATGCACGGCGCACCATGCGCGCGACTCTGAGGCTCGTAGTTCCGCGTTTACGCGGTCTTCGGAAAGCGGGAGCGCTCGTTCAACTCGACCCTCGCCGCGTTGCACGACTCAAGGGAATTCAAATGCCCGCTTAAAGGCGGAACTCCGAACCCCAGACCCGCTCGCGCGGCGCGTTCCGAGGGCCGGGGACGTTCCGCGGCGCGAAAATTTTCCGCCCGAATTCGAAAAAATATTTACTACCCATTTCCAAAACGGGTTGGAACGCCCACCCCTCCGGAAACGCTCAGAACGAGGCCTGCGCGGCCAGGTTAACCTGCGGGCGGCGCGCGCCGGCACGAGGGCGGGACATTTTGTCGCGCTGTTTCGCTCAACGATCGCCATCCACCACGTCCGGCCGAGAGGGTCCTGAACAGCGAAAACGGCACCAAACGACGCAACGAATGAGGTTGTCATCGCTTACAGGAATTCGCGCCAAACCTGCTTCCGAGCCCGACCGCCCAAGGGGCGCGAGCAGCGGCGCGCCAGGCCTCGAATCGATCCCGAAGATGCATCAGACCGGTGTCGACGCGTCACCCGAGCGGAACCGCAATGGAGCGGCAGCGGCATCTTTTAGAGCATTTTCGACGCCCGATTTCCCGCGCCAAACATAGGTACCAGTGTCCGGAAAAATCCGGACGCACGCCAAGACCCGAAAACAAAAACAACGACTTGCGCGCCGTTGTCCGGATTCCGCCGGACACGTGTGCGGGTCTTACGGGGGGAGAGGTTTTTTCGCGCAATGGGCCGACTCCGCGCGCCGCGCCGCGGACGAAGTCTGCCGTCTGCCGGTCGATGCGATGGGCGACGACCTCGAGCCCAGTCGCGGGAGCGGAGCGTGGTCCCGATCGCCCGCTGCCGCCATGAGAACGCTCTGACCAACCGAATCAAGCCCACTGATCCCGACGGTACCCCCGGATTGCCGTCGGGTTCGGTGGGGTTGGGCTTCGAGGCCACCATGTCGCACCGCTTGAAACAAGGGCTTTCCTGGCCGTCAACGACATCCAAACCCCACGGAACGCGACGGCGTACCGTCGCGATCCGTGGGCTTGGGGCGCAAGGTCTTTCAGAACCTTCATGAGGTTTCGCGGCCAAGCCCCGCGAAAAACCCGTCGTCCGCGCGTTGTACGGATGGCGAGGCTTCGCCGCAATAATCCTGTGCGTCGCGCAATAAGCCGCGTGACGGCGTGGCCGAATGGATTTATGGTGTGCTTCCTGGGCGAGGCGTCCACGGCCATCGCCAAGCTCATGCGCCGGGCCCCTGAGCCCTTGCGAGACATGAAACGCCTTGATTTGCCGGGCCATTCCCAACTTTCGAACGACACCCTGATCGACAGGACCGCCGTGAAAAACCGCACAACGCTCATCGCGTCCATCGTCCTCATGCTGCTGGCCCTCGTCGCGCCGCTGCGGCTCTTCGCCGCCGATGCGCCGGCCGCCGCCGACCCTGGTCCCGGCCTTGACCTGCGCCTCTACCAAGGCGCCACCGCCTACGTCGCCAACCCCGACGGCCAAGCCTTCACCGTCACCGTCGACGTCCGCCAATGGCATCTCCTCGAGAACGGCCCGCGCGAGCTGCTCATGAAGGTCTACGACCCCGACGGCCGCGTGCTGGCGCGGCAGGTCGCGCCCGACGACGGCGTGGTCGGGCGGGCCTTCATGCCCGAGGCCGGCGGGTGGGACCACGAGATGTGGTACTACACGCTCAACTACTCGCGCGGCTCGCAGCCGATGATCCGCTGGAGCTCGTTCACCGATCCGCTGCGCGTCGCGGCCCTGCCCAAGCGGACCTTCACCTTCCCGATTCCTGCTGGGCCCAAGGGCGTTTACCGCGTGCTCCTCGCCGGCAGCCGCGACCACGTCGCCACGCTGCACGTCTCGGGCGGCCTGAAATACGGCGTCGCGGGCCATCCGCTCTGGCTCCACGGCCACGGCGACGCCTTCCCGCGCAGCTTCGTCTACGTCCCGCGCGGGACCACTGGCATCAGCCTGGGCTTCGCGGAATTCGACCAGCCCATCACGCGGCGGTTCAAGGTGACCGCGCCCGACGGGGCCGTGCTGTGGGAGGGCTCCGCGCGGGGCGGCCTGCAGGAGGGCTACATCAAGGACGTCGCGGGGAAATACGACGACCAGATCCTCACCGTCGACGTGACCGCCGCGTACGCCGACGCCGCTCCGATCCCCGTCGCCGCCACCCGCCCGGCAGGCACGCAGGCGGCCCCGACCGAGGCCGCGGCCCCCGAACCTGCCGCGCCGAGCAAGACCCCGCCGCGCCTCGTCGACGCCACCCCCGGCGACTACATGATCCACATCCAGTTCACGCGCGATGACATCAAGACCTACCGCCGCGGCTGCGGCGTCGCGGCCGTCTTCTGCCCCGACGCCGCGACGGCCAAGACCGTGCAGGGCGGCGCGATCTACCACGACGGCGAGGTCTTCTGGCACGGCTTCCAGGTCCGCTTCCACGACTGGGTCAAGAAGAACCTCAAGCCCGAGGACCTCATCGTCCGCGACAAGGAGGGCAAGGAGATCAAGCCCACCGAGGGCAAGGCCTTCGGCTGGGGCACGAAAAGCCTTGAATACAAGGGCCTCCCTGAGCGGGCCGGGTTCATCCCGCTCAACGGCGCCCACGAGCCGCCGCCGCTGTGCGACCAGCTCATGCACAACTACGTCGAGCACAAGAACCCCAACATCCTCAACGTCGCCATCGCCGACTTGGAGAGCGGCATCCGCAACGTCGTCGTCGGCGACCATCCCGCCATCGTGAAGTTCGGCGGGAACCTCGGCTACGTCTTCGGCACCTACGGCTGGCATTACTGGCGCCCCGCCTGGCGCATCATGCAGCAGTCCGACGCGCCGCAGGAGGTGAAGGACATCATCCGCGAGGCGATCATCCTCGGCGGCGACCGGCTCGCCATGTCGGCCGGGCAGGAGCGCACCAACGGCAACGCGATGTCGCACATCCCCATGGCCCTGCGCTACGCCGCAGAGGGCACCAAGGACGAGCTGCTCACGCAGTTGGCCGACACCTACTTCGAGAGCTTCTCCCACGAGGGCTGGGGGCGCGGCTCGGGCATCAGCACGTCGGGCGATTGCCATGAGCACTTCGCCCACGTCTTCCACTACGGCACCGCCATCCACGCGCACTACACCGCGACAACTACTTCGCCACCCGCCTGGGCTACGGTGGCGGCGAGATCTGCCAGGTCACCATCCCCGGCAAAGGGACCGTCCTCGCCGGCACGCTCAACGCCGCCTACGGCGGGGGCATGCAGCGCAGCAACTGGAAGGACTTCCACATCCACTCCATCGTCGGCACCATGGCCGATGGGCAGCCGCTCGTCGCCGCCGACAGCGAGCACCTCAACGCCTCGCTCAACGGCACGACCGTTGTCGGCTCGGGCGAGGTGCGCGACCGCCCGCTGAGCGTCACCCGCCAATACACCTTCAACGAAGACTCGATCTCCGTCGCCGCGAAGATGGCCGACACGAACTACCGCGTGGCCCTCAACAGCCAGGGGCCCTCGTCGCTCATCGCCGAGGCGTTCGAGATGATCCCCTTCATCGCGGGCGACCCGAAGGGGACGGTCACGCTCGTGCGGGCCGTCCAGCTCGACGGCAAGCTCGTCGAGCTCGGCACTGAGCTCGTCAACGCCACGGCGCTGGTCCTCGACCGCGGGGGCTACGGCGTGAAGATCGACCTCGACCAGCCCCGCCTCGTGAAGCGCGGCAAGCGCGACACGCTGCTGGTCCAGATCATCGACCGCGTCGCCACGCCCGACAAGGTCGAGATTTCCTACGTCATCCGCCCGTTCATCGGCGTTCCCTCCGGGGTCGCGGGCGACGTCGGCCCCGCCAGCTCGGGCAACGCGCTCAAGCGAGTCGCCAAGCTCGACGGGCCCGACAAGGTCGCCGCCGCTCTGGCCGGCGTCGAGCCACTGACGATCAAGGCCGGCGAGGCGACGCTCGCGACCCTGCGCGTCGCGGTGGCGTGGGAGAGCCTCGCCCTCGACGTCGACGTCGTCGACGCCAAGGTCGCCCGCGGGAAGGTCCCCTGGGAAGGCTCGGAGCTGGAGGTCTACGCCAGCCCGACGGACAAGAAGACGATCCGCCAGCTCTTCCTCCTGCCCGCCGCCGGCGAGACGCCCGCCGCGGCCCTCCGCGCCGTGGGCACCGAGCAGAAGCCCGAGGCCGACGTCCGCCTCGCCACCGAGGCCACGCCCAAGGGCTATCGCATGCGGGCCCTGATTCCGCTGGCCAGCCTCGGCCTCGCGCCCGACGCGAAGGAGTTCTTCCTGGAGTTCCAGGTCGGCGTCGCCTCCGCGGCGGGGGCCAAGGCGAAGGTCACCTTCGCCAACGTCTTCGGCAGCCGCTTCGCGTACGAGAACAACCGGCTGTACGGGAAATTCAAGGTCGCCCCGTGAGGCGGATTCGTCTGAGTTGTTCGCCGGTGCATCCGGCCAACAAGACGCACACCTCACCTTCGGTTCGTGCTCTCAAAGATCTTGTCGGCGGAGCGGGCGACGAAGCCGCCGTAGAGCCGGCCGTCGGGCATCGGGTGGCGACGGGCGAACTCGTAGTAGCAGCCGGGGATGACGCGCGGGCCTTCGATGAAGTTGACGCTCGCGTGGTTCGCCAGCGTGGACGACTGCTCCAACCCGTCGGCGGGCGTGCCCTTGATCTCGCCCCCGGCCACGTTGAGTTCGAACCCGCTGCGGGTCAGGAAGCCGTTGAGCTCCTGCAGCGTGCGGAAGGTGCGCAGTTCGTTCACCAGGACGGTGAAGTGGTTGGCCCGGAAGCCCCACGCCGCGACCCAAGCGGCGTATTCGCTCTGGGCTCGCAGGGCTTCGTAGTCGGCGTAGCTGACGCGCCAAGGGCGGCCGACGACGGGGAAATCCCATCGCGCGGGGATCGACGGGTCCATCTGGTCGAGCAGGGCGGTGATCCGCCGCGCGATGTCGGCGGGGAACTGGCCCAACTTCAGCTCGCTGATGAAGACCTTGGGGAACTCGGCGCTGGGGTGCTCGAAATGGCGGGCGAAGAGATGCTTCTCGGGGAAGTGGTACTCGTTGCGGGGCTGGTAGCCGCCGTCGGTGAACGCGCGGGCGAGCACGTCGAGCGAGACGCGCGGGTCGTCGAAGGTCCGCAGGGCGATGTGGTCGTTGACCACCGTCTCCCCGGCCTGCCCGAGCAAGCGGTGGATCTGCCCCGCCTGGGGGTTCAGCTCGGCGTAGTCCGTCCACAAGCGGTCGAGAAGGGTGCGAAGGTTGCTCATGGGACGCTCCTTCCGCGGCCGCCTTGGCCGCCCGCCTCATTGTAGACCCGGGCTGCCGTGGGGCGGGCCGGATTCATCCCGGGAGAGGGTTTGGCACAATAAAAAAAGTGCGTCAGGGGGATGCAATCCAACCCCCGGTCGCGGCGTTGTGCTGTACGTGCCCGGCGTTGCGGCCGGGAAAGATGGGCATCACGGAAATCAGCATCCACGCCCGGCATTGCAACAATGCCGCACAGCGACAATGCCCGGGAAGCCCCAACCCCAACGATCGTCAGGTCGATTCACCGGCGGCGATGTCCCCCCGGCGTCCGCGACGATCAACCCCGTATTCAGGAGTCTGCTGCGATGAAGGCATTCACGATGATGGTGATCGTTGGCTTGATGCTCGGTTTCTCCTCGCTCGCGCTGGCCAAGGAGCACGGCTCGAAGCCCGGCGCCTCCGATGCTCACAAGGGCCTGATGGGCACGGTCGTGAGCGTGACAGGCACCGACGTGGTCATCAAGACCGGCAAGAAGGACGCCACGGTCGAGAAGACAATCAAGACCGACGACAAGACGCTCATCACGATCAACCACGTCTCCGCGAAGCTCGCCGACCTCACCGCCGGCCAGCACGTCAAGGTCTTGGGCGCCGACCCGGGCCCGGCGACCGAGATCGATGTGGTCGTCGCCCACCCCAAGCCCAAGTCCGACAAGCCCGCCAAGTGATCCCCGCCCGCGGGCGATGAAGGCCCGCGCTGGATCGGAGCGGATTGGAAAACGTCAAGGGCCTGCCGCATGTCGGCGGGCCCTTTTCGTTGCGCGGGGGCGGGTCTTGTTAGCCGGACGCGCAAGCGACGGAGGTTGGCTCTTCCGAATCTCGCGGAATGTGTTCCGATCCCACCGCTGACCAGGCCTACCCTCCGTCGCTTGCGCGTCCGGCTAACAAGTCAACGCGCC
>JAPLMQ010000281.1 GCA_026386955.1 Planctomycetota bacterium
TTCCGACTCCGCCGCGGCCGAGCCCGCCGGCGCGAGGTCGCCCGCGGCGTTCGCCACCGAGTGCGTCGCGTGCTCCACCGGCATGTCGATCGCGGGCGAGCCCACGACGACGGGCGCCTGGCGCGTCAGCACGTTCTTGGCCAAGAGGCGCACCGGGCGGTAGCTCTCCTTGGTGAAGCGCAGGCTGGGGATGCCCCAGTCGTCGCCCGCGTTGCACTCGGGGAACTCGGCCCAGTACTGCCGACAGAACTCCGAGAAGATGAACTGGGCGGCCCCGTCGTAGTCGGGATGCGTCTTCTCGATGAGGATCGAGGCCTGCGTGGGCGAGAGGGCCTCGCCGAGGGTGAAGCCGATGAGCTTGTCGCCCACGAAGAGGCTCATGGCGCGGAGGCCGAGCGTGCGCCAGTGCTCGAGGGCCATGTGGCAGCTGGTGGTCTCGCGGTGGCGGAGGATGTCGGAGCCGATGTGGGCGTCGTTGACCTCGCCGTCGTGGGAGGCGTCGCCGTTCTGGTGCCAGAGGTCGAGCAGCGCGAGGCAGGCGGGGACATGCGACTCGTCGAGCGGCTCGGTGCGGTGGTCGGGGTAGAGGCGCATGAACTTCGAGCGGGCATGGCGCTTGGACTTCAGGCCGCCGCCGGCGAGGTCGATCATGCGGGCCATGTCGTAGACGTAGTCGCCGCTCATGGGCGTGGCGCTGAGGGTGAACCCGCGCACGCCGCTGATCATCTCGAGCATCTCGTCGGAGACGTACTCGATGCGCGAGTGCGTGCGGTCGGCGTGGCGCGCGTTGTACGCGTCCATGACCTCGAAGCAGTTTCCAAGGGCGTCCCGGAGGCTGCCCTCGCGGGCGCCCGGCTCGGGGATGGGCGGCATGAGCATCGTCAGGTCGCCCGTGCCGTTGGCGAAGAGGCACAGGTGCTGGTCGATGCGGGCCCAGTACAGCTTGAGGCTTGAGCTCCAGACGAACGTGCTCGCGAAGGAGTAGTCCGTGATGGGCTGTTTGAGGGCGGCGAAGGCGCGGTCGAAGTGCGGTCTGTCGGCCAGGGTGATCTGGGCAAGGCCGAAACGTTGCCCGTCAGGGTCGTCCATAGCGTGGCGTAGAGCCAACCTCCCAATGGTCACCGGATTGCCCGGTGCGTGGCGGGAAGGACATGGCCGACCTCACATTCGGCCAACAGTCCGTTTACGAGACCCCCACCGACGTTTTGATTGCATGATCTTTACCACTACCCGACCAAAATAAAAGGGGTAACCATGACAATTTTCACGGAATATCGCGCCGACTTCGTCCTGCTCCGCCGCCGCCCCTCCCATCCAACCCCGCCCGCGCCGGCGGCCGATACCATACGAACCGCCGCCCCGGCCGCGTCAGCCGATCGCCACGCTCCCGCCTCGCGACGCGCGAGCCGATGTCTTGACGGGTCTGCCTCGGATCCGCATAAAGTCCGCATAACCGAGTCCCGGCGGTCCGCCCGACTTCTGCACCGCCAGCGACCGCCGATGGCCGATGAGGGATGGACGCCACGCCCTCGAATCCCGAGGCTTCCGCACGTCGTATCACCATGCCTTCACGCACCCTACGCTCATTCCTCCCCTCGCTGCTCATCGTCGCCCTGGGCGTCGTCGCCTACTGCCAGAGCTTCCACGTCCCGCTCATCTTCGACGACCTTCCCGCCATCCGGGAGAACGCCCATCTCCGCCAGCTCTGGCCGCTGCGGGTCCCCCTGACCGCCCCGCCCGAGTCGCCCCTGGGCGCGAGGCCGGTCACCTCGCTCAGCTTCGCGGTCAACTACGCCTTGGGCGGGTACAACGTCACGGGCTACCACGTCGTCAACCTCGGCCTCCACCTGCTCTCGGCCCTGCTGCTCATGGGCCTGCTTCGTCGGACATTCCAGACACCCGCCCTGCGCGATCGCGTCGGCGGCGCCGGGCCGACGCTCGCCGCCATCGTCGCCGCCGTCTGGGTCGTCCATCCGCTCAACTCCGAGGCCGTGGTCTACACGCTCCAGCGCACCGAGCTGCTCGTCTCGCTCTTCTATCTCCTGACGCTCCGCTTCGCGGTCCGCCGATTCGAGGGCGGCCGGGCCTGGCTGTGGACGCCGCTGACGATCCTCGCCTGCGCCTTGGGAATGGGCAGCAAGGAGATCATGGTCGCGGCGCCGCTGTTGGTGCTGGTCTACGACCGCACCTTCTTCAGCGAGGGCTCGGGCGAAGGCGCGGGCCCCGGCAACGGCGCGGAATGGATCGCGACGCTGCGCCGCCGCCCGGGCCTCTATGCCGGCCTCGCCGCGACGTGGCTGCTGCTCGTGCTGCTCGTCCTCTCCGAGCCGCGCAAGGACTCGGCCGGCTTCCACCACGCCACCGGCGCGCTCGACTACCTCCGCACCCAGGCCGGCTCGATCCTCCACTACCTCCGCCTCATCGCCTGGCCGCATCCGCTTTCGATCATCCACCCCTGGCCCGCCGTGAAATCCTGGGGCCCCGCCCTGCTGCCCGGCTCGATCGTGCTCGCCCTCGCCGCCGCCGCCGCGCTCGCGGTCGCCCGCCGCTGGCCCGCGGGCGTCGCCGGGGCGGCCTTCTTCATGATTCTCGCCCCCACCTCCAGCATCATCCCCATCGTCACCGAAGTCGCCGCCGAGCGACGGATGTACCTCCCCTCGGCCGCGGTCCTGTCGATCGTCATCCCCAGCCTCTACATCCTCGCCCGGCGATTCCTGCAACCGACGTCGGACGCCGCAACCTCCGCCGTCATTCCTGCGGTTTCGCCTGAAGCGGCGCCGAACGCCGCGCCGGTGGCTGACTCCGCCCCCACCGGCGCCACCGCCTCCGCCGCCTCGCCGCCCGTCTGGGGCCGGGCCGTGTTGATCGGCCTCGCCGCGCCGCTGCTCGTCGCCCTCACCGCGGGGACCCTCCACCGCATCCACGACTTCCGCACCGCCGTCAGCATCTGGGAAAACGCCGTCGCCCAGTACCCCGACAGCCCCGACGCCATCAACAACCTCGGCGTCGCCCTGGGCGAGGCCGACCGCAACCTCGACGCCATCGCCGCCTACGAGCGCGTGCTCTCCATCGAGCCCCGCTACTTCATGGCTAGGATCAACCTTGGCAACTGCTATTACCGTCTCGGCCGCTTCGCCGAGGCCCAGCCGATCTACGAAAAGGCGGTCGACCTCTATTCCGCGTCGGCCGAGGCGCAGTTCCGCCTGGGGCAAAACCTCGAGGCCCTGGACCGCGGCCCCGAGGCGATCAAGCGCTACGAGGACCTGCTCAAGCTCGACCCGAACCACCTCGCGGGTCGGCTCAACCTAGGCCTGTTGCTCCAATCGCAAGGCCGGATCGCCGAGGCCCTGCCCCACCTGGAGAAGGCCGCCAAGCTCGATCCCAAGAATTCCGGGACGCTGGCCAACTACGCCGCGGCCCTGGTCGACGCGGGTCGCTCGCGCGACGCCGAGCCCGTCTTCAACGAGGCGCTGCGCCTGAGCCCCGACCACCTCGGGGCCCACCTGGGACTGGGCAAAGCCCTGCTCGACCAGAACCGGCTCGACGAGGCCGAGCGCCATCTGCGCGAAGCGGTGGCGATCAACGACCAGCTCCCAGCCGCGCACGAATACCTCGGCGCGACGCTCTCGCGCGAGGGGCGCAGCGTCGAGGCCGTCACCCAATTCACCCGGGCGATGGAACTCAAGCCCAACGACCCCGTCGCCCGGCACAACCTCGCGACGGCCCTGGCCCAGATCGGCCGCGTGCAGGAGGCCGTCGACCATTTCACCCAAGCTGCGCAGCTCGATCCGAAAAACGCGGCGCGCCAGGTCGCCTTGGCTCAGGCCCTGGCCCGCCTCGGTCGCTCGGCCGACTCCCTCGCCCGCCTGCGCAAGGCCGTCGAGATCGAGCCCCGCTCGCCCGACGCCCATGCCGCCCTCGCCGACGCTCTTTTGGAGCAGTCGCACACCACCGAGGCGATCCCCCACTACCGCGAGGCCCTCAAGCTCCATCCGCGCTGGGCACCGGCGATGACCGGGCTCGCCTGGTGCCTCGCGACCCGCGCCAACTGCACCCACACCGAGGCCCAGGAGGCCGCGACGCTCGCGCAAGGAGCCGTCGACCTCACCGGCGGGTCCCAGCCGCGCCCGCTCGACGCCCTCGCAGCCGCGCTCGCCCAGGCGGGGCAGTACGACAAGGCTGTCGCCGCGGGGCAGCGCGCCTTGGAGCGCTGCGTCGCGAATGGGCAACACGACCTCGCCCAGGAGATCCAGGGCCGGCTGGGGCTCTACCTCGCCAAGAAGCCGTTCGTCGAATCGCACGAGGCTACGAAGCCGCAGTGAACTCGCGCGCCGCCCCAGCGCGCGACTCCGAGGTTCGGAGTTCCGCGTTTACGCGGCTCTTCGGAAAACGAAAGCGCCACGGTGCGCGACTCTGGGTTAGCCGGACGCGCAAGCGACGGCTTTGGACGCACAGTGGACCGGGCGATTTCAGGACGCGGCACGGTGCAAGCCGTCGCTTGCGCGTCCGGCTAACAAGACGACACATTCAGCCCCCTACTCCCGCTCCTCCGGCCTCTCGATCGCCCCGCTCAACCACGGCAGCATCGCCATCCCCGGAATGCCCACGAGGATCGTCGCCAGGAAGAACCCCGGCCAACCCAGCCACTCCACGACGTAGCCCGTCGGCGTGCGAAAGAGCACGCCCGTAAGCCCCATCACGCTGCTGAGCAGGGCGTACTGCGTCGCGGAATACCGCCGGTCGCACTGGCTCATGAGGAACGCGACGAAGCCGGCCGTCACCAACCCGTTGCAGAAGGCCTCGAGCCCCACGACGCCCGCCATCAACGCCTGGCCCCGCGTGAAGCTCACCGCGCCGAACCAAGGCAGATCAAGGTTCGCCAGTTCCACGGGCGAGTTCCCCACCGCCGCCAGCAGCAGAAAGCCCGCGTTGCTCAACGCGCCCAGCGCGCCGACCACCCACAGCGCCCGCACCAATCCCAGTCGGGCGACCACGGCCCCGCCCGCGTTCGCCCCCACGATCGTCAGCAGCACGCCCAGCACGCCGCGGGCGAACCCCACCGACTCGCCCGAGAAGCCGGCGGACGTGGTGAGGAATGGCACGGTCTGCCAGCCGATGGTCACCTCGTGGATCTTGAAGAGCAGGATGAAGAGCAGCACCAGCCAGCCGCGCCAACCAAGGCGTTGGAAGAATTCGCGGAACGGGTCGACGATCGCCTCCTCCAGCGTCGCCGGAGCCCGCGCGGAGCCGGCCGGCTCTGGCGCGAGCAGCGTCGCCAGGAGACCGAGCAGCATCGCGCCGGCCATGACGCCGTAGGCCGACGTGTAGCCCATCCGCGCCCCGAGCACCATCGCTCCGCCGCCGGCGAGGATCATCGCCAGCCGATACCCGTTGACGTTCATCGCCGCCCCCGCGCCCAGCTCCGCCCGGGGCAGGACGTCGGTGCGGTAGGCGTCGATCACGATGTCCTGGGTGGCGCTGAGGAACGCGGCAAGCATCGCCAGGAGGCCGAAGAGCATGATCCACGGGAGCGTGAACCACACGAGGTCCAAGTCCTTCCCCACGGGCGTCGCCGTCGCCATCGCCACCAGCGCGAGGATCAAGCCCAGTTGGGCTGCCACGATCCACCCGCGCCGCCGCCCCAGCGGTCCGAGCCATGGCGGCGCGTAGCGGTCGAGCAACGGGGCCCAGAGGAATTTGAGCGAGTAGGGGATCCCCACCAGCCCGAAGAGCCCGATCTCCTTGACGCTGACGCCGGACTTCACCAGCCAGGCCTGCATCGTGTCCTGCGTGAGCATCAAGGGCAGGCCGGAGGCGAAGCCCAGGCCCAGGATCGCGGCCATGCGCCGGTTGAAGTAGACCTCACGGATGCTCGCGCGGGACGACATGCGTGAGATCATCGACCAACCCCACGGATCGAAGGTAATTTCGCGTCTCGACCAACGCCCCCAAAGCCCAGGCACTGCGGTGCCTGGGACTTCGATCTCGAAGTCGGCTCCGCGCTCAACACCTCATCACACCAATCGCTTCACCCACTCCACCGCGACCTGGTCCGTCTCCTCGCGCAGCGCCTTGCCCTGCCCGTCGCGCGGGCGGACCCACAGCACCGGCGCCAGCGCCTCCGCCAACGGCTGCAGGTCCAGCGCCTCCAGCAGCCGCGGGACGAAGACGTCCACGCCCCAGCCGTACCTCGGCTCGCCCACCACCGCCTCCAAACTCGCGGGCGCGTCGATGCAGATGACCCCCGCGACATGCTCGACCGTCGCCGCCGCGAGCAGGGCCGCGACGCCCCCCAGCCCGCGCCCCGCGACCACGACCTTCTTCGGGTCGATCCCCGGCTGGGCCAGCAGCCAGCGGCAGGCGGCCGCCGCATCGCGCGACCGCTGCGCCATAAGCCCGTCTGCCAGCGAGTTCGCCACGTAGCTCGGCCAACGGTCGCGCCCAACGCCCACGGTCGTCGAACATCAGCACCGCGCCCCACGGCCGGGTCGGCTCCGCGCGCGGGCCCCGAGGCCAGAGCGCCGTCGCGGGCAGGTGGATGTCCCCCTCGTGCCGGAGCAGCAGTTCCTCGACCTCCGACAGCACGCTCGGCTGGCTCCACCCGCGCGTCGTCTCGACGATCGCCGCCCGCTCGATGCCGGGGACCGCCGCCCGCACTGCCCGCGCGGCGTCGTTCCGCCCCGTGAGCCGCGGGCGCGATTGCCGCATCGCCTCGGCGCGGGCCGCGGAGATCGTGCGCATGTTCGGCTCCGCCGCCGGCCGACAGGCCATCGCCTCGGCCGGCTCCATCTCGGGCTCCTCCGCGAAGGCGGGGGCGTGCGTGCGCCCCGGCTCGCCCAGCAAGTGCCGGTCGACGAAGGCCACGAACCGCCGCGCCATCGCAGGCGTGTACTCGTGCCCGCAATCCTCGAAGCCCATCTCGAAGCGATCCGGCGCGGCGCCGGCCATGGCATACATCGCCGCCACTTCATCGCCCACCTCGCGCGCCAACGGCTCGGTGAAGACCTCGTCGCGCCGCCCACCCAGATACATCTGCGGTGTCGGCGCCAGCGCGCCCATCAGGTCGGCCGTGCCCAGCCCCCGCGCCAACATCCCCAGCGGGATCGGCTCAGGGCACGTCGCGTAGCCGTTCACGATCGGGTGCGTCTCAAGGGGCGCGACGCAGCAGATCGGCCCAGCGACCTTCACACGGTCGTCGACCAACGCCGCCCACGTCGTGGTCATCCCCCCGCCCGAAACGCCCGTCATCGCGAACCCGCGCGACGCGTCGACTTCCTTCCGCGTCTCCAAGTAGTCCATCGCCCGCAGCGCGTCGGCGACGAAGTACCGCTGCGACGTCTGCCCCACCGCGTCGCACCGCGGCCCATCCGCGAAGTGATCGTTCCCCGGCCCCTTCTCGCCGCCCTGCGCGGGCGGGTCGAAGACGATCGCCGCGTACCCCGCCCGCGCGAAGACCTGGGGCGGGATCTGGTGCGGACGGTCGACCTTTCCCGAGTGGCCGCAGGGCACGATGATCGGCGGGAAGGGCCCCTCGCCCAGCGGGAGGAAGAGCGTCGCCCCGGTCTGCCAGCCGTCGACCGAGTCGAAGACGAGGTTCTCGATGACGTGATGCCGCCGCTCGTGGCGAGAGACGATCCGGGCGTTGAGCGGCCGGCCGGTCACGCCTCCAAGGCCCAGAATCTCCCGCACCGCGGCCCGCACTTCGAGCGACCACGCCGCCAGCGCCTCGCGCGACCGGGCCGCCTCGCGCCTCTGCGCCGCGCCGGCCGCCAACGATTCCAAGCTCCGCCGGACCAAGTGCCGGCGCAGCATCGACCGCAGATCGACCGGAGCCGGCACCGGCCCGGGGATGTTCAGTTTGTCCATCGTCTGTTCCTTCGCACCGGGTCGCACACCCGTCTGGGTGCCACATGCCATCGTACTCGTGGCATTTGCGGAACGCCGGGAAGTCCGCTTGGTTGGTCTGATTCAGACTGCATCCAATCGAATTCCATGCGACAATCCCGCACCGCGGCGAAGCGACCCCAATCGCCACGCCGAAGAACTCCGTCGATTCCGAGAACCGCATGACCCAGCCCACCGCCGCCTCCGCCCCGACCGCGCCTGCCCCCGTGCTTTCGCCCGACGACCACCGCCACTTCATCGAGCGCGGCTACGTCGTGGTCAAGCGGGCCGTCGACCCCGACGCCATCGCCGCCGCCGTCGCCGCCCTCGAGTCGCAGAAGCACGAAGGCACCGTCGGCGCCGCCGACTACAAGCCCGTCCGCACCGACGCCCTCGGCCCGCTCTCCAGCGAACGCTTCTCCCGCGCGCTGGAGGAACTCATGGGCGTCCCCCACCGTCTCCACCCCGGCGGCGCCGGCACCGACATGCCTCGCCCGCACCAGCCCACGCTCCCCCTCGCCGTCCCCGGCCCGCACATCGACGACGACTACCCCACCACGCTCCCCAACGGCTGGGCCATCGGCAGCTTCCTCTTCCTCACTCCGGTGCGCCCCGGCGGCGGAGCCTTCGTCTGCTGGCCCGGCTCGCCGCGCGCCATCCGCGTCGCCGCTTCGCGCCGACTCAACGGATTCTTCTCCCTCGCCCGCGACGGCAAGACCCTCGGCGATAAGCTCGAGTTCCTCGCCGAGCCGGGCGACCTCCTCCTCTTCCACCATCTCATGGCCCATTCGGGCACACACAACTCCACCGACCCGACCACCCGCCACGCCCTCCTCAGCCGGCATCACCCCTCGGCCACCGTCGTCCCGGGCGACAAGCCGTTCGACAAGATGAGCACCGTCGAGATGGCCAACTCCGCCCGCTATCTCCACGAGCGCCTCGGCGACGCGATCCTCCCCACGCCCCTCCCCGCCGACGCCCCCGCGACCCACGCCGCCCTCGCGAAGGGCCTTCTCCCGCTCGGCCACTCGCCGCTTTGCCACGCCGTCTTCTTCGCGGAGGGGCGGCCGCACCTGTTCTTCGTCGCGGGCGACCAGCAGGCCGTCGTCCGCCACGCCGTCACCGACGACTGGGTCACTTGGCGCGAGCTTCCGCCTCTCCCGCTCACGCTGGGCCTCACTCGCGTCCGCTCGCTTCAGCTCGCCCCGACCCGCGACGAGACGGTCCTCATCGCCTCGGGCATCGCCCCCGACGGCTCCCCGCGCACCTGCGTCGTGCGCTCGGCCGACCTGCGCCAATGGGCCCCGCAGTCTGACCTGCCCGGCGTCGTGAACGCCTCGGGCTTCTACACCTCCGACTACGGCAACAAGGCCCGCATCCGCGGATCGATCCTGCTCTCGATCCCCGCCGATCCCCTGCATCCGGATCAACGCGACAACGCCCTGCCCCGCCTCGGCCCGACGTGGGACACGCTCCACGAGTGGAAGTCGCAGCCGCCCGCGCTGGCCACGCCCGCGCCGGGCCTGGTCCACGACCTCTTCGTGCAGCCGACGTTCGGCGAAAGCGAGTATGCCCTCATCGCCGACGTCCAAGGCCCCGGAAAGTCCGGCCGGGTCGGCCCCCCGGGCGCACTCTCCTCCGCGCCGGCCTACTCGCTCTCCAACGACTGCCTCCGCTTCGACAGCCCGCTGCGCCCGCTCCCGGGCCCGGAGATCCCGGCACGGCAGATCCGCGTCCTCGCCCGCGGCCGGCGGTTCTGGCTCGTCGCCCACCTCCGCCTCCACGCCGGCTCGCTCCGCCTCTTCTGGGGCGCAATCGATTGGTCGGAGCCCGAGCCGCGCCTCGCGGAGATCCACACCGCGGCCGACCTGCGGGCCGCCCTCGCGCGGACGGGGCTGGTCTGACATTCCTGACCGCGCCCCTGCCTCGCCGCGGCTCCCACCCCGCGCGGTAAACTCCGCGCCCGCCCCCGCCACGGAATCCGCCTCATGAACACCCCCGAAGAAAAAGCCTTCTTCCTCGAGAACGGCTACCTCCACGCCAAGGGCGTCCTCTCCCCCGAGATGCTCGCCCGCACTCAGAGCGAGTTCGACCGCGTCTGGGAGGCCGAGGGCTCGCCGTGCAACCAGCACAAGCTGCTCAAGCACGAGCACTTCATCAATCTCATCGAGCACCCGCCCATCCTCGACCGCCACGCCGCGATGTTCGGCAGGCAGACCCAGCTCCTGCAGTACGACTTCCTCCGCCAAGGCCCGCAATCCAAATCGCCCGAGCGCGGGTGGCACCGCGACTTCTCCCACCGCGGCGACCACCCCGTCTCCATCAACACCATCCTCTATCTCGACGACATGACCGAGGACCGCGGCCCCACGCGCGTCGTCCCCGGCTCGCACCGCGGCGAGGATTGGCCGCCCGCCGGCCAGCGCGACAAACCGCTCCCCAACGAAGTCGCCGTCCACGCCGCCGCGGGCGACGCCGTCTTCATCAACTCCGCCATCTGGCACTCAGGCGGTCGCAACAACACCGACGGCCTCCGCCGCGGCATCTACCTCTACTACGGCTACTGGTGGCTCAAGCGCTACGACGCCCAGCAGACGCTCGCCTGGCAGGCCCTCGAAAACGCCTCGGAGCGCCGACTGCGCCTCCTGGGCGTCAAGATGCCCGACCGCGACCTCCACATGTACGACCCCCGGCTGACGTTCTGACGCCGCGTCTCCGCCTCGAGCTTCGCCGTCCCGAACCTCACCGAGGGATCGTTCCATGCCCGACGACCCGAAGCCCACGCCGCCCCCGGAACCGCCCCCGGAATCGCTCTCGCGCAACGTCCGCCCCGACGGCCGGCACCTCACCACGCCCGCGTTGGTCCATCACCACCTGCGCACACTCCGGCCTCGCCTCGCCTTCGACCCGGACTTCTCCCGCCCCGCCTTCGCCCGCTGGAAGACGCAGCTCCGGGCCCGGCAGCGCAAGCTGCTCAACTTCCCGCGCACGCCCGCGCAGCCCGCGCCGGTGAAAATCTCCAGCGAACCTCGCGACGGCTACCGCCTCGAGCGCTGGGAGATCTACCCCGAGCCGTTCAGCGTCGTGCCCGTGCTGCTGCTCGTGCCCGACGGCGCGACGAAAGCCAAGCGGGCCCCGGCCGTCCTCTGCCTCCCCGGCACCGACCACCCCAAGGAGCGCCTCGCCGGCGAGCCCGAGCCCGCCATCGCCCGCCCCAACCCGTTCCCGCAATTCGAGGACATGGCCCGCCGGTTCGTCCGCGCCGGCTTCGTCGCTCTCGCGATGGACAACCCCGGCACGGCCGAGTTGCACGACCCGCGCTCCCTCAATTGGACCCGCCAGGTCTTCCCGCTCATCTGGCTCAACCGGCCGTACGAGGCGCTCTCCGTCTTTCAGAAGTTCCGAGCCCTGCGCTGGCTCAAGACCCTCCCGTTCGTCGACCGCTCGCGCCTCGCCGTCTCCGGCCACTCACTGGGCGCGAAGCCCGCACTCCACTTGGGCCTGCTCGACGCCGACGTCAAGGCGGTGGTCTGGAACGACCACCTCTCCTACTGGCGTCACGTCCCGCTGTTGACGAACCTCAACCCCGTCGCGCCTTGGCACTACATCCCCGACTTCATCAACTGGTTCGACTACCCCGACCTCATGGCCGCCCTCGCCCCCACGCCGCTGCTCATCACCGAGGGCGGGCGCAGCGAACACTTCCGCACGCTCAGGAAGGCCTATGCCATCGCGGGCAAGCCGAACAATGTCCGCCTCGACTTCATGCCCAACTTCCGCGACCCAGCCTCGCGCAAGCTCGACCGCGTGCCGATCCCCGAGTCGATCAACGGCGCGGACTACGGCAAGTATTTCAACTTCGACGGCGACCATTACTTCAAGGGCGACGTCGCGGTGCCGTGGGTCAAGCGCATGCTGGGCGTGCGCTAGAGCGACGGTCGCCCGGCCCTGCGTCCACGCCGCGAGTCAACTTCAATGCCCACCCGCCGCCGCCCCAACATCCTCATCACCCAGGCCGACGACCAGCGGTTTGACGCCGCCCGCGCCTTGGGCACGCCCCAGCTCGTCACGCCCCACCTCGACCGCATGACGCGCGAGGGGATCGCCTGCACGCGGGCCTGCATCATGGGCTCGACGCATGGGGCCGTCTGCGCGCCGAGCCGGGCGATGCTCCACACCGGCATGGGGCTCTGGCGCGTCCCCACCGCGCTCTCGGGCGACTGGGGCATCCACCCCGACGACCGCGTGCCCGACTCGCGGCCGCCGCTGCTCCCGCAGCTCTTCCGCGAGGCGGGCTACCGCACCTTCGCCACCGGCAAGTGGCACATCGGCAAGGAGGCCTTCGCACGCTCCTTCTCCGACGGAGGCAAGATCTTCTTCGGCGGGATGGCCGACCACGAGCGCACGCCCGTCTTCGACTTCGATCCCGCCGGCCTCTACCCGCAGGAGAGGCAATACATCGGCGAGAAGTTCTCGACCGACCTCTTCGCCGACCAGGCGGTGCGCTTCCTGGAATCGCATTCGGGCAACGAGCCCTTCTACCTCTACGTCGGCTTCACCGCGCCGCACGACCCGCGCACGCCCCCGCCGCGATTCGCCTCGCTCTACCCGCCCGGGTCGATCGAGCTCCCGCCCAACGTCCTCCCGGAACACCCCTTCGACAACGGCGAGCTGCGCGTGCGCGACGAGCTGCTCTGCCCCTTCCCGCGCACGCGCGAGCGCATCGCGCGCGAGGTCGCCGACTACTACGGGATGATCTCGCACATGGACGACGCCATCGGGCGCATCCACGCCGCCCTCGCCGCCGCCGGCCACGCGGACGACACCATCGTCGTCCACCTCGCCGACCACGGCCTCGCCGTCGGGCAGCACGGCCTGCTCGGCAAGCAAAACCTCTACGACCACTCCACCCGCGTCCCGCTCCTGCTCCGCGGCCCGGGCATCCCCGTCGGCCAACGCACCGACGCCCTCTGCTACCTCCATGACCTCTTCCCCACGCTGCTCGACCTCGCCAACCTGCCCACACCGCCGACCAACGAGGCCCGCAGCCTCGCCCCGCTCATCCGGGGCGAGACCTCGATTCACCGCGAAACCGTCTTCTCCGCCTACAAGCACGAGCAGCGGGCCGTGCGCGACGAGCGCTTCAAGCTGATCGAATACTTCGTCGCCGGATCGCGCCGCACCCAGCTCTTCGACATCGCGACCGACCCCTGGGAAACCCGCGACCTCTCCGCCGACCCCGCCCACGGCTCGACAGTCGCCCGGCTTCGACGGACGATGTCCCGCTGGCAAGACGAATCCCACGACCCGCTCAAACTCCGCCCCACCGCTTAACCCCCGCAATTCCACCCTTCCCCGAGCCCCCACCATGCGCTACCCCTTCGGCGAAGCCCGCGACCTCTACCGCAAGCACATCCACCCCCGCGTGATGTACGGCCCGTCCGACCTGGCCCGCATCCGCCGCTCCATCCGCTCGGGCCGGGGCAAGACCATCATGGACGCCCTGCGCAAGACGATGCAGCCGCACGTCAAGGCCATTAACGACGGGGTCGACGTCGTCCGCCTCCTCAACGACCAGACCCGCTGGCACGTCGCCGCGCTCGACCTCTTCCCGCGCATCCATGACCTGGCGATGGTGGCCGTGCTCGACGACGACGACGACGCGCTCGCCGCAGGCAAGGCCGTGCTGCGCGCCTTGCCCAAGGCGGTGGACGAGTCGAACGGCGACGTGCTCATCCACGGGCGCATCGCCCCTGCCCTCTTCGCCTTCGACCTGCTGCACGACCACATGACCGCGGAGGAACGGGCCCCGATCGTCGAGTGGACGCTGAAGAAGCAGGTGCTCGACATCGTCACTGCCCGCCGCCCGGTCTTCTTCAAGCAGGCGGGCATGAACCTCGCCTTCGGGAAGGTGATCTCCGCGATCATCGCCGTGCTGGCGATGCGCGACGAGCCCAACGCCCCGCCCCTCGATGACACCTTGAAGGAGCTCTGCCTCTTCCTCGAGGCCTCGCTCAACACCGCCGTCTGCCCCGACGGCTACCCCGAGGAGGACACCGGCTACGGCACCGACTTCACGCAGCTCCTCTTCCGCGCCGTCGAGGCCCTCCGCCGCTCCGGCGACTTCGACGCCATGGCCCGCGCCCCGCACCTCGCCAAGTTCCCCCGCGCCATCACCCACTTCATCGAGCCCTGGGGCGTCAGCCTCACCACCACCGGCGACGCCGGCGACCACTTCCACGCCCGCCAGGAGATCCTCCCCCGCTTGGGGCAGATCGCCAAGGACCCCGTCGCCATCTGGCTCTCGGGCATGATGCGCATGGAGGAGAACGCCGTCGAGATCGGCCCCGCCAAGGAGGGCTTCCCCGCCTTCGAGACGCCCGTCAGCGCGATGTCGCTGGTCTACCTCGACGACATGGTCAATCCCGTCTCGCCCGGCAAGGCCAAGGTGCCCACCGCCTTCCGCGACGCCCGCCGCGGCATCGTCAGCTTCCGCAGCGGCTGGAAGCCCGACGACACGCTCATGATCTTCGACGGCTCCCAGCGCTGCGCCGCCGCCCAGGGCCACTTCCACGCCTCCTGCGGCCACTTCACCCTCTCCGCCCTTGGCGAATACTTCGGCATCGACACCGGCCGATACAACATCGAGCAGGACCAGCACAACCTCGTGCTCATCGACGGAAAATCCGGCCACAGCACCGACGGGCAATGGGTCCAGTCTTGGCATCACGGCCGGCTGACCGATTACCGCCCCGGCAAGTTCTGCGACCTCGCCTCCGTCGACAGTTCGCACCAGCACTCGGGCCACTGGGCCTACCGCTCGGCCGTGCTGGTCAAGGGCCCGCGCGTCACGCCCTACGCCTGGATCATCGACGACCTCAACAAGGCCAACGACTTCGCCGAGTATTGGTTCACCATCAACACCTGCCCGGAGAACAAGATCGCGCTGCGCAAGGATTCCGCGACGATCACCGGCTGCCTGCACGGCAACCACCTCGACGTGCATCCCGTGCTTCCCAACCCCAAGTCCTACCCCAAGCCGCACACCGCGGCCTTCGCGCAGGACGTGCAGACCACCAGCTCCTACAAGTACGTGGGCGACTCGCACGCCGCCGCCGCCCGCGTCGGCAACCCGCCGCGGCGGATGGTGCACCACAGCGTCTACGTCCGCCCGCGGCTGATCATGAAGGTCGCCGGGTACAACGGGCGCTTCATGACCTTCCTCCTCCCCCGCGCCAAGGGAGGCAAGCCCGCGACCGTCGAGACGCTCCCCTCCCTCGACGGCGCGCTGGCGGCCCGCATCACCTTCGACGGCGTGGAGGACACGCTCATCTGGGCCTACGAGCACCGCATCCTCGAGGCCGGCGACGTCTGGGGTCGCGGCGACTGGTGCGTCATCCGCCGGGCGAAGGGGTCGGGCAAGAGGCCGGGCAAGGTGCTGGCCTTCGAGATCGGCAACGGGCTGAGCTTGAAGGCGGGGAAGAAGCAGTTGCTCTAAGCGACCGCTGCCACGAGCCGTCTCCGCTAAAATGCCCCCGGCCCCCGGCAATCCTCCGGGACGTGGCGTGAGTTCTCCCGTCCCCGCAACCCCCGCTTCGGAAACCACGACATGGCTCTTCAATGGCGCGCCGTCTGCCCCGCCTGCGGGCACCGCGTCCCCCGCTCGGGCATCCTCTCCGAGACCGCCCGCTGCGCCGGATGCTCGGCCTCCCTCCGGCAAAACCCGGGGTGGAACCGCGTCTTCTACGCGCTCTTCACCGTCGTCGCGATCGCCGGCGGATTGACGACCCTCTTCGTCGTGCGGCAGGCCGACAACACCGCCCTGACCATCGGGTGCGTGATCGCGTTCCTGCTCCTGCTCTTGCCGGCCAGCGCCTGGGCCTGGCCGTACTGCACGAAATACGACCCCGCCCCTGTCGCGAAGTCGGACGCACCGGCCGCCGCCGAGGAGAGCCGGACTCCCTGAGCCCGCGCCGCCCCCACTCCCCACCAAACCCCGAGCCCGAAATGACCATGCCCGCGAAGTCCGCCGCCGCCGATGCCGTTCCCGTCGACGCCGACCGCCTCCGTTTCGCCGTCGTCGGCTGCGGCACCTTCGCCCGCGCCCAGCACATCCCCAACATCGCCCGCTCCGCCAAGGCCGCCCTCGAGGTCTGCTGCGACGTCAGCCCCGCTTCGCTCGAGGCCTGCAAGCCCTTCAACCCGACTCGCACGACCACCGACTGGCGCGACGCCGTCGCCGACCCGCGCGTGCAGGCGGTCCTCCTCGCGACGACCGAGTCGCTCCGCCTCCCGGTGATCGAACTTGCGGCGAGCCTGGGCAAGGGCGTCTACGTCGAGAAGCCGCTCGCCGCCGACGTCGCCGCCATGCGCGCCATCCAGAAAGTCGTGCACCAGTCGGGCATCCCCTTCTGCCTCGGGCACAACCGCCGGGCGGCACCCGCCTTCGTCGAGGCCCGCCGGATCTTCCGCGGGCACCTGGCCAACCCCAAGCCCTGCCCTTGGCGGTTCGACCGCGAGAAGGCGGGCAGGCCCAAGCTGCCCGACGACGCCGTGCCCGCGATCAGCGTGCGCATCAACGACGACTGGTGGAGCTGGGTCGGGGCCGCATTCGACAAGACCAAGATGCCGCTGGGCCCGATGCTCTTCGAGATGACACACTTCGTCGACATCTGCAACTGGTTCCTCGACGCCGAGCCGCTCGACGTCTTCGCGATGGAGACGGGGATGCTCACCCACAGCGTGATCATCCGCTACGCGAACGGCTCGCTCGCGACGATCGCCAGCAGCGCCAACGGTTCCTTCGGCTACCCCAAGGAGCTCTACGAGTGCATGGGCGCCGGCGGGGTCGTTGCGGTCGACCACATGGTCGAGGTGCGCACCGCGGGCATCGAGGGCGCCCCGCCGCGCATCACCTTCCCGATGCGCGGCGACAAGCACGAGCAGGTCGGAGCCGAGGGCGGCATCGGCGGCTGGCTCGCCAAGAAGAAGGCGGCCACGCTCGACGCGGAGCGCGCGGGCAACCCCATGCTGCAGTTCACCGCCGAGCCCGACCGCGGCCACGCCCGCGCCATCGACCGCTTCGTCGACCAGATCCAGGGCCGTGGCCCGGAGTTCTGCGGCGTCGACGGCGCGGTGTTGGCGGGCCGCGTCTGCTTCGCGGCGATCAGGAGCGCGAAGGAAGGCCGGATCGTCCCGCTGGCGGAGATCTGAGTTCGCCCGCTTTCACTTCGGCAACTTCAAGCTCATCACCGCCGGGCCGCACGAGAAGTAGAACCGCCCGTCGTTGATCACCGCCCCGCGGTGGAACATCGACCCGCCCGAGTGGTTCTTCAGCTCGTCCTTGGGCGTGTGCCAGATCGACTCGACCTTCCCCGTCTCGGGCTGCCAGCGGAACAAGTCGGTGTAGGTGATCCCGTAGAAACACCCGTCCGGCCCGAGCGTCATCGACTCCTCGCGACAGGCGTCGATCTTCGACTCGATCACGTACTCCATCTTCCTCGTCTCCGGGTCGAAGCAGAAGAAGTTGAACACCGCCTTGCGCGACGTGCCATACAACTTCCCGTTGTGCTGCAGCAGGGTCATGATGCCGGTCTGCCCCTTGATGGGCACGAGCGACCACATCAGCTTCTGCTTCCGCGCGTCCCACGCGAAGAGGTGGCATTCCTTGGTCGACGCGTCCATCCCGCTCCCGCGGCAGATGTCGGTCCCGCCGTAGATCACGTCGCCCGAGGCGTCGGAGATGAGCGACTGGATGCTCTGGTCGGGGACGACCAGCGGGTTGTTGTGCATCTTGCGCGTCTTGGTGTCGAAGCACATCAATCCGCCATGCCGTCGGCCGTACTCCGCGTGGCTGCCGACCCAGACGCGCCCCTTGGCGTCGACCGTCAGCGCCCGCGGGCGGCAGTGCCCCTCGCCCAGGTCGCCCAGCAGCTTGGGGTTCGTCTCCCACTTCATCGCGCCCGGCTTGTCCTTGTTCCACGGCTTGGCGGGGTCGTACTCCATCAGCTTTCCGGTGGAGTAGGTCGCGTAGTAGAGCTTGCCCTTGCAGTGGCCGAAGGAGTAGGCCTCGCCGTTGTCGGGCCCCCCGCGGCCGAGGTTCTCGAGCTTCTTCGTCGAGGGCGTGTAGCGCAGGATGTAGAGCGGCATGATCGTGCTGGCGTAGACGTTCTTGTTGGGCCCCTCCGCGAGGTGGAAGATCGCGGCCCCATTGGTCTCGTACTTGAACGGGATCACCTTCGCGCCCTTGCCCTCGCCGAGCTGGATCGCGTCGGGGTCGAGGTAGCGGATGGCCCGCCCGTCGGGGAGCCGGGACAGGGCGAAGGCCGACCAGCGCGACGCCGGCTCGCGGTTGACCGCGCTCTCGTCCTCGATGGGGAAGGCCTCGCCGTGCTCGAGGCGGTAGAAGTTCCCGTGCACCGTGCGGACGTAGAGCTTCCCGTCGCGCCCGCGCCCCATCCCGTGGAAATCAGGCCCGACCTCCGACTTGGGCAGGAGGACCTTGCTCTTCCCGCTGGCGATGTGGTACGCGACGATTTGGGCCTTTTCGCAGCCGATGGAGCAGTAGACATACCCATCGGGCAGCGCGGCGACGACGCGGACATACTTGTCGATGTGGGCGAAGCTGGCGATCTCCTCGACCTGGCGGGTCGCGTCGTCGTAGCGGTACATCATGGCCGTGGGCGAGCCGCCGAGATAGAACTTCCCGTCGGCCGCGCGGTCGATGGTCCAGAGCCATTGCTTGAGCTTGGCGACGACGACGACCTCGCCCTTGCGCGGGTCGATGCGGTAGAGGCAGCCGTCGGTCCCGGTGACAAGGACCTCGCCATTGAGCGTGAAGGCCATGCCCCACGGGCCCACGCCGCCCTGCCCGAGGTTGAACTGCCTGCAGCGCCCGGTCTGCACGTGGACCTGCACGACCAGCCCGGGGAAGGTGGTGATGCCGACGTAGACGTAGTCCTTCCCGGTCGCGGCGTCGCGCCAGGGCTTGACGCAGAGCGTCGAGCCCTTGTGGACGGCGATGCCGTGGTCGCGCAGGTCGGTCGCCTGCACCGCGGCCTTCCAGGGGGATTCATCGGAGACGACGGCGGGTGCGGCGGCGGCGGGTTTCGCAGTTGCGGGTTTCACGGAGGCGGACTTGCGCGAGACGGAACGGGAGGAAGGCATGTGGAGTTCCTGGATTGAGGACGAGAGATCAACGGACTTCGTGGACGATCAAGAATGCGGGGCGGACTTCGTGAGCAAGGGTCGATACGTCGTCGGCCTCCGCAGCGACCGGCGGATCGCCTCGCGGTCGGGCGCATCGGGCTTGTCGCCGGGCCATGAGCGCTTCCCTCCCACGCTCACCTTCGCCACCGCGAAGCCGGCCTTCTTCCCGCGGATGCAGGCCTCCACCTTCCCGCTCCGGCTGATCACGCTCGACTCCCGCGGCTCCCAATCGCTCTCGGGCGCGAAGCAAGCGTAGACAATGGCGCAATGGTGGTCGCTCGCCCGCACCCGCAGCCGCTGCTGCCCCATGTCGGGATTCTCGTCGGGCAGCGTGTAGCCGCCCGAGGGGTGCAGCACGATCTCCGCGCCGGCCTCGGCCAGGCAGGCGTGGTGCTCGGGGAACTGCACGTCGTAGCAGATCGAGAAGCCGATCCGCCCCAGCCGGGTGTCGGCGACGGGATACGTCTTCCCCGGCTCGGCGTAGTCGATCTCGCCCTGGGGCATGTGGACCTTGTCGTAGCTCAGCGCCAAGTGCCCGCGGTCGTCGGCCAGCAATCCGGTGTTGAAGATCTTGCCGCGTCGCACGGTGAAGCTGGATGCGCCAAGGAACATCCCCGTCCGCTTCGCGCTTGCGCAGAGCCAGTCGGTGAAGAGCTTGCCCGACCAGGTGTAGAGCTCGACGGCGTCGGCGATCGCGCTCTTGTTGCGGGCGATGCCCGGCAGCGGGTCGGCGATCACCGCGGGCGTGAGGCAAAACTCGGGGAAGAGCAGCAGGTCGATCCCGCGCGTCGCCGCGGCGTCGACCTGCTCGGTGAGGTAGTTCAAATACTCCATCCCGTAGGCGCGGGCATACTCGGCGTCGTACGTCGCGGCCCCCAGGTTGTATTTCCGGAAGTGCTCCTGCACGCGCTCCGGGTCGGCCTTGCGCTGGCGGAAGGCGCGGGTCTTGGAGCTCCAGATCTGGGCCGCGGCGAGGGTGACGGTGTGGGGTTGGTTCATATGGAGTCCTGACGATTGACGGTGGAGCGGGCGCTGCCCACGACAACACGGCGATCGCGATGCGCCTCAATATCGAGAGTTCTGTTGCAACGCCTTCCCGACCAAAGGCGTGCCACATCGCAGCCGAAGGCTGCTATGTGCGGATGACCAAGCGGGCCTGGGTTCGCGGAAGACTTCTTCTTGGTCTGTCGGCGCACGTGAAGTTGGGTGTTCCGCCGACCCTGCGCCTTGGGTTGACTGGCACACAGCAGCCTACGGCTGCGGTGTGGCACGATCCACGGTCGTTCGAGCGGCCCTGTGCGTTCGGCCCGCCGCGGCCCGGTACAATTGTTCGTTGCAACATCGTCCCCCCGCCGCGCCCGAAGGACCTCGCCATGACCACCCTCGCCTCGCCCGACGTCTTGACCCAGCTCCGCCTCCGCCAGCTCGACGACGACGGCTACTTCACCACGCCCGTGATCTTCGACGAGGCCAGCGTCAACGGCGTGCGCGGCGAGTTCCTCCGCATGTGGCAGGAGCAGATCGCCCGCGCCGACGCCTCGGGCAACAAGGACGAGGCCCGCTACGCCCGCCAGCGCCTCTTCCTCTCCCAGCTCGACCACGCCAGCCCCATCTGCGACGCCTTCTGCCGCCACCCGGCGATCCTCGAGGTCCTCGGCCAAATCCTCGGGCCCGACGTCGACATCACCTGGAACCAGGCGATCATGAAGGCCCCGCAGGCCAAGGAGACGACCCAGCCCGGCACCGCCCTCGACAACACCTTCGCCTGGCACCAGGACATGCAGTACGCCGTCGCGGGCGACTACGCCAAGGACACCAACCCCGAGATCTTCCTCGCGCCGAACACCGGGCTGACCCTCTGGATCGCCATCAGCAGGACGACCGTCGACAACGGCACGCTCTGGGTCCTCCCCGGGCGGCACAAGGAAGGCCTGCTCAAGCACACGCGCCAGGGCGACCCGGTCAAGGGCGAGTGGGCCGGCGAGTACGACACCTCCTACCGCGTCCCCGCGGTGCTCCGCCCCGGGCAGATGATCGCCTTCCGCAAGTACCTCCCGCACGGGAGCGGGCAGAACGTCTCGAACGAGAACCGCTTGGCGTACCAGATCGGCTACAGCGTGCCGGGCTTGAAGACCGCGCCCTCGCGCGACGTCTCGCCCGTCCTCCGCGGCGGGAAGCCGGTGCGGTGAGCCCACGAGACTCGCGGCCGCCTCCCTGCCCCTCTCCCTCCGAGACCCCCGGAAAAGGGTGGCATGGCTGTACCCAGCCATGACGGATGAGGGCGTGGTCAACCAGCAACGCTGCAATAACAAGGCCGAATGCCCGCGAGACAGAGATGGGTGCCACGGGCGGCTTGTCCGCCCGTGGTGAGACGCACAGCGATGCGGGGCCCGGGAAAAAGGACTTCTCGATCCCGGCCGCGAGACCATACGCCCCACGGCCAACCCTCCACGGGCGGGCAAGCCGCCCGTGGCACCCATCGCTTGAAACAACATGGCCACGCTCACCATCCCACGCTCCCCAGCCACGCGTGCGCGAGCACGACATGCCCCGCCTGCGTCGGATGCACGGCGTCCTCCGCCAGGCTCACCGGCGTGCGATGCCTCATCTGCAGGTCGAAGACCTTCTGCAGCGGGACATGCCGGGCCTTGAACCGCTTCGCCATCGCGGCGACCGTCGCACGATAACGCGGCAGGGCCTTGAGCATCCGCTGGTGGTCTTCCTTGATCCCGCGCCCACGGGTGATCATGAACGGGTCCATCAGCACCAGCCTGGCCTTGGTCTTGGCCCGCAGGCGCTCGAGCAGGTCGCCATAAATCTCCCGGTAGACGCCGGGCGAGACGTGCCCCTCGCGCTGGATCAGCCAGCCCCAGGCGTCGTTCACGCCGATGAGCAGCGTCACCCAGTCGGGCTTGGGCGCGATCACCTCCGCCTCCCACCGTGCGGCCAGCATGCGGATCGTGTCGCCCCCCACGCCGGCGTTGAGGATCTCCAAACGGTGCGCCGGATGACGGGCCGCGATGAGGTCAGCCGCCACGCGGACGTAGCCGTTCCCCAGCGGGGCCTGCGCGCCGCGACGCCCGCAGTCGGTGATGGAATCACCGGCGAAGACGAGGCGCTGACTTGGCTTCACGACAAATGGCATGGCCGCTGCGTTCCTTCAATCCATGACGACCCCGCACGGGATCACTTCGACCGGACATCCACCTTCGCCTTCGCAAGGTCGAGCTTCACCACGCTCGTCTTCCGCCCATCAACGACGCGCACGGCGAACGTCTTGTCGCGCAGCGGGTCGCCCTCGAGCGTGAACTGCACGGGCTTGAGCTTGCCCTTCCCAAAATGCATCGCCGTCACGAAGACCAGCCGCTTCTTCCGCCAGAGGTTCTCGATGTAGGCGAAGCGGTTGTTCCGCTCGACGATGGCCGCGGGCGTCTCGTAGAACGTCCGCCGGTCCTCCATGCCGACGATGAGGTTGTCCTCCTCCGAGGGTGAGAGCGGGGAGATCAGCAGCGAGGCCGGGCCGTTGACGATGCGGATGTCGTGCCGCTCGATCGCGGCCTTCTTCAAGTAGTGGAACTGCACGCGCGTGCGGATCGGCTTGCTCGCGACGATCTCGTCCACCACCAGCACCACATCGGGCCGGAGGTAGACCGCCAGTCGGCGGACCTTGCTCGCCATCGGGCGGTAATAGACGCTGGAGTCGATCAGCACCGCGTCGTGCGACTCGTCGCTCGAGACCACCTTGATCTTCGGCGGCTGGCGCAGCACGCACTGTGGATAGTGCCCCTCGACCACGGGGATGTTGTGCCCAATGGCGCTGACGCTGTCCAAGTCCCAACGCTTGTAGCGCTTCAGCTCCTCGTCGAAGAGCCCGGGGCGCGAGGGTCGCGGGGCCTTGGGGTCCTTGGGCGCCTCGCGCGGGTAGCCCCAGTGCTCGTTCTCCGCGAGCAGCTCGTGCCCGGCGACGTGGATCACCATCCCGCCCGAATCCATCTGGCAATGGTGGTTGTAGTCGGGCATGTCGCCCGCCTTGAAGCCCACGAAGTTGTCCTCCTTCCCGAAGCCGGTGCGGGCGACGACGACGCCCACGCCGGGGAAGTGCTTCGTGCGCGGCAGGCCGCGCGGCAGCGCCGAGGAGAGATGCGGGTCGAGGTAGTAGATCTGGTTCATGCCCTCCAGCCCCTCGTGGTGGGTCAGCCACTGGTAGCTGGAGTTCTGGTAGACGCGGGCGAGCATCGAGAGCGTCGACGACCTGCCCGCCCCCTTGGTGCAGTCGCTCCAGTTCCAGACCTGCCCGGGCCGGGTGTACATGTAGAGCCGGAAGTCGCCGGTCTTCTCGAGGAAGCGCTGCTTGAAGAGGTCGACCTTGCCGTGCGTGAAGGCGCGGAGGATCCAGGCGTACTCCACGGCGTAGCTCAGGCCGTATTCCCAATAGCCCGGCCCCTCGTTCCAGCCGCCCTGGTCGTCGCCCGTCGCGAGCGCGACCAGCACGCCCTCGATGCCGTACTCCATGATCTCGCGGTACTCGGGGATCTGTTCGTGCCAGACCATCGCGCCCAGGCCGAACATCCCGCAGAGGATGATGCGCCAGTTGGCGTTCGAGTGCATCCAGGCGTAGCGCTTGGTGCGCATCGCCTCGAGGCCCGGGAAGATGCAGCGGTCGATGGCGAGGGTGTCGATGCGGCGCTTGGTGGCGTCGTCGAGCAGGCCGTCGAAGGAGCAGCGCATCATCGCCAGCACGTGGACGACCGTCGCGGTGCGCAGGTCGAGGTCCATCACCCCCATGCAGGTGGAGTAGGTGAAGTGCGGCCGCTGGCAGAGCTCGATCTCCTTGAGGGCCTGCAGCGCCCAGTCGAGGGCCCGCTCCTCGCCGGTGAAGAGGAAGTACCGCGACGCGCGGGCCATGTTGCTGGTGGTCGGGCCGTGGTACTGGTCCCAGTCGAGCTTGAGGTCGACGGGCTTGAGCGTCAGGGCGACCTCGGCGTCGAGCTCCTTCTTGTGCCGCTTGGCCTTGAGGCGCAGCTCCTCGACGCCGATGGGGTCGCGGAAGACGTTGGGCACGTTCGCGGGATCGAGCCTCCAGCGGTCGAAGTCGGTGAAGAACCGGCGGTTCGCGGCTGAGAACTGGGAACGATTGACAGCCATCGGCGAGAACTCCGGATGAAACAACACGGGCGTCGCATCGACAGGCGCACGCCCGACAAGGTCACCACTCGATCACAAAGTCGACGCAGGCCGTCGCCGCCTTCTCCGTCGCGTCATAGCGCACGTGGTAGAACGGCCTGTAGTTCGACGCGCTCGCGTACGACCAGACCACCTCCGTCCGGGCCAGCTCCGCCTTCCACGCCATCCCCGGCGAACGGGGCGTCACCCGCAGCACGGGGCCGGGCTTCGCTGGCGCGGTGCCATCCGCCGGCTCGGGCGGGACGCCGATCGTGGTCGTGGTCCCGTCGAGCACGCCGCCGTCGTCGAACTTGTAGTGGAACAGCCAGGAGAGGTCGCGCGGGCGGTCGAGCACGACATGGTCACGGCAGATGATCCGCCGCTCGCCGCCGACGAGGAACTGCCTCGTGTAGTGGGCCACGCCCGCGGAGGCGGGATAGGACCGCGTGAGATTGAGGCGGATGAGCCCCTCCCTGCCGGCCGCGTCGAGCCGGGCGGTCTCGATCTCCTCGCCGCGGTGGGGGAACGACGGGATCGACATCGGGTAGCCCACGTCGCCGACCTGTCCCTGGCCGTCGACCAAGAGGCAGGAGCGCAGGAAGGTCTTGAGCCGGTAGCCGCCCTCGGGCGTGGCGAGCAGCGGCTTGCCGTCGAGGTAGACCACGAAGTGGCCGGCGCCGATGGACATGTCCATCCGGTCGCAGGGCCCGGGCGACTTCCGCTGGGCGTGGTAGCCCAGCCAGGGGCCGCAGCGCACGGCGAGCACCACGCCGCTGGCGTCGTCGCGGTATTGCGCGAAGCCGGCATCCTCGTACCAGAGCAGGTGGCGATGACGCGAGGCCGAGCCTGCGCCCGCCTTCGCGCTGCGCGACGCATCGGCCACGTCGGCCTTCACCGTCGGGTCGTACGCGAAGAATCCCCAGAGCAGGCCGACATAAAAACCCACCGCCTGCCCGCCATGGAAAAAGGAAAATTCCGGGGAGTCGATCAGCACGTCGTGCACGCGCTGGGCCAGGCCGTCGCGGTGCTTCGAGGCCAGCGTCGCCATCAACGCCTGCCCGCCCACGAGCGGGATGCGCCCCTCGGGGATCAGCATCGAGTGCGTCGGCTCGTGCATCACCTCGGCCACGTACGCGGGCACGTTGCGCAGCGAGGGCTCGTCGAACAGGTCCTCGCCCGTGCGGGCCAGCAGCGCGTCGCGAAGCCAGCAGGCGTTGTGGACGTACATGAAGATCGCGTAGTAGGAGCTGCCGGGCAGCACGCCGTCGGGCGGGGCCGCCTGGATCGACCGCCGCGCGCGGGGCAGGGCGTACTCGATCCACTTCTCCGCCCGGGGCGAGATGCCCCACAAATGCAGTGCGCCGGTCGCGAGGTCGAGCACCGCCTGCCTGCCGTGGTCCTGCAGCACCGACCCGCCCCAGTAGTCGCGCATGAGCAGCGTCTGGGCGATGAGCTGGTCGCCCTGGTACTCGATCTTCTTGAGCATCCGCTCGCGCTCGGCGGCGGTCATGTGCGGGGCGAGCAGGTGATAAGCCCAGGCCATGCAGCGGAAGACGTCGGCTCCGCCGATGTCGCCGTTGTGCCCGTAGACGTCCTCGCGCGGCCGGCCCCACGCGGGGATGTCGGTCCAATGCTTCGCGATCGCCAGCGCCTTCTCGATCGCCCCGGCCCGCCCGCCCAAATCATGGGCGGCGACCAGCGGCGCGATCTGCCAGGCGTGTGTCCCGTCGGCCTTGAGGGCCCAATCCCAGACCAACTCCAGCGGCTTGCGATAGGCGGCGTGCGTCGTCGCCAATTTCGCCCGCTGGGCCGCCCAGAACTTCGCGTCGACCCACTGCGCCACCGGCAGCGTCTCAGGCCCGGCCGCCGCCGTCGCCGGCTCGAGCGTGTCCTCCGGGTCGGCCTCGAGGATCGCCGACTGCCACGAAACCTTGAACGGCCGGTACGGCTCCAACGTCAGCTCATGCTCGCCCGCCTGCTCGATCCAGAGCGCCAGCCGGCCGCGGAACCGCTTGGCCTCGATGTCCTCGAGCATCACCCGCTGCACGTACCACAGCCCGATCTTCTTGCCGTCGAGCTTCACCCAATACGACGGCACCAGGGGCGCCGCGGTGAAGAGGTGGAAGTCCCACGGCCCGGTCCGCATGTTCGTGTTGCCGTATTGGTTGAGCGTCTGGTAGAGCTCCTCCCAATCGAATTCGCGGGCGTCGAGGAAGAGGTTGAGCTGGTAGAGCCCGCCCGCCTTGAGCGTGAAGCCCAACTTCGTCGCCCCCTCGGGCGTCTGCGTCGCCCGCATCGGCTCGACCGTGTCGAGGGCGAGGAGGAACTGCGGGGCTGGGGCGGCGGGGGAAACCGTCATGGGCTCTCTCTTCATTCGTAGGACAAACCCAGGCACCGCAGTGCCTGGGCTTTGGTGTCATCGTTCGCTTCGGATGATGATCCGCCTCACCGCACGATCATCCAATGCAGCTTCGCGTCCGCGGGCGGGGCGGCCTCAAACTTCACGGTGAAGCCCTCCGCCGTCTGCGTGACGATCGTCCGCACCGTCGGCCAGGTCAGTTCGACGAAGACCGCATACTCCGCGTCGAGCTCGGGCTTGGCGAACTTCACCGCCAGTTCCTTGCTCCCCGCCTTCACGGCGACGTTGATCCCGCGCAGGTTGCTCGCCGGCTTCTCGCCGCCCGAGAGGCCGCCCGCCTTGGTGATGCCGCCCGGGACCGCCACCGCCGGCGCGTCGAGGGTCATCACGCCGCTGTCGGGCGAGACGGTCAGCGAGGTGATCTTCGCGGGCAGCAGCTTGGGCTTCTCGGGCTTCACGGGCTTGCCGTCGGCGTCGACGGCCGGCGCGGTCGCCGCGTTGGGGTCGACGGGCGGAATCATCCCGTATTGCCAGACCACCGGCTGGGCCCGGCCGTGCGGCTGCTTGAACTGCAGGGCCGCGTTGGCGACGTCGGCGTCGAAGACGATCGCGTTCTGCGACGTGCCCTGGAAGTCGAGGATGCGGTCGAAGGTCGTCGTGTGGTTCCACCACGTCTTCGCGTCGACCGCGATGTCGCCGCTCCCGCCGCGGGCCCGCATGACGGTGTGCCGCTGCACGTCGCCGAAGTTCGCCAGGTCGAGGTAGCAGGCGGGGAACATCGAGGGCACCTTGTCCCACGTCCACGAGCGCATGATCTGCGGATGGAACGGGTCGGAGCCGATGGCCTGTTCGACGGGGTCGCCCTTGGCGAAGTCGACGTCGGTGCCGGTGAAGGGGGTGGGCGCGAGCTTGAGCATGTTCCCCTTGCCCACGTTGGGCAGCGCGTCCGAGACGTCATAGGCGTTGGCGCCCGGGGCGATGATGTACTTCAGCGCCACCTCGTGCCCCTCGTGGCTGTAGTTGTCCGGGTTGTAGAGCGTGGGCGAGCCGGCCGACTTCGCCCCCCACCAGTGGCGGATGATGCGGATGTCCTTCGTCCCGTCGGCGTTCACCACGACGCTGTCGATCAGGTACCACCGGCGGACCTTGCTGTTCTTGGGGAACTCGTCGTCCTGGTTCACCGCGAAGTATCGCCCCACGCAGTCAGCGGTGACGGGCGCCTCCTTCGAGAGGCGGATGAGCCCGCCCACGCGCAGGCTCGTGTTGCCGAGCTTGTTGGGCACGACCCTGGTGGGATAGGACTTGCCCTGGAAGACGGCATTTTCGGGGCTTTCCTTGGAGTCGTCGGTGTAGCTCGCGGGGGCGACGATCCAGGCGTTGCCCGCGGTGATCGACTTCGAGGGGTTGATGTTGATGATCGGCCGCCCCGAGCCGAGCGTGTCGGCCTTGCCCCCGGCGGTGAACCGCAGCTCGCCCGTCTGCGGGTCCCAGGACTCCACCTTCCCGCCGAAGGCGTCCACGTGCCCTTCGACGAAGCCCGCGAAGATCACGCCGTTCTCGTCCCCCGCGGTGGAGTGGACGTCGCCGGTGTACTTGAAGCGGGCGTCGATGAGGTAGTTGTCGCCCTGCGAGTAGTTGTGCCGCCAGAGGCAGAGGTCGAAGGTCTGGTTCTCGTTGTGCGAGAAGGTCTCCATCTTGACGACGTTGACGTGGTTCTTGTTGGAGAGGATGGTCCCCTTCTTGATGGGCCCCGTCGTGTCGGCCACGATGTACCAGCAGTGGTCCGCCTTGTCGTAGCCCAGCGACTTCACGCACAGCCGCTGGATGCTGCTCCAGGCGTTGGCGGTGATGAACATGCCGGGGAACAGGCCGCGGATGGTGGCGACCTGCAGCTTGGTGTCGGGCCCGCCCTCGGTGTCGTTCTGGATCCAGTCGTGGTAGCTGGTGGACCCGAAGGCGACGACGTTCTGGAGGTCGAGCATCGGGTTGTAGTTCCAGTGGGGCAGGCTGTCGCCGTCGCGCAGGTCGAGCACCCGGCGGACGGTCATGCCGGTGATGCCCGAGGGGTAGACGGTCGGGTGGTTGCCGCGGAGGTCGACGACGGTCATGCCCACGCCCTCGCGCCAGCCCTTGGTGGGCGCGGGGGGCAACGGCGTGCGCAGCTCGCGCTGCCCGGTGTTCTTGGGCTTCCAGTTCCAGTCGGTCTCGATGGGGATCATCAGCACGCCCCCGCCCGCGGCGATGATGTGCTTCTCCGCGGCGTCGAACGCCGCCTGGGCCGCTTTCCCATCGCCCACGCTCCCGAATTGGTCGAGCGAGTAGGTCCCGCCCGCGCCGACGGGGGCGATCAACCCCTGCCACGCCTTCAGCTCCTTCATGGTGGGCATGGAGTAGGACCCGTCCGCGGCGGCGGGCTTGAGGGCGGGCTGCGACGCGGGGGCGTCGGCAGGCTTGGCCGGCGCGGGGTCGGCGGCGAAGAGAGGCGCGGAGACGAGCGTCAGAAGAACGGCGGCGAGGGCGAGGCTGTGGCGTTTCATGGACCAGTTTCCGATGGCGTTTGTGGGTGGACAGCGCAACGGGGATTGAGTCAACGAGTCGACATAGGGCGGGCGATCGACGAGGCTCTGCCCCTCTCCCTTCGGGAGAGGGTGGCACGGCTGTACTCGGCCGTGACGGGTGAGGGCGTGAGTCAACAGAACCCCCTTGAAAAACGCTTGCGTCTGCCGTGCTGGCGGGGCGTTGCCGGTCACTCACGCCCTCACCCGTCCGGAGTACCGGCCACCCTCTCCCGCCCCCGGAAAGGGAGAGGGGCAGACAAAAGCCGCCGGCTCACTTTGAAATCCGGTAAACCTTCCACGCCTCGACGCCAAGCCCCGCGGGCCCCGGCGTCACCGGCACATCGCTCTCCGCCTCGACGCGCGAGACCTTCGTCCCCGCGGGCAGCGGCAGCTCGAACCCGGCATAGGCGAAGAGCAGCCGCCCCGCGTCGGTGTGCCACACCACGCCGCGACCCTCCTCCAGCAGCTCGCGCCTCCCGCGGATCGGGCTGATGCGGGCGTGCAGCCGGTTCTGCTCGCGCAGCCAGCCGGTCCACTTCTCGATTCCCCCCTCGTACTGCGTGAAGGCGAAACGCCCGCCCGAGGCCATCGCGCGGAACGAGAACTGCTCGGGGTGGTTCTGCTCGGGCCAGATCTTCGAGCCGATGCCCATGTTGAGCCCGTAGATCATGTCCTCATGCCCGAGCCACCAATCCAAGGCGTATTGGTAGCCCTTGCCGTACATCTTGAAGTCGGGCGGGAGGAGGTTCATGCCGAAGTGGCCGACGCCGAAGGGGCCGATGCCCTCGACGGTGAAGGTCTTCACGCCGATCTTCTGCAGGCGGACGACGAGCTTCTCATAGGCCTCCTGCTGCCCCCTGCGGAGCGGGTCGTTGAAGTTCATCGGGAGGAAGGTCATGTTCCCGTAGGAGTCGTGGAAGATGCCGTCGATGCCGGTCTTTTCTCGCAATTCCTGGAAGCGCGAGACGACCCAGTCGAGGCAGCCCGGGGCGTTGAGGTTCATGGTGATGATCGACTGCCGCCCGAACCCGCCGCCGTTGGCGTGGCCGTCGCGCCCGAGCATCATCCAGCTCGGGTTCTCCTTGTAGACGTCGGCCCGCCGGCTCATGTGCGTCGCCCACCAGACCTGCACCTGCATGCCGTGGGCGTGGCAGGCCTTGGTGAAGTAGGCCAGCGCCTCGGGCCCGCCCCAGAGCGGGTCGATCTTGAGCTCGCGCATGTTGCAGATGCTCCCGACGGTCAGCCCGCCGTGGAGGTGCGTGTCCTGCTTGGTCTTGAAGCGGTCGAGCGTGTAGTCGCTGACCCACATCGAGTGGGTGCAGATCTCCTTGACGCCCATGTCGGCCCAGACGGGCACGAGGTTGTCGGCCAGGTCGTACAGGAACCGCTCGCGCGGCATCTGGCGTCCCTGGATCGTCGCGGTGTCCTCGCCGATCTGCGGGATCCAGATCCGCGGCTGGACCGGCGAGCGCTCGATCCCGAACCGGGCCCGGGCGGCGTCCTGCACCGCTTCGTAGACCGACCACCAGAGGTTCTTGGTCGGCTCGGGCGAGACGCGCCCCGCCGCGCAGCCGCCGCAGCGCTCGCCCGCGAGGGCGAAGAGCATCAGCTTGGGGCGCGTCTCGAACGTCGCGCCCAGCGGCCGGCGATGCTCGTCCAGCACGTGCAGGCAGTTCTCGCCCACGTTCTTCTGCACCAGCGTGAGGATCTCCTCCGTCGGCTCGAACACGCCCAGCAGCGTCCCGCGCTCGTGGGCGAGGAAGTCGAACGGCTGGATCGTCCCGATGCGCGGCAGGCGCTGGAAGCTCACGCGGGCGTTGGGGTCCATCGCCCCGCGCATCTCCGCGCCGTAGTAGTTGCAGGCCGTGGTGAAATAGTGGTCGAGCGTCAGGTCGGCCACGGGCGGGTTGCACTGCCCCTGCAGGATCAGCCGATTTCCCGCGGCCGCCCCGCCCACTTCCCACGTCGCATGGTCGAAGAGGCGGTAGAGCTCGCGCGACGAGCCCGGGGCCGCGGCGAAGCGGTACTGGTACGAGAAGCCCGCGAAGGTGACCCCGCCGAAGGTGCGCAGGCAGGGGCGGAACTCCCACTCGAGGCGGTCGACGATCGGGTCGTCGCCCATGCGCAGGTCGAAGAGGTCGCAGAGGTATTCGTCGTGCTCCTCGTGGATGGCGACGGGCGCGCCGACGGCGTCGAGGACCAGGGCGACGCCGCCGTCGTCGAGCGTGCGGGTCTCGCGCAGGACCAGCCGGGTGTACTGCACGCCCTTGGCGGTGAAGAAGACCGGCCGCCAGAGGCTGCGCGGGTTGCGGAGCGGGACGCCCGAGGCGGCGACGTCGCGCACGCCGCGGACGAGATCGCCTTCGAGGGCGACGGTGATCGAGACGCCGCGCGGGAGCGACAGCCGCAGCGAGGCGGCGTCGCGCGTCACGGCAGGGGCGGAGGCGTGGACGGGTGCGGGCGTGGTGGAGGCGGGCATGCGTTGTCTCTCGGGGAGGCGAAGCGGGTGGCGGGGTCAGAGGAGGGTTTGGCGGCGAGTCGCGGGCAAGCGCGAACGTTGTCGTTTTCTGGGTGCCACATGCCACCGTACTCGTGGCATGTGTCTTTGGTCGACCGGCAAGTTCCGGTGGAAACTGGTCTGAAACCCTGAAAAACGCGGGCGAATCGGGTCCGATCAACATCTCCGGCGGACGTGTCGCGAGCCGGGACGATTTAGGTTGACCGGCACATGCCGCGGGTACGACGGCATGTGGCACCCAGACTTCGGCTTCAGGTTGTCTCCACAGGTGTCTGCGATGGCATTGGGTGGACTGCTTGGGGACGACACAAGCGCCAGCCCCGTTGGCGTTTCGTGGTCCGGCCTCGCGTCATGGCCTCACGGCGCCGCGGCGACGATCTCCCCGCCGCACGATTCGCGGATCACCAGTTTCCCCGGCACGCGGAGCCGCACCTCCTCGCCGGTCAACCCCTGCTTGATCAGCCCGATCAATTCCTGGGCGGCCCTCGCGCCCATCACCTCGACCGGGGCGCGGCAGACCGTCAGCGGCACCTCCAGCACGGTCGCCTCGGGCAGGTCGTCGAACCCCGCGAGGGCGACGTCCTCCGGCACGCGCTTCCCCGCGGCCTTCAAGGCGCGGAAGATGCCGATCGAGTAGTAGGAGTTGCAGGCGAGCATGGCCGTGGGCAGCTTCTGCCCCGACCGCAGGTAGTCGCGCATCGCGGCGAGCCCGAGTTCCATGTCGCTTTCGTTCCCGCGCGGGCGGTCGACCTTGATGACGCACTCGGGGCGGAGCCGGTGCTCCGTCATCGCGTCGACGAAGCCTTGGTAGCGCTCCTTGACGCTCGAGACGTGCACCGCGTGGTCCATGTACCCGATGCTCTCGTGCCCGAGCGAGATGAAGTGCTCGGTGAGCGTCCGCATGCCGTCCTGGTCGTCGGTGACGACGTAGCCGATGGGCAGTTGGTCGAGGTAGCGGTCGACGAAGAGGATGGGGATGCCCGCCTCGCGGATCATCATGTATTGGAAGCAGTTGGGGTTGGCCGGCCCGGGCGTGTCGACGGTGAAGAGCAGCGCCCCCGCCGCCTTGCGGGCGACGAGCTGCTCGATGCAGGCCCGCTCCTCGTCGAGGTTGTCGTGCGTGACCACCAGGTTCAGCTCGAAGCCCGTGCCGCGCAGGACCGAGGCGACGCCGCGGATGAGCTGCGACATGAAGCTGTCGGCTGGGCCTGCGTTGGAGAGGATCAGGCTGATGACCCCGTCGGTCCGCCCCCCCACCGGCTTGGGGGTAGCCTCGCGGACGAACGTCCCCACCCCCGGGCGCTTGACCAGCAGCCCCGCCTGGACCAGCGACGCCAAGGCTTGGCGCACGGTGATCCTGCTGACGGAAAACTGCTCGCAAAGGGCCTGTTCGGAGGGGATGACCTGTCCGGGCAGGTAAGCCCCGGACTCGATCAGCCGTGTAAGCGATTGGCTGATCTGCTGATAACGGGGGGTAGAGCCTTGAACCATGTTCGATCGCACCCCACGGCGTGGGAAACGGACGCACACCAGTCCGCCGCGAACACCGAGTATAACGGGTTATTACATCAGATCGGGCACCTGTCAACCCGGCGGGGCAAAGATTCTGCGTCGTCCATGAGAAACTCAAAAAATAGGCAACCTGAACTGGACAACCCCCAGTTTATCGAAGATGGTACACGTGTCATGACAGGTCTGTTTGATCCGGTTTTCGGGCCGGATCATTCTGGTGCCCACGGTTGAGGCCTTAGAGCCCCGTGCGCCAAGACGAAGCGAAGGGTGTCGGATTCCGGGTCGGTGTCGGCGCGGAGGCGATCTGAAGTTTGACGTTCGCGTGTTTTCACTGACTCCGCCGACGTTCGTGGGCGGAGTCGGCGTGGAGCAGGATCTTTTTCTTGGCCCTGTCGCTGAATTGATTTGCCTGCATCGGTTTGCCTGCATCGAATGACTGACCAACGATCGAATGGTGTGGCCGCAACAAGTCCTGTGAGCTGACCCGCATGGCCTTCACGAAATGGATGCGATCGCCGATTGGCGTCGGGGTAGCCGCGTGCTGCCTCGTGGGTGCCTTGGCGTCGTTCTACTTCACCTCGTCGGGCTCCGCTTTTCCGGCCTACTCAAACCCCCAGTGGTACTACGACCTCAACAACGGCGAGGTCTTCGTCTCCTCCGACGTCTGTCCGCCGATCCCCACCAAGTCCGGGCCCCACGACGGCGCGCCCGCGGGTGTGCACGCCGTGCTCTTCTCCTGCACCGACTGCTCGGATGAGAAGGCCCGGTTCGTCGGGTACATCGAGACCGTCGACGCCGAGTTCCGCGCCTCGATCCCGCCCGGGCAACTCAACGGTTGGTACAACCCCCTCGCCGGCGGGTCGGACAGCATCCTCGCCGCCACGCGCATCCGCCGCCCCGACGCCGGCGACTGGGTCGCCGCCGACTCCGAGGAGGCCGCGGCGCTCACCGAATCCATCAACCAAAAATGCACCGGAGACCAGACCTTGATCCGCTGCCCGGCCCCCGCGCCCGGCGTGGTCCATTGACCGCGGACATCAACCGCTTTTTTCTCATCGTTTCGTTCCTTCATCCTGTTCCTGGAAACCCAGCCATGCCCCACACAACCCCCCGTCCCCCTGCGATGCGCCCCGAACGGCCCGGGCACTCCGGCTTCACCCTGATCGAACTCCTGGTGGTCATCTCGATCATCGCCCTGCTGATCGGCCTGCTGCTGCCCTCCCTGAGCAAGGCCAAGGCGGTCCAGCAGGCCATGAGCTGCGCGGCCAACGCCCGAAGCCAAGTCCAGGCTTTGGCGATCTACCAAACCGACTACGCAGGTTTCGGTCCCAACCGCTCGCCGATCCTCCAAGAGCTGGGCAACGCCTCGGTCAACGTGACCATCCGCACGTCGTGCGACACGTACGACCCCGTCTCGGGCTACGCCATCTACGGCGCGAGCTGCACGACCCTCGCCACCAACGAGCCCAAGGGCATGGGGCAGGTCGTCTCCGCCTCCTACCTCGACCTTCGCCAGATGTTCTGCCCCGCCCTCGCGGGCGCCGGCGAAAACTACTACCAGGACCGCTACCCGGGCCTGATGCCCGCCGGCGAGCAGTTCGACAAGCGGCAATGGATCTTCGGCACGCCCTACAGCACCACCATCGCGACTGTGCCAGGATGGGACGGGCTCAAGCCCGACGGCACCTCGGGGCTGAACCTTTGGGGCTCGCTCAACGTCCGCAACCTGGGCATCTTCAGTTCCTACGCCTACCGCAGCGGCGACTACTCCTACACCAACGCCGTCAACAACAACTGGATCGACGCGCCCACCTGCGCCGCGGTCTGCTCCATCGCAGGCGTCTCTCCCGCCGGCTTCTCCCCCTCGATCGGCAAGGCCTTTGCCGGGCCTGAGCTGACCAAGCCCGACAACAACGCCAACAATTCCGCCCGCCCCCTCGTGGCCGACAACTACCAGAACCAGCACTTCAGCTACGACGGGCTTTGGGACGGCTACACCATCGGCTACGCCGACGGCGGCGCGGGCTACCGCACCAAGGTCGTCGAAGACACCTACAAGGTCGGCCTCTCCGTCCTCAAGACCCCCGGCTTCCCGAACATGCCTTGGACCTACTCCGGCTCGGCCTTCAACACCTACTACTTTCAGGAAGACGTCGGCCGCAAGAACCGCCGCCGCGGCGGCGACGGCACATGGGTCAACGCCGGCACCGTCGCCCCCTCCTGGGGCAACACCGGCGGCACCTCTCGGCTTCATCGCAGCAATCTCTTCAACGCCCTCGATTTCGCCGCGAAAATGCACCGCTGATGCCACCGAGAACTCGGCCCCGCGCCGGGTTCGATCTCTGTAGTCATCCCCAAGGGGCGGCCGCACCATCTCGCGGCCGCCCCTTCCTTTTTTCCCTCGTCACCCCCGCCTCCGCTTCCGCTTCCGCCCCGGGGTAGCATGCCATCATGCCCCCACCACCATCGCCCACGATCGCCCCCTCCGACCGCCATGCCTCTCCAAGCGTCGCCGCGATCTTCGCCTTGGCGCTGGTCGTCCTGACTCTCGCGACCGCCGTCCACTCCGCCGCGGCGCAACCCGCTACGCAGCCCGCCACCGAGCCCGCCGTCCACCTCGTCGGCCCCATGACCACCGGCCAGCGCGTCTTCACCTGCGGCCACAGCTTCCACGTCTTCGTCCCCCCCATCCTCGCCGACCTCTGCAACAAGGCCGGCATCAAGGGCCACACCCAGCTCGGCCTCTCCTCCCTCCCCGGCTCGCGCGTCATCCAGCATTGGAACGTCCCCGACGACAAGAACAAGGCCAAGGCCGCCCTGCAATCAGGCCAAGTCGACGTCCTCACGCTTTCGCCGATCTTCCTCCCCGACGAGGGGCTCGAGCACTTCACCGCGCTCGCCGTCGAGCACAACAAGGCGGCCCGCATCCTCGTCCAGCCGATCTGGCTGCGCTGGGACGTCTACGAGCCGACGACCAAGCCGCCCGCGACGGTCGACCACAACGCCATCACCGGGGAGGAGCTCCGAAAGCTCCACGAGCCCTACTTCAAGAGCATGGACGAGTACGTCGCCACCGCCAACCAGAAGCTCGGCCGGCCCGTGCTCTTCCTCGTCCCCGCCCCACACGCGGTCATCGCCCTGCGCGAGAAAATCATCGCCGGCCAGGCCCCGGGCCTGAAGTCGCAATCAGACCTCTTCAGCGACCCCGTCGGCCACGGCACGCCGCCGCTGATGGCCCTGGTCGCCTACTGCAACTACGCCGTGATTTACCGCCGCAGCCCCGTGGGCCTGCCCGTGCCGGAGGTGCTCAAGGAATCGAAGCTCGGCGAACAGGAGGAGAAGCTCAACCGCCTGCTGCAGGAACTCGCGTGGGAGGCCGTGACGCACCACCCGCTCAGCGGAGTCCACGCCGAGGAGGCGCGGTGACGCGCTGACCCCATGCTCGCATCCGCCGACCTCGACGCCATCGCCGCCCAGATGGGCCGCGCGCCCCGCGGCGTCGTCTCCGTCGCCGTCCGCTGCCCCGCGGGCCACCCCGCCGTCGTCGTCACCTACCCGCTCCGCCGCCGGGGCGACCGCCTCTCCCCCTTCCCCACGCTCTTCTGGCTCACCTGCCCCCGCCTCGCCCGCCGCATCTCCCACCTCGAGCAGCACGGCCAAATCTCCCTGATCGAGGCCCAGCTCGCCCGCGACCCCGCGCTCCGCGACGCCCTCCTGCGCGACCACGAACGCTACATCGCCCAGCGCTGGGAGACCCTCACCCCCGACGACCGCGCCCTGGTCTCCGCCCGCGGCCTGCACGACGAGTTCCACGCCCGCGGCATCGGCGGCCTGCTCAGCCGCACCTCCATCAAGTGCCTCCACCTCCACTTCGCCCACCACCTCGCCTCGGGCAACGCGGTTGGCCGCCTGCTCGCCGAGCGATTCGACCTCCACCCCTGCCCGGCCGACCCCTGACGCGCCCCGCCTTCCCGCCCAACGTCGATCCCTTGTCCACCCCATACCCTCCGCTATGCTGCTCCTCCGTGGCTCGTGCAGGGCGCACGACCGCACCTCGTCGGAGATCGCATGGCTGATCGCGGCAAGAAGGCCCAGGCGTGGCGGCTCGCCCGGATGGCGCTCCTCATCGGCGGCCCCTGCGCCCTGATGAGCCTGCCCCTGCCCGTCCCCCCTTGGCGCGAAGGCGCGTCGCCGCGCGACATCGCGCTCTTCGCCCTCCTCGCCGCGACGCTCCTCGCCTGGGTCGCCTTCCTCGCCCCCGGCCGAAGCCACGACGACCGCTGGGCCCGCCATCGCCCCTGGCTCTGGTGGGGCATGCTCGCCCTCGCCTCCACGATCATCACCTGGTCGCTCGTCGGCGAGAACGTCCACACCCAGTGGCGCGTCATCGACGACCACGACTACGTCGCCCTCATCGGCCCCACCGGCCACATGACGGCCCCGCAATGGCTCCGCGCCCTCGCCAACGCGCCCGAGATCGCCAGCCCGACGTGGGGCATCGCCCGCTACCGCCCCGTCTTCTGGATCTGGCGGATCACCGAGATGTACCTCTGGGGAGCCGTGCCCGAACGGTTCTGGATCGCGAAGGTCTGCATGTTCGGCGTGGCCCTCGCCCTGGGCTGGTGGGCGCTCTGGGTCTGGCTGGGCGGCCTGGGCGCGGGCATCGTCCTCGCCTGGCTGGTCGCCCCCGGCTACTGGGTCGACGTCTGGAGCAGGCTGGGCTGCTCCGAGGCCCACGGCGCGCTCGGCGCGGCGATGCTCGGCGCGGGGGCGGCCCTCATCGCGCTCGAAGTCCGCCGCGCCGGGCCACTGCGCTCACGTCCCTGGGCAACCGGATGGGCGCTCGCCGCTGCGGGCGTGGTCATCGCCGCGGGGTCGAAGGAGAACTTCCTCGGCCTCACGCCGATCGTCTGGTTCCTCATGTTCTGGGCCGGCCGGCGGCGCACCCACGGGCAACCGCGCAAGCTCGGCCTCCCGGGCTGGGCAGCCGGCGCCGTCGTCACGCTCCTCTCGCTCTGGATCGCCGCCGTCATCCTCACCGGCGTGCTCACCCGCAAGACCGACTTCTACGAGAACCCCGTCTCCACCGCCCAGCGCCTGCGCGTCATCGCCCTCTGGATCAATTCCGACACGGGCCGGCTCTGGACCGCCGTCGCCGTCGCGGGCCTGCTTCTCGCCGCCGGCGCGTGGGCGCTCTCCGCCCGCGCCCCCGGACGCTTCCCCGGACGAAGGTACCTCCGCGACCTCCGACCCCCCGCCCTGCTCTTCGCCCTCTTCGCCGCCCTCGTCGCCACCCAGCTCGTCTTCTACAACGGCAAATTCCCCACTGCGATCCGCTACGACTTCCCCGGCGTCGCCGCCGCCATGCTCGCCGCCGTCGCCCTCGCCCAACTCGTGCTCGCCCTCTGGCGCGTCGCCTCCGTCGATCCCCGCCCGCCCGCGTTCGCCCGCGCCGCCGCCCTCGCGCTCGTCGGCCTCGCGGCGCTCTCCCTGGGCTTCGCCCCCCTCCGCCACGGCGGGGCCATGAACGTCGCCGAGAGCCACGCCTTCACCAACCTCGTCACCCGCGCCGCCCAGCGCGTCAACGCCTCGCCCAGCCGGCCCCTTGTCTTCGTCGCCCACCACCCCGACGACGCGGAGCTCGCCATCTCCATCCTGCGCTTCCTGCGCTTCAAGGGCGTGCTCAACGCCGCCTATCTCGCGACGCGCTTCCCGCCGGAGTCGCTCGCCGACCCGCTCGCGAGGCGGCAGGCCGAGTTGCTCCGCCACAACGCCGCCGAGGGCGACGGGGGCTTCAACAAATTCAGCGAGTACGTCCCCGCCCGGGAGCCGATGGTCTACGTCGTGCTCCTCGATTTCGACGGCAACGCGGCCGGGCTCGCCGAGGCCGGGCTCGACATGCAGCGGCAGCGCCTCGAGGTCGTCTTCCAACTCAACCGCGCGGGGCAGATGCCCGTCACGCGCTGAGCCCCCGCACCTCCGCCGCCACCCCGCCTCGCCGCCGCCGCCCCTCGGACATTCCCCGCGCGGGCGAGTAAGATTGGCCCGCCCAAGAAGGACACATCCCTTTCCCCATGACCTCCATCGCCCACAGGCCGAAAGTCTCGCTGGTGGTCCCTTGCTACAACGAGGAGCCGGCGATCCCGCATCTCCGCCGGGAGCTGACCGCCCTCGCCGACGCCTTGGTGAACCAGCACGGGTGCGAATGCGAGATCCTGCTCGTCGACGACGGCAGCCGCGACCGCACCTGGGAGCACATCCGCGCCTTCACCGCCGACGACGCCCGCGTCCGCGGGGCCCGGCTCTCCCGCAACTTCGGGCACCAGGCCGCCCTGACCTGCGGGTACGACCTCGCCTCGGGCGACGTCATCATCTGCCTCGACGCCGACCTGCAGGACCCGCCCAACGTCGTGCCCGAGATGATCGCCAAGTGGCGCGCCGGGGCCGACGTGGTCTACGCCATCCGCAAGGCCCGCCAGGGCGAGACCGCCTTCAAGCTCTTCACCGCCAGCCTCTTCTACAAGCTCATCCGCAAGCTCAGCGCCGCCGACATCCGCGAGAACTCCGGCGACTTCCGCCTCATGAGCCGCCGCAGCCTCGACGCACTCAACCGCCTGCGCGAGCGCCAACGCTTCATCCGCGGCATGGTCGGGTGGGTCGGCTACCGCACCGACGAGGTCCACTACGAGCGCCTCGAGCGCGTCGCGGGCGTGACCAAGTACCCCTTCCGCAAGATGCTCCTCCTCGCCGCCGACGCCATCGTCTCCTTCAGCCGCTTCCCCCTGAAGCTCGCCTACTGGTGCGCCTTCTCGCTCAGCGGGCTCTTCCTGGCCTACCTCCTGGTCTCGCTCGTGCGCTACTTCGCCTTCAACACCCAGATGGTCCCCGGCTGGCCGAGCCTGATCGCGACGATCATCGCCTTCGGCGCCGCCAACCTCCTCTGCGTGGGCCTCCTGGGCGAATACGTCGGGCGGATTTACGAAGAGATCAAGCAGCGCCCGATCTACCTGCTGCAGGAGGTCGTCTCCCGCCCCGGCGACGCGCCCCCCGGAAACCCCGGAAGCCCCGGAATCCCCGGAAATTCCGGAGAACCCCGGCCTTGAGCTCCGACCCCGCCCCACCCAACCGCACCGGCGCCGAGTTCGACGCCTACGCCGCCGGCTACGGCGCGGGGATGGACAACCCCCTCAAGCGGATGGCGGGCCCCTCCGCCGAGACCTTCATCGAGATCAAGGTCCGCTGGCTCGCGCTCGACCTCGCCCGCAGGCCGCTGCACTCGGCGCATGCCGGCGCGCCCCCGCGCCTGCTCGACTGCGGCTGCGGCAGCGCCACCCTCCTCCGCCTCATCGCCCGCGCGGGAATGCAAGCCGAGCTCCACGGCTGCGACATCTCCCAAGGCATGCTCGACGAGGCCCGACGCACCTGGACCCAAGGCCCCGCGCCCGACCTGCGCCCCATCCTCGGCCAGCGCCTGCCCTACGACGACGCGAGCTTCGACGTCGTCGTCGCCTCCGCCGTGCTGCACCACATCCCCCTCGACGAGCGCGCGGAGTTTTACCGCCAGGTCGCCCGCATCCTCCGCCCCGGCGGGCGCTTCCTGGTCTTCGAGCACAACCCCTTCAACCCCGTGACCCGCTGGGTCGTCAGCCACACGCCCATCGACGCCAACGCCATCCTGCTCCGCCCCGGCGAAGTCCAGCGCGGGATGCGCGACGCCGGCCTCGCGCCGCGCGCCGCCCGCAGCCTGATGTTCGTCCCGCCGCGCTGGCGCTGGGCCTGGGCGCTGGAGGACTGGATCGCCTGGCTCCCGCTGGGCGGCCAGTACGCGCAGGTCGGGGAGAAGCCGACGGGGTCGAAGTGATGCGGCGATGCCGTTTCAGTTGTCACGCGAAACCTCTCAACAACCCAAGCAAGCCCACTGATCCCGACGGTACGTCCCATCAGGCGCAGCCTGATCCGAGACGGACACTGTGTGTCCGACAACAGGGCGAGGCGGTACTCCGCCGCGCGAATCGCCGGCCGCCATGGATCGCCTGGTTTCACGCGGGGCCTGCGCCAAAGGCTTGTTCCCCAGCGCATCGCGTGCTCTTGTCGCCGTCAACGACGCCCGCACGTCGCGCGGCGGAATACCGCCTCGCCTTGACTCCGACGACACAGTCGCCGGCTCTGATCGGAACAAGCGATTCAACAGAGTACGATGACCCGCAGCACCAGGCCGCGGAATCCCCCAGCGTGGACTACCTCACCTTCATCGCCGACCAAGCCGGGGCTGTGACAAGCATCCTCACGACCTGGCTGCTCGCCGCCGGCGCCCTCCTCGGCCTGGGCGCGGGGGCGCGACGCCTCTTCGGCGCTCGCTCTTTCAGCTCCGACGCCGCGATGGCCGCCTACGCCGCCGGCCTTGCCATCGCCTTGGCCTTCCTCCAACTCTGGCATCTGCTCTGGCCCGTCGACGCCCGGGCCGCCCTCGCCCTACTCGCGCTCGGCGGCGCAGGCCTCGCGTGGACCGCGCCGGCAATCCTCGCCTGGCTTCGCGCGGCAGGTCGACGCTCCCTCCTCCCGCTTGCACTGTTGGCCATCGCCTCGCTCTGGCTCAGCAACCGCGCCCTCACTGGCCCGACCGGCACCGACGCCTCGCTCTACCACCTCCAAGCCGTCCGCTGGGCCCACACCTATCCCATCGTCCCAGGCCTCGCCAACCTCTCCCCGCGCTTCGGCTTCAACAACGCGAACCACCTCCTCAACGCGGCCGCGGGCTCCGGCCCGTGGGAGCACCGCGGCGGCCACATCGCCACCCCGCTCTTCGTGCTGGGCCTGTGGGCCGTGGGCATCCTCGGCATGGTCCGCGCCTGGCGCGACCATCCGCGCCGGTTCCAGGACCTCTTCGACGCGGCGATGCTCGGCCCCGCCTTCCTCATGTCCGTCCACGGCGACATCGCCAGCCCCTCGAGCGACCTCCCCGCGGCCGCGCTCTCGCTCCTCGGCGCGTCAATGCTCGTAAGGCTGCTGTTCGACGCGGGCGGCTCGAGCGATGCGGGCGGCGCGGCGAGCGAACGCAGGACGCCCGCCGACGCCGCGGCCCTCCCGATGCTGACGCTCGTGCTCGCCGCCGCCGTCTGCATCAAGCTCAGCGCCGCGGTCTTCGCGGGTTCGGCCTTTCTCATCGCCGCCGGAGCCGTCGCCCTCGCGTCGCGCCGCCGCGTCAATCGCATCGTGCCGACCCTCGCCCTCGCCGTCGCAGCCGGCGCGCTGCTCGTCGGCCCGTGGGCGCTGCGCGGCGTGATCATCTCGGGCTACCCGTTCTTCCCCGCCTCGATGGTCAGCGTCGACGTCCCCTGGCGCACGCCGCGGGCGATGGTCGATTACGAGCGGCTGTCGGTGACCTCTTGGGCCCGCCAGCCGGCCCGCCCGATCGCGCCCTCGCAGGATTGGGCGTGGGTGCGCGTCCGCCTGCGCGAGTACACCTACGCCGATCCGATCTCGGTGCTCTACCCGCTCCTCTTCGCCGGCGCGACGCTCGCGCTCGCGGCCGTTGTGGGGCGGCGCGACACGGAGATGAAACGAGCTTGGCCGCCGACCGCCGCCGTGCTGGTCGTCTGGGCCGTGACCGTCGCGGCCTGGTTCCTCACCGCCCCCGCGCTCCGCTTCGCCTGGCACCTCTTCTTCATTCCCCCCGCCCTGGGCGCCGCGGCTCTGGTCGCGTCGCTCAACGCCGCGCCCAGCACGGCCTCAAGCCCAGCCACACGCCGGCGGCCAAGCTTCAGTTCACTCGCGTTGGCGATCTGCTGCGTCGCGCTGATCATCCGCGTCAACGACCCGCTGCTCTTCCGCCCCCTGCTCACGCCCCCCGGCCCCGACGCCGGCCTGACCCCCACGCCCGTCTCGCCCCAGACCCAGTTCGTCACCCGCTCGGGCCTTCGCCTCAACGTCCCCGAAAGCGGCGGCCTCTGCTGGGACGCCCCGCTCCCCTGCACGCCCTACCCCAAGCCCGGACTGAGGCTCAGGCGCGACGGCGACCTCGGCTCCGGATTCACGCTCGAAGGCGAGTGACGCGCGGGTTGAACAGCGATCCGGAGCCGCGTTCCGGTCGGTGTGGACCCGAAGGCAGCAACGACGGCACGGCGGCAGTCCGCGAGCGGGACGTCAGTGGATGGCCGAGGAGACGTTGGCGGACACCCCGCGGAGCATTTTCAGGCGAGCCACCCTCGTTTTCAGGCGAAAAACGCCACAAAAAATTTTGAGGAAAAAATCGCCGCGACGAAAAACAAGGGGTTATGAGCGGCCCCAGGGGGTTTGTCCGGATTTGGCCGGACACTTGTGCGGGTCTTACAGGAGGCGCACTCTTTTTTTCCGGAACGACCGTATGGGTACGTCCGCCGATGGCCGGGCGCGTTGAATCACGCCGACCCGTCACGATCGCCGTGGTGCTCGATGAGTTCGCGATGCAGGTGGAGAACCCGCCTCGACTCCAGGAAACACGATTCCGATTTCACTTGGCGAGTTTCTTCATGGCCCGGCCAAATCGCTTGTGCACCATCTCCACCGCCTTGGTGAACTTCCGCTCGATCGCGGCGTCGCGCACCGGCGTGAGCACCAACGAACGTCCGTCCGAGATGATCTCGAACGGCGTGTCGCCCGTGGCTTGGATGAGCTCGAGGATCGGCTTGTCGATCACCAGCGCGTAGCTGTTGCCGTGCTTGGTCAGGTGCTTCACCATGGTCTTGGTATCCACTTCGTATGTCCAAAGTATAACCATCGGCCAGACCCGGGACAAGCGTTAGGCGAGGCAATCAAACACCTCGCCGGGTTGCCGTGCGGCGACCCCCGCAAGCCGAATTCCCCCACGTTTTCCCGAATCTTGATGGAATCTTAGCGCCCCCCGCCCCGGCTTTGACGGCGTTTCTATCGCCGCGGCCACATCGCGCCGCCATACTTCAATCGTGCCCTTCGAGCGACGGACCCGCGTCCGGCGCGCGTCGTTTTCCGCCCTGTTTCCTGCCGGAGATTCACACCATGGAAACCCTCTGCATCCTCCTCACCGTCCTCTTCTTCGCCGCCTCGCTGAGCCTGAGCTGGCTCTGCGACCGCCTCTGAAAAGGAGTCTCCCCATGCCGCTCACCGACCTCATCGCCCTGGTCGTCGCCGCCGCCCTCTTGGTCTACCTCACCGTCGCCATGCTCAAGCCGGAGATATTCTCATGACCGCCAACGGCCTTTTCCAGATCGGCCTCTACCTCGCGGCGCTCCTGCTCCTCGTCAAGCCGCTGGGCGCCTACATGGCCCGCGTCTACGAGGGCAAGCCCACGTGGCTGGACTTCATCCTGCGGCCCATCGAGCGGCTGCTCTACCGCCTCTTCGGCGTCGCGCCCGACGAGGAGATGGGCTGGAGGAACTACGCCGCCGCGATGCTGCTCTTCAGCCTCGCGGGCATGGCCCTGCTCTACCTCCAACAGCGCGTGCAGGCCTGGCTCCCCCTCAATCCGCAGGGCATGGCCAACGTCGGGCCCGACTCCTCCTTCAACACCGCCGCCAGCTTCACGACCAACACGAATTGGCAGGGCTACGCCGGCGAATCGACCATGAGCTACCTCACGCAGATGGCGGGGCTCGCGGTCCACAACTTCACCTCCGCCGCGACGGGCATGGCCATCGCCGTCGCCTTCATCCGCGGCCTCGCCCGCCACGAAGCCAAGACCATCGGCAACTTCTGGGTCGACATCACCCGCACCATCCTCTACATCCTCCTGCCGCTCTCGCTCGTGCTCGCGCTCTTCCTCGTCTCGCAGGGCGTCGTGCAGACCTTCAAGCCCTATGCGAGCGCCGACATCGTCCAACCCTCGACCTTCACCCAGCCGAAGCTCGACGCCGCGGGCAACGCCGTGCTCGATGCCCAGGGCAAGCCGGCGACGGAGGAAGTGAAGCTGACGCAGCAGCAGATCGCGCTCGGGCCCGTGGCCTCGCAGATCGCGATCAAGCACATCGGCACCAACGGCGGCGGGTTCTTCAACGCCAACTCCGCCCACCCCTTCGAGAACCCCAATCCGCTGACCGACTTCATCCTCGTGCTGGCCCAGACCGCCATCGCCGCGGCGCTGACCTACACCTACGGCAAGATGGTCGGCGACACGCGCCAAGGCTGGGCCGTGCTCGCGGCCATGCTCCTCGTGCTCGGCGTCGGCCTGCTCTGCGCCTACGCGGCCGAGGCCCAGCCCAACCCGCGGCTCTCAAACCTTCCGGGGATGAGCGTCGACACCACTGCGAGCGACCTCAACCCCGGCGGCAACATGGAGGGCAAGGAGGCCCGCTTCGGCGTCGCCCGCTCGGCGATGTTCGCCGTCACCACCACCGCCACCTCGTGCGGGGCCGTCAACTCGATGCACGACTCCTTCATGCCCCTGGGCGGGCTCGTCCCCCTGGTCATGATGCACCTGAGCGAGACGATCCTGGGCGGCGTGGGCTCGGGGCTCTACGGCATGCTCGTCTTCGTCGTCGCCGCGGTCTTCGTCTCGGGCCTCATGGTCGGGCGCACGCCCGAGCTGCTGGGCAAGAAGGTCGGGGCGCGGGAGATGAAGCTCGCCTCGATCATCATCCTCATCATGCCCGCGACGGTGCTGGTCCTCGTCGCCATTGCGGTAGGGACCGAGGCCGGGAAGGCCGGCCCGCTCGCGGGGCAAGGCGCGGCCCACAGCTTCGGCGAGATCCTCTACGCCTTCTCCTCGATGACCAACAACAACGGCAGCGCCTTCGCCGGGCTCTCCGCCAACACGCCGTTCTACAACCTGCTCGGCGGCGTGGCGATGCTCATCGGGCGCTTCTGGCTGGCGATCCCGACCCTCGCGATCGCCGGCGCGATGGCCGCCAAGAAACGCGCCCAGCCCGGCCCGGGCACGCTCGCCACGCACAGCCCCGTCTTCGTCGCGATGCTCACCGCCACCGTGCTCATCGTCGGCGCGCTGACCTTCTTCCCCGCCCAGGCGCTGGGCCCCATCGCCGAGCACTTCCAGCTCATGAGCCCCGCCGAGGCCGCGACGACCTCGCCTGCGCCCTGATCTCGTTCAATCCGAATCACCCGCCCCGGCCCGCGTCCCGGCCCATCCACCCGGGCGCGGCCGGGGACTTTCAGACGGAGAACTCCCATGGCCGCCAAGACACAGAAACAACCGCTCCTCGACTGGGCGATCATCCGTCCCGCGATCGGGCAGTCATTCCGCAAGCTCGACCCGCGCGTGCAGGTGCGCAACCCGGTGATGTTCGTCGTCGCCGTCGGCAGCCTCTTCACCACCGGGCTGTGGGCCCAGGCCCTGCTCGGCCAAGGCGAGGCGCCGGCGAACTTCATCCTCTCGATCGCGCTCTGGCTCTGGTTCACCGTGCTCTTCGCCAACTTCGCCGAGGCGATGGCGGAGGGGCGCGGGAAGGCCCAGGCCGACAGCCTGCGCAAGGCCCGCAAGGACGTGCTCGCCAAGCGCATCCCGGCCCGCGAATACGACCGCAATCCCGCGGCCGACCCCGACGCCGGCAAGCCCCGCCCTTGGCAGATCGACTCCGTCTACGGCTCCGACCTGCGCGTGGGCGACCTCGTGCTGGTCGAGGCGGGCGACATCGTCCCCGGCGACGGCGAGGTCGTCGAGGGCCTCGCCTCCGTCGACGAGTCGGCCGTCACCGGCGAGAGCGCCCCGGTGATGCGAGAGTCGGGCGGCGACCGCTCCGCCGTGACGGGCGGCACGCGGCTGCTCTCCGACTGGGTCGTCGTGCGCATCACCACCGAGGCGGGCAAGAGCTTCCTCGACCGCATGATCGCCATGGTCGAGGGCGCCCGCCGGCAGAAGACGCCCAACGAGATCGCGCTCTCCATCCTCCTCTCGGCGTTGACCATCGTCTTCCTGCTCGCCTGCGTGACGCTCCTGCCTTGTTCGGTCTACGCCGTGCAGATGGCCGGGCACGGCACCCCCATCACCGTCACCGCGCTGGTGGCGTTGCTGGTCTGCCTCATCCCCACCACCATCGGCGGGTTGCTCTCCGCCATCGGCATCGCCGGGATGGACCGGCTGATCCAGGCCAACGTCATCGCCACCTCCGGCCGCGCGGTCGAGGCGGCGGGCGACGTCGACGTCCTCCTGCTCGACAAGACCGGCACGATCACGCTGGGCAACCGGCAGGCGACGGCCTTCCTCCCCGCCGCGGGCGTGCAGATCGAGGATCTCGCCGACGCCGCCCAGCTCTCCTCGCTCGCCGACGAGACGCCCGAGGGGCGCAGCATCGTCGTGCTGGCGAAGGAAAAGCACGGTCTCCGCGGCCGCGAGATGCAGTCGCTCGGGGCCCACTTCGTCCCCTTCACCGCCCAGACGCGGATGAGCGGCGTGAACCTCGACGGGCGCGAGATCCGCAAGGGCGCCGCCGACTCGGTCGAGGCGTTCGTGATCGCCAACGGGGGCGAGTACCCGGCCGAGGTGCGCAAGGCCGTGGAGCGGATCTCGCGCGAGGGCGGCACGCCCTTGGTCGTCGCCGACGGGAAGCGTGTCATGGGCGTGATCCAGCTCAAGGACATCGTCAAGGGCGGGATCAAGGAGCGCTTCGGCGAGCTGCGGAAGATGGGCATCAAGACGGTGATGATCACCGGAGACAACCCGCTCACCGCCGCCGCGATCGCCGCCGAGGCGGGCGTCGACGACTTCCTCGCCCAGGCGACGCCCGAGCGCAAGCTCGCGCTGATCCGCCAGCACCAGGCGGGCGGGCGGCTCGTCGCCATGACCGGCGACGGGACCAACGACGCCCCCGCGCTGGCCCAGGCCGACGTCGCGGTGGCGATGAACACCGGCACGCAAGCCGCCAAGGAGGCGGGCAACATGGTCGACCTCGACTCCAACCCCACCAAGCTCATCGAGATCGTCGAGATCGGCAAGCAACTGCTGATGACCCGCGGGACGCTGACCACCTTCAGCATCGCCAACGACGTGGCGAAGTATTTCGCGATCATCCCCGCCGCCTTCGCGTCGACCTATCCGGCACTGCAGGCCCTCAACATCATGGGGCTGACCTCGCCCAACAGCGCGATCCTCTCGTCGGTGATCTTCAACGCGCTGATCATCATCGCGCTGATCCCGCTGGCCCTGAAGGGCGTGAAGCACCGACCGGTCAGCGCCGCCCAACTCCTGCGCAACAACCTCCTCTTCTACGGCCTGGGCGGGCTGGTCGTCCCGTTCATCGGCATCAAGGCGATCGACCTGATCCTCACCGGCGCAGGGCTGGCTTGAGTCCATCCTCCCACTCGTTCCACTCTGAACGGAGCCCACACCATGTTTCGCCAAATCCGCCCCGCGATCCTCTCCACGCTCGCCTTCACCCTCCTCACCGGCCTGCTCTATCCCGCGGTCATCACCGGGCTCGCGCAGCTGATCTTCCCGCACCAGGCCAACGGCAGCCTCATCGAGGCCAAGGGCAAGGTCGTCGGCTCGGAGCTGCTCGGGCAGGTCTTCGACGAGCCTCGCTACTTCTGGGGCCGGCTGTCGGCCACCTCGCCCTCGGGCTACAACGCCGCGGCCTCGGGCGGGTCGAATTTGGGGCCGCTCAACCCCGCGCTCATCGACGCCGTCAAGGGGCGCATCGACGCCCTGCGCGCCGCCGACCCGGACAACGCGTCCCCCGTCCCGATCGACCTGGTCACCGCCTCGGGCAGCGGGCTTGACCCGCACATCTCCCCCGCGGCCGCGGAACACCAGGCGGCCCGGGTGGCGCAGGCGCGTGGGCTCGACTTGGCGCACGTGCGTGACTTGGTCCGCCGCCAGACCTCAAGCCGCACGCTGGGCATGCTCGGCGAAGCGCGGGTGAACGTGCTGAAGCTCAATCTCGCGCTCGACGCCCTGCCGCCGCAGCGATAGTCTTTGGCTTGGAGATCCGCATGTCCCAGGGGACCGACGCCGCCCGCCCAGACCCCGACGCGCTGCTCGCCGCCGTCACCGCCGATGAGAAGCGGGCCGCCCGCGGCAAGCTGCGGATCTTCTTCGGCGCCGCGGCGGGCGTCGGCAAGACCTACGCCATGCTCTCCGCGGCCCGCGACAAGGCGGGCGAGGGCGTCGACCTGGTCGTGGGCTACGCCGAGCCCCACGCCCGCCCCGAGACCGAGGCCCTGTTGCTCGGCCTCGAGCTCATGCCCTACAAGCTCGTCGAATACCGCTCCACGAAATTCAAGGAGTTCGACCTCGACGCCGCGCTCAAGCGCCGCCCCGAGCTGATCCTCGTCGACGAGTTGGCCCACACCAACGCCCCGGGGATGCGCCACGCGAAGCGCTGGCAGGACATCGACGAGCTCCTGCAGGCGGGCATCGACGTCTACACCACGCTCAACGTCCAGCACATCGAGAGCCTCAACGACGTGGTCGCGCAGGTCACCGGCGTGATCGTGCGCGAGACGCTGCCCGACGCGGTCTTCGAGGCTGCCGACGAGGTGGAGCTGGTCGACCTCGCGCCCGACGAACTGCTCGACCGGCTCTCGGAGGGGAAGGTCTACTTCCCCGAGCAGGCGGAGCAGGCACGGCAAAAGTTCTTCAGGAAGTCGAACCTCACCGCCCTGCGCGAGCTGGCCCTGCGCAAGACCGCCGAGCGCGTCGGGGCTCAGGTGACGGCCGCGCGGCGGCAGGAGTTCTCGCGCCGGGCCTGGCCGACCTCCGAGCGGCTGCTGGTCTGCATCAGCCCCAGCCCGCACGCGGCCCGAGTGATCCGCTCCGCCAAGCGCATGGCCTCGGCGCTGCAGGCGCCGTGGACCGTCGTCTACGTCGAGACGCCCCGGATGCACGAGCAGCCGCGACCGGTGCACGACCAACTCCTGCGGAACTTCCGCCTCGCGGAGCGGCTGGGGGCGCGCAGCGTCACGCTGACTGGCCTGAACCCCACGGACGAGATCCTCGCCTACGCCCGCGTGAACAACGTGACCAAGATCGTGGTGGGCAAGACCGCGCGGGCCTGGTGGCGCGAGATCCTCCGCCGGCCGATCGTCGACCAACTCATCCGCCGCGCCGCCGACGTCGACATCTACGTCATCCACGGGCTGCCCGAGGCCCGCCGGACCGAAATCCCCGAACCCAGCGGAGGCGGCTCCCGCGGCGACGACGGCGCGAACGAGATCCTGCCCCGCATCGACTGGCCGGTCTACCGCAACTGCGGGCTGATCCTCCTGGCCTGCACCGCCGCCGCGGCGCTGCTCTACTACGGGATGGACGTCCCCTCCAAGGGCGACCTCTCCAACCTCATCATGGTCTACCTCGTGGGCGTGGTGGCCGTGGCGGCGCGCTACGGGCGCACGCCCTCGGTGGTGATGGCGGTCGTCACCGTCGCCTTCTTCGACTTCTTCTTCGTCCCGCCGCGGTTCAACTTCGCCGTGACCGACACGCCCTACCTCATCACCTTCCTGGTCATGCTCGGCGTGGGGCTTGTGATCGGGACGCTCACGGTGCAGGTGCGCGAGCACGCGGAGGCCAGCCGCAAGCGCGAGCGGCGGATCGAGGCCCTCTACCGGATGACCGACCGGCTGGCGGGCGCGATGGACCTGATGTCGCTGCTGGACGTGGCGGCGCGGGAGTTGGCGGAGGTCTTCGCGGCCCGCGTGGTGCTGTTGCTGCCCGACGAGCGGAGACGATTGGAGTTCCGCCGGGCGAGCGAGACGGGCGTGGTGTTGCCCGACGCGGAGCTGGCGGTGGCCCAGTGGGCGTTCGACCACGAGACGATCGCGGGCTGCGGGACGGACACGCTCCCTTCCTCGCCTTGGCTCTACCTGCCTATCGGGACGGGCAGCCCGCCCGCGGGGGTGGCGGGCGTGGCGAGCGTGGAGCCTGGGCAGACGCCGCAGTTGATGTCGCCCGAGCAGCGCACGCTGCTGGAGGCCTTCCTCGACCAGATCGCGCTGGCGGTGGAGCGCAACGGGCTGGCGCAGCGGGCGCGGATCGCGCAGATGCAGGCCGAGGCCGAGCGCGTCCGCAACACGCTGCTCTCGAGCGTGTCGCACGACCTGCGCACGCCGCTGGCGGTGATCAGCGGGGCCAGCGGCGGGCTGCTGGAGGCCGCGGCGTCGGACCCGGCGGCGAGCCGGGAGTTGGCCCAGACCATCCACGACGAGGCCGAGCGGCTCAACCGCCTGGTGGGCAACCTGCTCGACTTGGCGAGGCTCGAGTCGGGCGCGGCGCAGCCCGCCCGGCAGTGGCAGCCGCTGGAGGAGATCGTCGGCTCGGCGCTGCATCGGCTGTCGCCGCGCCTGGGCGGACGGGAGGTCGTCACGCGGATCCCGACCGACTTGCCCAGCCTCTTCGTCGACGGCGTCCTGTTCGAGCAGGCGCTGATCCACCTGCTCGACAACGCGGCGAACTACACGCCCGCGGGCTCGCCGATCGAGGTCGCCGCGACGGCCAAGCCGGGCGGTGTGCAGGTGAGCGTGCTCGACCGCGGCCCGGGCCTGCCCCCGGCTGAGCTTTCGCGCGTGTTCGACAAGTTCTTCCGTGGCTCGACCGCCGGCTCGCAGCGCGGCGCGGGCTTGGGGCTGGCGATCTGCAAGGTGATCGTCGAAGCCCACGACGGACGCGCCTGGGCGGAGAACCGCCCGCCCGCCGGCGGCACGGGCGCGGCGTTCCACCTCTTCATCCCGGTCGAGGGCGCCCCGCCCGCGGCCGGCGCAATCGGAACCTCGGCCCCGAACGAGGGACAAACCGGAAGGTGAGGCGAGCATGCCGGGCGACGCCCCGTTGATCCTGCTGATCGAGGACGACCCCCAAATCCGGCGCTTCCTGCGCCCGACGCTCGCGGCCCAGGGCTATCGGCTCGTCGAGGCGACGACCGGCAACGAGGGTCTGACGCAGGCGGCGACGCAGCCGCCGGACGTGGTGATCCTCGACCTGGGCCTGCCCGACATCGACGGGCTGGAGGTGACGCGCCGACTGCGCGACTGGACCGCGGTGCCGATCGTCGTGCTCTCCGCCCGGGGGCAGGAGAGGGACAAGGTGGCCGCGCTCGACTTGGGGGCCGACGACTACCTGACCAAGCCCTTCGGCGTGCCGGAGCTGCTGGCCCGGCTGCGCGCGGCCCTTCGTCGCTCGGCGGCGCGGGCCGCGCGCGAGCCCGAGGCCGTCTTCGCCGTCGGCGACCTGCGCGTCGACCTCTCCGCCCGGCTCGTGAGCGTCGCGGGCGCGGAGGTCCACCTCACGCCCACGGAGTACCGCGTCCTGACGACGCTGGTCCGCCACGCGGGGAAGGTCGCGACGCACTCGTTCCTGCTCAAGGAGGTCTGGGGGCCGCCCCACGTGCAGGAGACGCATTACCTGCGCGTCTTCATGGCGGGGTTGAGGCGCAAGTTGGAGAAGGACCCCGCGCAGCCGCGATATCTGCTGACGGAGCAGGGGGTGGGGTATCGGTTGGCGGTGGAGTAGCGCGACATCACGAATGTGGAGGGGCGTGCCACATCGCAGCCGAAGGCCGCTATGTGCGGACGACGGCGCGTCCCGGTTGGCGAGGCGTTTCGCGCACGTCCGTCGGTGAATGGGAAGAAGGCGGACACGTGCAGGTCCCAACGCCTCCGGTCGACCGGCACACAGCAGCCTTCGGCTGCAGTGCGGCACGTCCAAGAAGCATTTCGCGAAACCAAGGCGTCACCGGACAACGCGACGGCGGGCAAGGAGGGCGCCGGCGAGCAGCAGTGTCATCGCAGCGCTCGCGGGCTCGGGCACATTGGTCGAGGGTGGGATCGCTACGCCGTCGGGTTGCCCGAGCGAGACCGTGTGGGCCGTGGAGCCGGCGAAGGAGGGGACGAGGCTGCCGCCGATGGTGCCGCCGACGTCGGTCGTCAGTCCGGGGTCGCCACCGCCGAGGGAGACGATGGGCGTGCCGCCCGAGGGCAGGCCGGCGAGGCTGACGTTGAGCGTGCCGATGTGCTGCGACGCCCCGCCGGGGAGGAGGAACGGCCCGAGGACGGGGTCGTTGGGGGCGATCAATCCCAAGCCCGTGTTGACCGAGAGGAGCTCGATCCACCCGGGCAGCGTCGCCGCGTCGATGTCGAAGCTGAACCGACTGAAGTCGGTCCCGCCCGCGGTGAGGTCGGCGCTGCTGCCGGTGACGGAGAGCTGCACGGCCTCGATCTGGTCGCCGGGCGCGCCGGTGAAGAGGACCGAGACGGCGAAGTGGGCCGCGCCCGACGAGACGGTCGCCGGGCCGAGGTCGACCTGGGCCGTGGCGGCCAGCGCGGGCAGGGGCAGGGCAAGCGCCGCAAGAGCGATGAGGGCGGCGAAGCGTCCGAGCATTGACTTAAACATCTGCGTTCTCCGTAACGCGCCGTGCAGGGTCTTCAGATCGAGTGGTTGAGCTGCTTGGTCCAGAGCAGGTAGTCGGCGATGTTGACCAAGCCGTCGTTGTTGAGGTCGAAGGCGGCATCATATCCGGGCGTCCCGAGCTTGCTGCCGAGGCGGGCCTGGAAGATCGGGCGGTCGCCGATGGTGACGGAGCCGTCGCCGTCGTAGTCGCCCAGGAGACGGTGGAATGCGATGCGGTGGATGCCGTCGATCGTGGCGTCGGTGTCGATCAGGTTGGTCGACCCGTCGTCGGCGGTGATGAGGTTGGTGTCGAGGCGCAGCTCGTAGCGGCCGTCGCCCAGGATCGTGCGGCGGTCGGTGCCGCCGAGCCCGCCCAGCGTGAGGTCGAGCGAGAGCGTGCGGGAGCCCGTGTCGTAGTGGAACCGCGCGGGGACGAGGGCGACCTGCACCGGCGCCGGGATGCCGACCTGCCAGAGCTGGACGGCCTGGGTGACCGTGCTGTCGGTGATCAGCGCGGGGAGGTTGGTGTCGCGCCCGAACTGGACGTCGACCGTCTCGACGTTGGACCGCTGGTCCTTCCCGGCCTGGTCCTTCGCGGCGTTGACCGTCGAGGAGGCCACGGCGAGGGACGGGACGTTGAGGACCTGGAGCGTGACGGTGGCGAGGTTGGAGACCTGCCCGAGCGAATCCTTCACGGTGTAGGTGAAGGAGTCCTGGCCCGAGAAGTTCTGGGCAGGCTTGTAGAGGAACTTGCCGACGCCCGCGTCGTAGACGAGCAGGCCGTGGGTCTGGGCCGTGCCGACCACGACGGTCGCGAGGTTGAAGGTCACACCCAAGCCGTGGGAGTCGTTGTCGAGCACGGAGAACTTGATCGAGGAGTTCTCGTTGACGGAGAGCAGGTCGTTGTCGGCCACGGGGGCCTGGGGCACGGCCGGGTTGACGGCGATGGTGGTGGTGTAGTCGCTGAAGCCGCCGTTGACGTCGGTGATGCGCCCGTGGACGACGCGCGAGGCGACGCCGGTGAGGTACGAAGCGGGGACGGCGACAGTGGCGCTCGAGGAGCCGGCGAGCTCGAACGTGCCGTTGTCGTCGAAGTCGTAGCTGAACTTGAAGCCCGCGGCGACGACGGAGGCGAGCGGGTGGAACGGGCTGTTGAAGGAGACGGAGCCCGCGGTCCCTTCAGTGACCGCGCCGGCGTTGGTGAAGGCGGCCGTGGGGTTGACCTGCGTGATGGAGGCGACGGCGGAGAGGGGTGTCGAGCCGCCTGCGGAGTCGTTGACGGTGACGGTGACGGTGTAGAGCCCGTGGATCGCGTAGTCGTGGGCGAGGTTGAAGGACTTGTCGGGCTTGAGGGTGAGCGGCTGGTCGCCCGAGCCGTCGCCGAAGTTGACGGTGGCGGTGAAGGTCTGCCCGGCGTCGGGGTCGGTGAAGGTGCCGGCGAGGGCGAAGGTGGTGCCTTCGGGGGTGGCGGCGGGCGCGTCGAGCGAGACGCCCGGGGCGACGTTGGCGGCGGCGCCGAGGGTGAATTGGCGGACGTAGGGCGCGGCGACGTTGCCGCCCGCGCCGGCGAGGGGCAGGCCCGAGGTGTCGTGCAGGCTGCGGGTGGCGTCGCTGAAGACGGTCAGGCGGTAGAGGCCCGCGGGGAGCGCAACGGCGGGCAGGTTGAGCGTGAGCGAGGTGGCGTCGAGCGTGTACTGCGGGGTGAGGGTGTAGAGGATGTCGTCCGCGTTGCCCAGGGTGCCGTTGGGCCCGGCGAAGCGGAGTTCGTAGAGCGCGGGGGCGTTGGCGTCGGTGGGGTTGAGCGGCTCGCTGGTGGTCAGGACGATCTGGGTGAGCGGCGCGGGGACTGAGCCCGAGGCGTGGACGCCGACGGGCGTCGAGCCGGTGATGGTCGGGAGCGTGGTGTCGGCGCTGGAGCCGCGGAACTCGTAGGCGCCGATGTCGGCGAAGCCGGGGGTGAAACTGAAGAGGACGGAGTTGGCGTTGGTAAGCGTGGCCTGGTTGTTGGTCGGGGCGAGGAGGAAGGTCGAGCCGTCGCCGCGGGAGACGCCGGCGGTCGGAGTGAGCCCGGTGTTGCCGGCCCCGTAGTCGAAGCGGATCTGCCCGTCGGCGAAGAGGACGACGGCGAAGTTGACGGGCTGGCCGTTGCCGTTGTTCGTGCCGGACCAGCGGAAGCGGACCTGGTCGGCCACGGTGGCGTCGATGAAGACGTTGGTCAGGGCGCTCAAGTTGTCCCAGAGGGGCGTGACGCGGATGTTGGTGAGGAACTTGGCGGCGGTGTTGTTGGTGTCGTTGGGGCCGTCGACGCCGCCGAACTGCAGCACGCCGGTGACGGAGACGTAGACCGAGGTGTAGCTCGCGCCGTAGAACGGGAAGGCGAAGGGGAGCGTGTAGGAGTTGTAGCTGCTGAAGAGGTTGAGCTGCGTGCCGCCCGCGGGGTCGAAGAGGCTCGAGCCGAGGGTGGAGACGGCGTAGTCGGGCGCGCCGGCGTTGGTCGTGCCGGGGTCGTCGACGCGCCCGGCACCCAGGAGGTCGGCCGCGGGGAGGCCCCAGGCGTAGCCGCGGTCGATCGCGGGCGAGCCGGCGAGAAGCTGGAAGTTGTCGTCGCTCCCGCCGTCGAGGTTCTGCGTGGTGTCGTAGGCGAAGATGTTGTCGGCGCCGTTGATGTCGATGAACGCCGGGTCGGCGAAGAGGCTGTGGACGTCCTTGCCCGAGGCGGCCTTCCACGCGGCGAAGTCGGCCTGGGTGGCGTCGTTCCAATAGCCCACGAAGGCGTTGGGCGCCGGGCCCTTGAAGAACTCGTTGTAGTCGCTGGTGAGCCCCGTCTGGGTGTTGGCGGCGACGTAGAGGCCGTAGCCCGCGTTGACCTGGACGATGTTGGAGCGGATGTCGATGTTGCCGAACCCGCCGTCGACGCGGATGGCGTCGCCCACCGGCTGGTAGATGGTGTTGGAGCTGACGTGGACTTGGTTGAACGAGTCGCCTCCGCCCACGAGGATGCCTTGGTTGGCGTTGGCGTAGATGAGGTTGTCCTCGATGCGCCCGCTCCAACGGCGGGAGGATGACGTGCCCGAGACCATGACGCCGATGGCGTTGCCGTAGATGCGGTTGCCGATGACCGATTCGCGGTTGCTCACGACGATGCCCGCGTGGGCGTTGTGGAAGACGCGGTTGTGGTCGATCAGGGCGGTCTGCCCGTTCGAGACGATGCCGTCGTAGCTGTTGTAGACGGTGTTGTTGGTCGCCTGCCCGACGACCTGGATGGCGGCGACGCCGTTGCCCGCGACGTTGTAGACGGTGTTGCCGGTGACGAGGGTGTAGAGCCCGCCGCGCAGGCCGGTGCTCGTGGTGTCGTGGACGACGTTGTTGGAGATGGTGTTGACGACGGTGCTGTTGGGCGAGCCGGAGTTGTCGACGATGCCCTGCTGGGTGTTCGAGACGGCATTGCCCGAGACGATCGCGCGTTGGCCGCCGACGTCGATGCCGATGAAGCCGGTGTTCGCGACGGTGTTGTTGACGATGTGCGTGTCGTTGCCGCGGGCCTGGATGCCGATGCCCTGCAGCGTGCTGCTGGCGTTGCCGGCGGGGTTGCCCGAGACGATGTTGTTGATGAGGGTCGTGGCGCTGCTGGTGCTGTCGAGGATCGCGCCGGCGGCGCCGTTGTTGAAGAGCCGGGAGTTGGAGATCGTCAGCCCGGCGCTGGTGACGGCAAAGGGGTTGAAGATGTTGGCGCTGTAGACGCCCACGTCGGCGCCGGTGAGGGCGAGGCGGTCGAGCGTGACGTTGGCGGCGCCCGTGAACTCGATGTCGTAGATCCCGCCGTTCTGGAGCTGGCGCGAGGCGGGCAGCCCGCCGCGGGAGAGCATGGCCTCGCCGACGCCCGCCGCGGGGCCCTGGATCGCCACGCCATTGACGTCGGCCGCGAGGCGGAGGTTGCGCAGGAGCGTGTAGCTGCCGTTGTCGACATGGACGGTGTCGCCCGCGTGGGGCTTGTAGGCGGCGAAGAGGCCCAGGAGGCTCGCCATGGGCGAGTCGGGCGACTTGCCGGTGTTGGCGTTGTTGCCCACGACGGTGGTGAGGCTGTCGCCCGCGGTGGCGTTGTCGTTGACGTAGTAGTCGTGCCCGGCGTTGGCGACGAGGAACGCCTGCTTCGACTGGCCTTGGGGCGAGCCCGCGGCATTCGCGACGACGCGGACGAGATCCTGGTTCGAGACCGGGCCGGCGGTCCAGTTGAACGAGCCGTTGCCGAGGTGGTCGACGCCCACGGCGGCGGCGAGGACGCTCCAGTTCGCGCCGTTGTCGGTCGAGAGTTGGACGCTGAAGGTCGGCGCGGCCACCCCGCCGGCGTTGGCGGAGAGGATCTCGATGCCCGCGAGGACCGCGCCTGTGTAGGTCTTGTTCACGAGGTCGAGCGTGAGCCCCGCCCCGCCCGCGGCGACGGCGGCGATGGTCTGCTGCGTCGCCTTGGCGAACGTGCCGGCGTCGCCGGTGATGTCGTAGTCGGCGACGGCGACGGCGCCTTGAGCAACGATGTCGAAGACGCGGCTGCCCACGTTGCTGTTGTACGGCTCGAAGAAGTGAAGGCGGAGCGTGTAGGAGCCGTCGGGCACGGCGAACTTGTAGGAGAGCTTGTTGCCCACGCCGTTGGTGGCCGCGTCGAAGCTGCGGTAGACCGCCGCGGGGGCGGGATCGACCACGCCGCTGACGTCAACGGGGGTGGTGTAGGCGGCCGCGGCGCTGCCGGAGGTGAGGTAGCGGTCGGCCGACCAGCCGGAGCCGTCGCCCCCGCCGGCGTCGACCAGGAGAACGGGCGACTGGAGCGTCAGCCCGGTGCTGCGCCACTGGATCGGGACGGCCTGCCCGAGGCTGAACTTCTCGCGGCCCACGGGGGTGAGGACCTGCACGAGCCGGGCGGTGCTGGTCGCCGCGAAGGCGGTGTTGCCGTCGTACCCGATGTTGACGCGCCGGCCGTTGGGGCCCGGCTCGTTGACGTAGGCGGAGGAGGGGTCGCCCGCGTCGATGGCGGGCGAGTCCGCCTGGAGATGGAAGTTGTCGTCGAGGCCCTTGTCGGCCCCGCCGACGAAGCCCAAGCCGCCGTCGGCGCCGTCGGGGTCCACGAAGCGCGGGTCGGCGAAGAGGCTGTTGCCGTCGATGCCGAGGTTGTAGAACGCGTCGTCGAGGGTGGTGACGGCGACGCCGGCCCAGGTGGCGATGCGGCCCGCGCCGGTGGCGAAGTAGACGTTGTAGTCGCTGAAGAGCCCGGCGGCGGAGTCGAAGGCGACCTTGAGGGCGCTGCCCGCACCAACCTGGATGATGTTGTTGCGCAGGTCGGCGGTGTTGGTCGACTGGTCGACCACGATGCCGTCGCCCACCGGCTGGTAGATGGTGTTGCCCCAGACGCGGGAGCGGTTGGCGACGGTGTCGAAGGCGCTGGACTCGACGAGGATCGCCTCGGTGGTGTTGGCGTAGACCAGGTTCCCGCTGACGTCGCCCTGGAAGCCGCCGCCGTTGAAGTTGGCGAGTTGGATGCCGATGGGGTTGGAGTAGACCGTGTTGCCGCGGACGACCGGGTTGCCGTTGGTGAAGATGCCGAGCCTGGTGTTGTTGTAGACGCGGTTGCCGGTGACGGAGGTCTTGGGCTCGTGGGCGTCGATGCCGAGGTTGCTGTCGTGGACGGTGTTGCCCACGGCGGCGGCCCCGTAGCTGACGGAGATGCCGGTGCCGAGGTTGTCGGACCGGATGAAGTTGTAGGCGGTGTTGTTGGAGACGGTGACGGCGTTGGTGGCGTAGATGCCGAAGCGCCCGGCGTCGTGGACGGTGTTGCCGGTGACGAGGCTGCCGTCGCCGCTGACGGTCATGCCGTAGTCGGCCTGGAAGTCGACGGCGTTGAGGCTGTAGAGGGTGTTGCCGGAGATCGTGGTGCTGGGCGCCGCGGCGCTGATGCCGGTGCGCTGGAAGGTCGAGAAGTCGCTGAGGTCGCCGTAGATGGTGTTGCCGCTGATGAGCGTGTTGGTGTTGCCGTACGGCAGGTCGATGCCGATGAAGTTGTTGTCGAAGATGGTGGAGTTGGTGATCGAGACGTGGTCGATGGCGCTGCCGCCGAAAGGGCCGGTGACGAAGTGGACGCCCACGTAGGCTCCGGTGATGGAGAGGTGGTCGAGGGTGATGTTGCTCGCCCCCGTCTGGAGGTCGAAGCCATAGGTGCCGAAAGCGCCGGCCCCGCGGTCGAAGAGGGCCTGGTGGCCCGCGCCGGTGGGGCCAACGATGGTCACGCCCGCGTAGTCGGCGGTGAGCGTGACGTTCTGCAGGAGGTTGTAGGTGCCCGAGTCGACGAAGACGGTGTCGCCGGCGTGGGGCTTGTAGCTCGCGAGGAGGGCCGAGAGGGTCGCCATCGGGGCCGAGGGGGCCTTGCCGGAGTTGGCGTCGTTGCCCACGGCGGTGGTGTATTCGTCGCCCGTGAGCGAGTTGTCGTTAACGTAGAAGTTGTGCCCGCCCGGGACGATCTGGAAGGCCTGGGGCGAGGCGCCGCTGACGGTGGGCTGGTCCTCCGACGTGACCTTGACGAGCGCGTTGGTCCCGTTGGACTGCGGCCCGGCGGTCCAGAGGAAGCTGCCCGCGCCGAAGCGGTCGGCGACGATGCCCGCGGTGATCGGGGCGTAGGTCGTGCCGTTGTCGACCGAGACCGCCAGGTCGAACTTCGCACTGGCTGCGCCGGCGGGATTGATCGAAACAAGCTCGATGCCCGAGATGAGCGGGCCCAGGTCGGGGTTGAGCGGGCTGGTGCCGACCAGGTCGAGTTGGATGCCCTGCCCCCCCGCGGCGTTGACGCTGAAGGTCTGTGTCGCCGCCTTCAGCGGGGCGCCGGCGTCGGCGACGATGTCGTAGTTGCTCTTGACCGTCGCGTTCTGCAGCTTGATGTCGAAGGTGCGGAAGCCCGCCTGGTCGAAGAAGGGGTCGGCGAAGTGCAGGCGGATGCTGTACGCCCCGTCAGGCACCGGCAGCGAGAAGGAGATGCGGTTGCCCGTGGCGGAGTTGGCGAAGGCCATCGACTGATAGACCGCCATCGGCGCGGGGTTCGTCACGCCCGAGGTGTCGACGGGCTGGTTGGTCGTCTGGCTGAAGTTGGTCGAGCCCAGGATCGAGGCTTGGTTGGTCGGGAGCGTCTGGTAGTTGCCGAAGAGGTATTGCCCGACCGTCGGCCCGCCGACGTTGATGAAGGAGACCGGCGCCTGGCTGGCGATGCCCAGCGAGGTCCATTGGATGGTGAAGGGGCTGCCCTCCTGAATCTGCTCTCCGCCATGCGGCGCGAGGACGACGACCGCGGGGCTGGCGCTGGGCGTCGCCTGGGGCGTGTTGCCCTCGAAGCCGAGGTTGATGCGCCCGCCGTTGGGCTGCGGCTCGGAGAGGAAGTAGCTCAGCGGGTCGCCCGCGTCGATGCCCGGGGACTGGGGCTCGGAGAACTCGCCGCTGCCGGTTGGGGGCGAGAGGTGGAAGTTGTCGTCCTGCCCGTGGTCGACCTTGGCGGCGATGTCGTAGCCCAGCGCGAAGTCGACGCCCGGGGGGTTCACGAAATCGGGGTCGGCGTCGAAGCTGTGGGCGTCGAAGCCGAGGGTCGTGGAGTAGGTCACGAGGTCTGCGAAGGCCTGGGCGCCCCACTTCGCGACGGTGCCCGAGCCCGTCGAGTGGATCAGGTTGTAGTCGCTCGAGAAGCCGGACTGGCTGCTGGCGTCGACGGTGAGCGCGACGCCCGCGCCGACCTGGATGATGTTGTTGCGGATGTCGATGCCCGAGGCGTTGGTGTCGACGCGCACTCCGTCGCCCGTGGGTTGGTAGACCGTGTTGTTCAGCACGCGCGTGTGGTTCTGCGCATTGCCCCCGTGGACCTCGATGCCGGCGACGGTGTTGGCGTAGACCAGGTTGTTTTCGACCTTGTAGGCCGAGACGATGCCGATGCCGTTGGAGTAGGCTTGGTTCCCCTTGGCGAGCGCGGCGTCGACGATGCCCGCGACCGAGTTCCCGAAGACGCGGTTGCCCGAGACCAGCCCGCCGCCCTGGATGCCGTTGGAGTTGTCGTAGACGACGTTCCCGCTCACCTGGTCCCCGCCGTAGATCCCCGCGGTGAGCGTGAAGCCGCCCGGGCTGACGTTGTGCCCGAAGACGGTGTTGCCGGAGACGACGACGCGCGGGACGAGCTGGTTCGAGTTGGACGACGAGGAGGTGACGATGATCCCGGCGTTGGTGTCGTCGTGGACCGTGTTGCCGCTGATGGTCGAGACGTCGGCGGCCAGGCCCGTGGCGATGTTCGAGACCGCATAATCGATCCCGTAGAGGTAGCCCGAGACATTGTTGCCGCTGATCACGTTGCGCAGCCCGCCCGAGGCTATGCCGAAGTCGACGTCGCTGAAGATCGGGGTGGACTGTGTGAGCGTGTTGCCCGAGATGAGCAGGTTGTTCGCGTTGGCGGCAATGGCCGTGCCCTGGGCGTGGATCGGGACGCCCTGCACGATGAGGCTGCGGTCGCCCGAGAGCGTGTTGCCGGTGATGGCGGCGAAGTCGTTGTTGGACGTCAGGTCGATGCCGCGGGTGAGGTTGTCGAAGATCCGCGAGTTGCTGACGGTCAGGTGCGTGGCGTAGCCGACGCTCCCAAAGCTGTCGGCGAAGACGCCCACGCGGGCGCCGGTCATCGACAGGTGGTCAAGCGTGACGCCCGAGGCGTGCAGGACCTCGGCGACGTAGCCGTTGGGCGTGTTGTTCCCGCGGACGAGCACGGCCCCGTCGGCGGGGTCGGCGGCGTGGATGCCCTCGATGCGCACGCCCGCGTCGTCCGCGCCGACGGTGACGTTGGTGGTGAGGAAGTACGAGCCGCGGTCGACGCGGACGACGTCGCCCGCGCCAAGGTGATACGCCGCGAGCACCGCCTGGATGGAGGGCTTGGGCGTGGCGGGCGTGAGCCCGTCGTTGCCGTCGGCGCCCGCGGCGGTGGTGAGGCTGCCCGCCTCGACGGAGCCGTCGTTGACATAGAATGTGTGCGTGACCGGGGCGATGGCGAAGGCGGCGCTGGAGCCCGCCCCCGCGGCGTCGGAGCGGGTGACGCGGACGACGTAGTCGTTGTCCGGGGCGAGGTCGGCCGGGAGGGACCAGTCGTAGCGGCCCGTGTTCGCGGCCGCGGGGGCGATGGTGCGCACGACCGAGGCCGAGCCGGCGTGGAGCAGTTCGATCACCACATTGCCCGCGACGTCCTGCGAATGCCAGAGGATGGAGAAGGTCTCGCCCATCGGCCAGACCGCGGCCGCCTGCGGGGACGTGACCAGCACGTACTGCGAGGGGCTGCGCGAGGCCTGAGCGGTGTTGCCGTAGGCGCCGAGGTTGACGGCGTTGCCGTTGGGCGCGGTCTCCGTGCCGGGGACGAAGGGAACGGCGAAGTCGCCGCGGTCGATCGCGGGCGACTGGGCGGCGTCGGCGGTGAGCGAGCCGGGGTTGGCGACGGGCAGGCCGGAGCCGCCGAGGATGGGCGCGAGCGAGCCGCCGTGGAACGAGCCGGCGGTGCTGCGCTCGTGCAGGTCGCCCGACCCGGGTGCGACGAGCAACGGATCGATGGCGAGGCTGGAGTAGTCGGTGAAGGCGGTGTTCTGCCAGGCGAGCAGCGTCGTGGGGTGGCGGCCCTGCCAGTCGCCGATCGCGCCGCCGGGGGCGTAGAGGATGTTGGAGTCGCTGGTGAAGTGGAACTGGCTGTCGTCGGCGACGCTGATCGCGGTGGAGCCGGGGGCGTCGATGATGTTGTTGCGCAGCTCGATGTCGCGCGAGTTGCCCTCGACGCGGACGGCGACGCCGCCGGGCTGGTAGACCGTGTTGTTGAAGACCTGCAGGTGGCCCGACGGGATCGCGCCGCTCGGGAGCGTGTTGATCGCGGTCTGGATGAGCAGCCCGGTGTGGGTGTTGTTGTAGACCGCGTTGTTGGCGATCTGCGGGACGCCCGAGATGAGGCCTCGCATCAACAGCGCCTGCACACCGATGTCGTTCCCGTAGACGGTGTTGCCCGTGACGGCGACGTCATTCTGGGCGTAGATGCCGACGTGGGTGTTGTCGTACACGCGGTTGTTGTCGACGCTCGAGGAGTTGAAGGCCTCGATGCCCCTGGAGTTGTCGTAGACCACGTTGAGCGTGGCGCGGTCGCCCGAGCTGACGTGGATGCCGGCGTATTGGTCGAGGTTCTTGTGGTCGTGGACGGTGTTGCCCGCAACGACCACGCCCAAGGTCGCGCCCACGGCGGAGGAGGTGAAAATGCCGTTGCGGTCGTTGTGGTAGACGATGTTGCCCAGACCGGCCGGCAGGTCGAGGCTGCCGATCAGCGCCGTGCTGCCGAAGGTGGGGTTCACGACGTAGATGCCGAAGCCCTTGTTGTCGTGGACCGTGTTCCTCTGGACGACGATGCCGCCGGCGTTGGTGAGGTCGATGCCGTCGGCGCCGTTGTCGTAGACGCTCGAGTTGCTCAGCGAGGGGATGACGCTGGCGACGACGATGCCGTTGCCCGCGTTGTCGTGGACGACCAGCGTGTCGAGCGTCGCGGTGACGGCGGTGGAGTCGAGGCGGACGCCGTCGCCCCCGGTGTTGGCGACCACGAGGTGGTCGGCGTGGAAGCTGGCGGAGTTGTTGCGGACCAGCACGCCCGCCCCGCCGCCCAGGAGCGTGAGCCGCTGGAGCACCATGAAGTTGGCGTTGATGACATCGACGTGCGTGGCGTACAGGAACGGGTTGGCGCGGTCGAGCGAGGCCACCTTCGCCTGGTCGGTCGGGCCGACGATGGTGAAGCCCTGGTCGTCGCCCAGCTCGGTGCCGGGGTTGGGGTTGGCGGTGGTGTTGAAATTGATCGAGAGGTTGCGGACGTCGATGTAGTTGCCGGTGTCGACGTGGACGACGTCGTTGGCGGTCAGCGCGTAGTTGCGCAGGATCGGCAGCACGTCGGCCTTGGGGCGGTCGGGCGACCGGCCGTTGTTGCGGTTGTCGCCCACGGCGGTGGTGAATTCGTCGCCCACGGTCGAGCCGTCGTTGATGTAGTAGTTCGCCGATGCCTGCGGGACGTTGAAGAACTCGCGGGCGACCACGCCCACCGAGGGCTGGTCAACCGAAGTGATGTGGATGCGGTAGCGCTTGGCGGCGTCGGGCGCGATGCCGCTGGCCTGCGGGCTCCAGAGGAACGTGCCCGCGGAGGCGGCGGCGAAGCCGATGTCGGCCACCTTGCCTCCGCCCTCGAGGAAGAGCTCGAGCTTGACGTTGCCCGTGATGTTGTAGGTCGTCCAGACGATGTTGCGGGCGCGGGTCGCCACCCAGTCGAGGTAGTAGTTCGGGTAGGTGATGCGGATGTAGGCCGACGAAGAGGCCGTCGCCTGGTCGGTGTTGCCGTAGGCGCCCTGGTTGATGCGGTTGCCGTTGTTCTGCGGCTCAAGCCCGAATGCGCTGACGGGGTCGCCCGAGTCGATGCTGGTCGAGCCGGCGTTGAGGTGGTAGTCGTTCGCGGCCAGGTTCTTGAAGCGAGGGTTGTCCAGGTCGGGCAGCGGCGCGATGTAGCCGATGGAGTGGAGGTCGAGATCGCCCTCGACTTGCCAGTCGTAGAGGTCGATGAAGGGCTTCTCGAACCAGACGACCTTCCCGCCGTTGGTCGCGAAGAGATTGTTGTAGTCGCTGTCGAGCCCAACTTGGCTGTCGGTGGTGACGTTGATGTCGTAGGCGTCGCCGTCGGACCAGACGATGTTGTTGCGAATGGCGACGTTGCGCGAGGCGGTGTCGACGAGCACACCGTTGCCCGAGGTCAGGTAGATGGTGTTGTTGGCCAGGGAGGAGCCGACGCCGGCCTTGACGTGGACGCCCGTGAGGGTGTTGCGGTAGATGACGTTGTGGTTGACGTTGGCGCCGGTGGCGGCCTCGATGCCGGTCGCGTTGGCGAAGATGCGGTTGAAGCGCACCCCGCCGCCGGAGCCGGACATCTGGATGCCGGTGGTGTTGTCGTGGATGGTGTTGGGGTGGGTCCAGTCCGACGGGCCGATGACGCCCAGGCCGAAGACGCCCGTGCCGTTGGCGTAGACGTCATTGCCGAAGGTGGTGGAGGCGGCGTCGAGCAGGGAGATGCCCACGCCGTTGTCATGCACCTTGTTGAAGCGCACGACCGCGTTGGCGGCGTTCAAGGCGACCTCGATGCCGGTGCTGTTGTGGTCGAACTCGTTGACGGGCTGGGCGTCGGGGTCGGCGGTTCCCAGGATCGCGTCGTCGGCGGAAATGAACGCGCCGTCGCCGCCGTGGTGGAAGTGGTTGCCGTAGACGTTCGCGCCGTTGCCGGTCATCTTGAGCCCGTTGCTGAACTTGCTCGCATCGTTGGAGTCGATGGTGCTGCGGTCGGCCAGGGGCTGGTCGACCCCGACGAGGATCCCGTTGCTGGTGTACAGGCTCGACAAGGGCTTGATCATCGTGTTGCTGGTGATGATGTTCCGCTTGCCCGCGTTGAGGTCGATCCCTTCGGTCGTCTCGAGGCTGTTCGACTCGACGGTGTTGAAGTCGCCCCCGATGGCGATGCCGGTGCTGAAGGCCGGGGAGTCGGGCGAGGGGATCTCCCGCGTGTCGATGGTGTTGCTCTTCACGTCGGCGTTGGTGCCGTTGACGACGATGCCCACGACGGTGACGGTGAGGGAGTTGCGCTGGACCAGCGCGTGGTCCGACCCGGCGTCGAGGCGGATGCCGTCGGTGCCGGTGACGGTGTTGTCCTGGATGGTGTTGCGGTCGCCCGAGTCGCCGACGGCGTAGAGGTAGCTGACGTAGGCGCCGAACGCGAAGAAGGTGTTCTTCTCCAGCAGGTCGTCGTTGCCGTTGATGGTCAGGGCGGTGCTGAGCTGCCCGGGGAACGGGGGCGACTTCACGGCCGGCGGGCCGAAGCGGATGTTGCGGACGCGGTTGCCCGAGCTGTTGAGGGTCCATCCGTTGCCGGCGCGGACGACGGCGCCGGCGCTCTCGTCGAAGAAGGGCGCGCCGACGATGGTCACGCCCGCCTGCGCCGCCGGGGCGAGCAGGTCGTCGGGGTAGAGGGCGGTGTCGAGGACGATCAGGTCGTTGGGCGTGAGGGTGAGCGAGTTGTAGACGGACTGGAGCGTGGACTTGGGGTGGTCGGCCGAGAGGCCGTCGTTGGCGTCGTTGCCAAGGCGCAGGGTGTAGAAGCTGCGGTTGGTGCGGTGGAAGTGGTCGGCGTCGGGGAAGAACACGTCGGTCTTGCCGTTGGCGGTCTCGTCGACGCCGTCGACGTAGATCACGCGCGTGGAGCTCCCGGGCCCGGGCTCGACCGAGAAGGTGTAGACGTTGGTCTGTCCGTAGGCGTGGATGTAGTAGGAGCCCGCGGGCAGGTCGGCGAGCGTGACGATCTCGTCGTCGTTGCCGGTGGCGGCCTGGCCCAGGATCGCGCCCTCGGCGTCGGTGATCTCGAAATCGACGTTGCCGAAGCTCGCGTCGGAGTGGAGCTTGACGACGAGGCTGTCGGGCTTGAGCAGGGTGACGCGGTACCAGTCGGCGTCGCCGGGGCGGTCGATGCTGACGTACTCGATGTGCTGGCCCGGACCGACGCCGATGTCTGCCGCGGTGATCACCGAGTTGTTCGACTCGAAGCGGTCGCCCTGGCATTCCTCGGGCAGCACGCTCAGGGCGTAGAGCGTCACGTGGGCGAATGTGTATTCGATCTTCTGCCCGAGGACCTCGGCGTGGATGTCGGCCTCGGCGAAGATCTCGCCGGTGATGCGGATGGCGCAGGCAAGCCCGTCGTCGATGTCGCCGAAGAGCTCGTCGCCGTGGACGCGCCCGTCGTTGTTGGGGTCGTTGAGGTAGGTGCTCAGCGTCAGCCCGACCTTGGCGCCCACGCCCACGGAGGCGACGCCGACGGTGACGTCGAGGCTGCCGGTGAGCGCGCCGGTGAAGGTCAGGATCGGGACGGTGTCGCCCGTGCCGTCGGCGTTGGAGCGGTTGCTGAGGTAGAAGCCGTCGGCGATGTCGGCCTCGTTGTGCGTGCGCTGGTAGACCTGAAGCCCGTGCGTGTCGAACCCAAAGGCCAGCTTGCCCGTGACCTGCACCAGCCCGCCGAAGCTGATGGTGGTGGGGATGGGGATCGGCAGCGGGAAGCTGATCGAGGGGTTGAACTTGAGCTTGATCTTGGGCAGGTCGAGGTTGAAGAGGTTGACGTCCTGGTTGAGCAGGAGGCGGAAGGCGGTCTCGGGGTGGTCGATGATCGGCCACGAGAGCTTGATGCCGTCGGCGTCCCCGGGCTTGTCGGACTTGTCGAAGAAGGCCTTGGCTTGGCCCACGAGGCCCGCGAGCGGGTTCTTGATCTCGATGATGTTGGGCTTGACGGCCTTGAGGTCGGCGAGCGTCTTGACGTTCGCGGCGCCTAGGTCGAAGCTGCCCAGGTCGACGTAGAGATCGCTGCTGGTGCCGGTGGGCAGCGAGGTGACGATGTCGGCGATCCCACCGAGGGCCTTGACGACGTCGACCGCGCCCTCGACGTCGCCGAAGACGGTCGCGAGGTCGACCAGCGTCATCTTCTTGCCCGCGAGGTCGGAGATCAGCGGGAGGCGGGCGTCGAGCAGGTCGATGATCGGCTTGATCGGCCCCAGGACGTCCTGCATGAAGCCCAGGATCGGGCCAGCGAAGTGGCCGTAGAAGTCGCCCAGGCTCAACTGCACGTTGTTGAAGGTGATCTTGGGGATGCCGCCGGTGAGATCGGGCGCGCCGGGGAGGAAGCCCCATACCACGTGCAGGTCGGATTTGATGCGCGGGAGGTCGGCGTTGTCGAAGCCCGCAAGGAGCTTGAGGTTGATGTTGGCGTTGGCCGCCAGAGAGCCCTTGAGCACCGAGACGTCGGCCAGGACGTTCTGGATGTCGGTCAAGGCGATCTTGTCGAGCAGCGGGTCGGCCAGGCCGGTGTGCGGGCCGGTGAGGTCGACCTTGAACTGCCCGTCGAAGGTCGAGTGCGAGATGGGCGAGGAGGTGTCGTCCGTCGCGCTCAGCTTCAGGAAGCCGAGCATGCCGGTCAGCGTCGTGCCCGCGGCGATGCCGGCGCTGAAGTCGAAGGTCAGTTCGTTGGCCTTGGAGGTGTCGGCGTAGAAGCCCAGGTTGCGGTCGACGCCGAAGGAGAGGTCGAAGTCGTAGCCTGCGTTGAGCACGATCCCGCCGTCGAGGTGGAGCGAGAGCGCGGGCAGGCCGGCCTCGAAGTCGACCGGCTCGGTGACCAGCGTCGAGGCCTTGTGCAGGTGCAGGTTGAACTGGATGCGCGAGCTGCCGTTGGCGTCGCTGGTGGAGGTGTAGGCGATGTCGCGGAAGTCGCCGAAGCTGGTGGTGGGGGCGAGGACGTTGAGCCCCGCGGGGCCCAGCGCGGCGTAGAGCGCCTGGCGCACCAGGTCGAGCGAGGGCGTCGCCCCGCCGTCGAGCTTCGCGTGGAGCTGGGCGACGATCGCCTCGCGCA
>JAPLMQ010000055.1 GCA_026386955.1 Planctomycetota bacterium
ACCGACGGCGCGATCGCGGCCCCGCCCTTGCGGAGCGCGGCGGCGTTGAACTTCCGCATCGCCGCCATGATCGTCGGCGGAGCGGCGAACGCGGGCTGCGTGCCCGGAGCGGCGGCGGGCTGCGTCTTCGCCCCGGCGATCCCATCTTCGTTGCCGTCGAGCGTCACCTTCGCCCAGCCGTTGTTGATCCCGTCGGCAGCCCAGTCGCAGAAGAGGTGGCGGCGCACGAACGGCTCGTCGCGCTTGCCGTCGTTCACGTTGAGCGTCGCGGCGAAGCCGAACGAACTCGGCTTCCAGCCCGCAAGTTTCTCAAGTTTCTCGAGGCCCGCCCAAGGCAGCGTGACGACCGTCTTGCTCCCCCCTGCCACGGCTTCGCCCGCGACGGAAATCTCCGGATATTCCAACATGTACTGCGTCTCGGTCCCGTGCGACCACGTCGCCGCAATCCCCTTCGCGCGGGCGGGCGTGACGCGGAGGTGGAACGCCCCGTGGTCGTAGAGGCCGTAGCGGGCGTCGAACGGGCGGAGGTCGAAGAAGAGCTCCCACGCGTCGATGTTGGCCGGTGCGGGGTTCTTCGTCACGAGCGTGACGACCAGGCCCGCCGCGGTCTTCTCGAGCGTGACGGTCCCGGAGCGGTGGGCGTCGACGTCGATGGGCCAGGTGCGGGCGGACGCGAGGCCGACGGGCGTGGGCGGGATGTAGGCGCCGTAGACTCTTCTCTGGACCCCGGTGCGGGCGTCGATCTCGATGGTGGCGCTGCGGCCGCGGAGATAGGCCGCCCCGAGGGCGAGATAGACCGTGTCGTCGTTGACGCGGAGCGAGCGGGCGAAATCCTGCTTGCCGTACGGCTTGGCCTCGCTGGCGCCGAAGAGCAGGCCGTCGACGGAGCGGATGTCGCCGTTCTCCTTGGGGATCGGGCGCGACCAGAGCACCTCGCCGTTGTAGGCGTCGACGGCGGTGAGCGAGTCCTCGCCCATGATGAACGACCGCCCATTGGCGAGCGTGGGCCCGTCGGCCCCCTGGCGGAAGTTGTGCGTCTGCAGCGACGTCGGCCCGCCGAACCACAACGGACGCAGCGGCCACTTCACGCGCTGGTCGGCGGTGATCTCCTTGGGCGAGTCCCAGTCGAGCGCGCCCGGGAGCTTGCCGCGGATGACGAGCGGCCGATCGGCTGATTTCACGTCATCTTTGGTGCTAGCCTTGGCGGTGCGCTCCGCGTCGGTCGCGCCGCACTCGGCCGCGAGGGCGCTGGCCTGCTCGGGCTTGAGGCCCGGGGCGACCAGCACACCGCCGCACGGGCGCAGCACGCGGTAAAGCTCCTTGGCGACCGCGCCGGCGTCGCCCTTGGCCGCATCGAGCGGCGACGCGACGATCACCGCGTTGGCGAAGAACTGCGCGAACGGGAGCTTGTCGAGCCTTTCGACGACCTGCACGTGGATCCGGCTGCCGTGCCAGTTGGTCTCCGCGAGCAGCCGCTCGCGCAGGGCGGCGGCGACGGCGGAATCCGTCTGCACATTAATGACTCGCAGCTGTGACTGGCCCGCAAGCGCCTCGGAGACGCTGCCGTCCGCATCACACACGACCATGGCGAAGCCGCGGTCGATGTGGGACGCGAGCAGTTGCTTCACCCCCCAGCCGGGCACGCTCGAGACGAGCTTCGAGTCGTCGTTCTCCGCGCCGGCCGCCTTCGCCCGGAACGCCGCCCCGGGATCATGCCGCACCGCCGGCTTCTCCCCGCCCTTGCCGGCGCTCTCGTAGCAGTAGATCACGCCACGGTCCGTCGCGACGTAGAGCCGTCCGTCCGCCACCGCGATCTCGCGGGCCTCGCCCTCGACCGGGGCGCGCCAGATCTCCTTCTGCGCCTCGGTCTCCGCGGCGACGTAGCCGTCCTGCCCGACGATCAGCTCCGCGCCGGCCTTCGCGAGTTGGTAGGCCTGCCGGGCGTAGTTGCCCTTGTGGGCCAGAATGCTGACCTTGCCTTTGGCGTGGATCTCCTCGGGCTTGATCTGCGGGGCGATCGACAGCCAGGGGATCGCCGGCGTGCGCCAGCCGCGGCCGGCCTTCCCGCTCACCAAGTCGTAGTCCTGCACGTTCAGCACGTTCTGCCGCTGCCCGTGCTTGCTGAAGCAGTAGAGCCGGCTGCCGTCGATCGCCAGCCACGTGCCGCCCGTGCCCGCCGGGCCGCCGCCCACGCCGCCGCCATTGCCCGTCGCGCGGTCGTACGACATCGGCGCCGCGAAGCCGTTGGGCACGATCAGCACGCGCTCGTTCGCCACCATGGGCCCCTGCGGGTTCGCGCCGGATATCCCGAACTCGCCCTGGTGCTGCGGGTTGATGCCCATGCCCACGAAGTCGGTCATGCCCATGCCGCCCACGCCCGAGGTGTCGCGGCACCAGATCACCTCGCCCGTCTCGGCCTTGAGCGCGTAGACGAAGACGCCCTCGGAGCCCCACGTCCCCGCGACGCAGAAAAGCATGCCGGCGTCGACCAGCAGGCCGTTGCGCATCGGCCAGCGGGAGATCATGCGGTGGTTGCCGACGAGGCGCTCGTCGACGGGGCCGCCGCGGAAGGACCAGACGGCTTTGCCCGTCGAGGCGTTGAGGCAGTAGACGTAGCCGTCATCTGACGCGGCGTAGACCTTGTCGCCCACGATCTGCGGGGAAAAGCGCACGGGGCCGCCGGTGATGAAGTGCCATTTCTCCACGCCCGTCGCGGCGTCAAGGGCGTGCACGGCGTCGTCGGAGGTCGAGCCGAAGATCATCAGCCCGCCCGCGACCACAGGGGCGGGGGCGTAGTCGAAGTCGACGCGGTTGAGGAGGTAGAGCTGCTCAGGCCAGGCCGGCTCGGGGGCCTGCGCGCAGGTGTAGGACCACGCGAGGCGGAGCGGGAAAGCGAGCGGTTCGTCGCTGGCGTTGGTGCGGTTGATGTCGTGGCGGTAGGTGGGCCAATCGGCGGCGCGGGCGGCGGGAATGGGGCCAATGGCGAGGGCGGAGAGCACAACGAAAAACAGGGCGAAAACAGCGGCGAAACGGGCGAAGAACATCGGGGCCGAGCGGGTCGGCGAGGACGTCGACAATGGCGCAGCCGACGCTTGGGAGGGGACGGTCATGGGGCGTGCTTTCGGTGTGAGCGGAGACGAGGCAGGGCCCGGCCGAACTGAGTGTATCGCGAGGGGTCGCGGCGCACGCCTGACCAACGCCACGGGGCGTCCATTTGATGCGTCGCGGAGAGCGGAATCGTGCAGCGTGGGCATGGCGGAAGCCTCCTCTTTGAAGAGTCGTCGATGGGTCGTTTCAAGCGCTGGAGGTCGCGGCCGGCCGCCCGCCCCGGCTCGCCTTCCGAGCGGGGTCGAACATGTCGTTGGCCGACGTCCGGGAAAAAAATCGCGCCCTCCCATATACCCGCACAGGTGTCCGGCCAAATCCGGACAAGCCGCCATGCCGCGACTTATTTGCAGGAGTTATGGATGGGCCGAAAAAAATCTTGAGGCAATTTTCAGATGGGACCTCTGAATAACCCAGTACTAAATCTCCCCGCCTGGCGCTGAATCGGCAAAGGAGCCCGCGATGGAACGCCAGACGCAAGAGCCGATGCTGATCGATGCGGTGATCCACGACATCGGCGACCCCAAGATGACG
>JAPLMQ010000289.1 GCA_026386955.1 Planctomycetota bacterium
GCAGCCCGCGGACGATCTGGAGGCAATGGACCTGGTCCTCCTGGACCTGCGGGCAAGATGGGGGCGACGCCTCGGCCATGCACGGGATCATGCACGATCCGCGCCGGGGGCGCAAGCGAAGATTGCGTGAATTCCGCCGGCCGGAAATCCCGGACAGTAGTGCGGCATCGACACGAATTGGCTCCGCTCAAATGTGCTGTGCCCGTCGCCCCACGCGACGTGGCCTTGCCAATCCCCGGGCCGACGGGTCCAGAGGCTGCTCACCTGGTTGTCGGCGTTGCCCGCGCCCGTGTTGCGGTCGCAGAGCAGCACAGTCAACGCGTTGTTGTCGTCGCGCCACATCGCCCGGCGCTCCCGGTCGCTTGAGGTCCCGGTGATGCGGAGCATGGCGTGCGAGAAGTTGGCGGTGGTCATCGGCCCCCAAGCGTACGCCTTGGCCGTGTCGAGCGGGTTGAGCAGCAATTCGCGGCGGAAGGAGGTGATGCTGAATACGATCCACCAGCGCGCGGCGGCCACCGTGCCGTCGTCGGTCAGGCTGCCTGTGGTGGTCATGCCCGCGGGGATGGCCAGGTTGCCATGCGCGTTGGTTGGGTCATCCGTCAGACCCGGAAGGTGGATGCCGTAGCCGCTCGCCACGACGGCCAAGCCCATGTGCTGCGTGCGGAGATTGTTCGCGTTCTGCGCCATGGCCGCCTTCCGGCGGGCGGCGGCCAGCATGGGAATCACCACGGCCGCCGCGACCACCGCGAGGACGACCAGGATCGCGAGGAGTTCGAAGAGCGTGAAGGCGCGGCGGGGCATCGGTTCTACGTTCCGGGATGGCGAAAAAGGCATCCGGTCAATTCGTCGTGGTCATCATGGCGTTGGCGCTCGGCTGCGTTGCCGCTTCGGTGACGCCGGGGGCCGGCGCGTCGGCGAAGAGGTTGTCGTTGGTGGTCTGCGCATGGAGTTTGGTGCCGTAGACCGTCATGGACGACATGAGATTGCTTTTCTCGAAGGTGACGTGGTTGTCGCCCCAAGCGACGTCCCCTCGCCAGACGCCGCGGTTCGTGCTCCAGTAGCGCAGCAGTTGTCCGTCGGTGTTGTCGCGGCCGGCGTTGCGGTCGGAAACCATCACCGCGCGGGAATTGTTGTTGTCCGCCCACTCTTCACGGCGCTCACGGTCGGCGGCCGTCCCTGTGATGCGAAGCAGCGCGTGAGAGAAGTTCGCCGTGGAAAGCGAGCCGGTGGTCCAGCACGAGGCCGCATCCTCGGGAGCGATCAACGTGCTCGGGGCGATGAACATCCCATTGATGAGCAGCCAATATCGGGCCGCCGCTGTGGAACCGTCGTCCGTGGCGCTGCCGGTCGCCTGCAAACCGGCAAGCAGGGTTTCGCCGTCCTTGTCGAGACCTGGGAGCTTTCCGTTGTTGCTCTGGGCAAAGATGACCAGCGCTTGGTGGATCCCTCGCACCTGGGAGGCGTTCTGGCGATAGGTGGAGGGGTTCGGCCTTCGCGACATGTCCCGGAGCGGCGGGAGCAACAAAAAGCCCAGCAACGCAATGATGACCAGCAGCACCACCAGATCCGTCCGGGTGAACGTATACCGTCGCATCGCTTTTGCTCCGAGTGTGAATCTCATGACACCGCTCGACAATTCCATCATCTGATTCAATTCGTCGTGGTCATCATCGCATTCGCGTCGGGCTGGGACGAGTTGTCGCTCACGCCTGCCGCGGCGCCCGTCGCGAAGAGATTGTCGTGCGTCTGCTTGACCGAGTTGTAGATCGTCGTGGTCGAGAGGCGGTTGCTCTCCTCAAACGTCACGCGGTTGTCGCCCCAGACGACGTGCCCCTGCCAGTCGCCCGGCTTGGCGGTCCAGAGGCTGCGCACAAGATTGTCGGCGTTGCCCGCGCCCGTGTTGCGGTCGGAGATGAGCGGGGCCGAGGCGTTGACGTTGTCGGCCCACTCGGCCCGCCGACCCGCGTCGGCCGACGTGCCGGTGATGCGGAGCATGGCGTAGGAGAAGTTCGCGGGGACGACGGAGCCGGTGGTCCAGACCGTGGCGTGGTCGTAGGGATGCAGCAACAATCCGGGCGTGCAGAAACCCTGGCTCAGGAGCATCCAATACCGCGACGCGACGACGGAGCCGTCGTCGGTGAGGCTGCCGGTGGTGGCCAGGCCCGCGGGGAGGGTCATGTAGCCCTGCTGGGTGGGCGTGAATCCCGTCAGCCCCGGGAGACGCACGGCATAGACGTTCGAGGCGATGATCAACGCCTGATGCTGCTGGCGCAGGTTGTTCGCGTTGCGCTCCATCGCGCTGCGGTGGCGGGCCGAGACCAGCATGGGAACCAACACCGCCGCGATCACCGCGAGGATGACGAGGATGGCGAGGAGCTCGAAGAGCGTGAAGGCGCGGCGGGGGATCAAGAGGTGCCTTCGGTTGGGCGAGGCGAGGCGTCAGTTCGTCGTGGTCATCATCGCATTGGCGCCGGCGTCCTTCGAGTTGTCGGTCACACCCGGCGCGACGAGGGTGGCGAAGAGGTTGTCGTGGGTCTGCTTGATGCCGTTGTAGATCGTGGTGGTCGTGAGCCGGCTGTTGGGTTCGAAGGACAAGTGATTGTCGCCCCACACAACGTCGCCGCGCCAATTGCCTGACGGGCTCGGCCAAAGACTGCGAGCCTTGGCGTCGGTACTGTCCAAGCCCGCGTTGCGGTCAGAGACAAGCGCCGCCGCGCCGTTGGCATTGTCGTGCCATTCGGCCCGTCGGCCATAGTCGGCAGGTGTGCTGGTGATGCGAAGCATGGCGTAGGAGAGGTTTGCGGTGGTGAGTCGACCCGTGGTCCACAAGGTCAACGACTCCTGCGGATTCTGGAACAGCGCCGGAGCGATGAAACCTCCTGTAAGAAGGATCCAGCATCGAGCGCCGGCCACAGATCCATCGTCGACAAGGCTCCCGGTCGTCGTCAGCCCTGCGGGCAGGATGCTGCCATCGGACGCCATCCCTGGGAGACAAGCGTTGTTGCTAAGTGAATAGATGACCATGGCCTGATGGAGTCCACGGAGTTGGGACGGATTCTTCCTCTGTGATGCGGTTTTCCGTGGTTGATTCAGAATGGGGACGACGATCGCGCAGACGATCGCCACGATGACGATCGTCGCAATCAGTTCGATCAAGGTGTAGGCCGGTCGTCGCATGAAGTCATTCTCCCGGATCGCTGCGACAAACACATCAATTCGTCGTCGTCATGAACGCGTTTGCCCCAGCATCCTTCGAGTTGTCCGTCACACCCGAACTGCCGAGCGTAGCGAAGAGATTGTCATTCGTCTGCTTCACCGTGTCGTAGATCGTCGTGGTCGTGAGCCGGTTGCTCAACTCGAAACCGACGTGGTTGTCGCCCCAGCAGACGCCGCCGCGCCAGTCGCCGGGGGTGGTGGTCCAGAGGCTTTGGGCGTGGGCGTCGGTGCTGTCGGAGGAAATGTTGCGGTCGGAGATCAGCACCGCGGCGCCGTTGGCGTTGTCGCGCCATTCCTCGCGCCGGCCGTAGTCGTCCCAGGTTTGGGTGATGCGGAGCATGGCGTGGGAATGATTGCCGGTGGTGACTTGGCCGGTGGTCCAGATGGAGAGCTTGTCTTGAGAGTTGAGCAGGAACGCTGGCGAGATGAAGCTGCCGTTGAGGAGCATCCAGTAGCGCGAGCCGGCGACGGAGCCGTCGTTGGTGGGGCTGCCAGTGGTTTCGAGACCCGCGCGGATCAGTTCTCCGTCGGCGTCCATCCCCGGGAGGTAGCCATTGTTGCTCTGGGCGTAGACGACCATGCCCTGGTGCTGGCCACGTAGGAGGCTGGAGTTCTTCATCCCGATGGAACTGCGTTTGGGCACGGTGCCGAGAAGCGGCAGGAGGATGGCCCCGAGGATCAAAACAACGACGATCGTCGCAAGCAATTCGATGAGCGTGTAGGCCGGTCGGCGCATGGAGTCATTCTCCCGAATCGCTGCGGCGAACGCATCAATTCGTCGGCGTCATGAACGCGTTCGCCCCTGCGTCCTTCGAGTTGTCGGTCACGCCCGGGCCCGCGGCGGTGGCGAAGAGATTGTCGTTCGTCTGCTTCACCGAGTCGTAGATGGTCGTGGTGGTGAGCCGGTTGCTCAGCTCGAAGCCGACGTGGTTGTCGCCCCAGCAGACGCCGCCGCGCCAGTCGCCGGGGGTGGTGGTCCAGAGGCTTTGGACGTGGGCGTCGGTGCTGTCGGAGGAAATGTTGCGGTCGGAGATCAGCACCGCCGCGCCGTTGGCGTTGTCGCGCCATTCGGCGCGCCGGCCATAGTCGGCGGGCGTGCCGGTGATGCGGAGCATCGCGTAGGAGTGATTGACGGTGGTGAGTTGGCCGGTGGTCCAGATGGTGACCGAGTCCTGCGGGTTGAGCAGGAGCGCCGGCGCGATGAAGCTGGCGTTGAGGAGGATCCAGTAGCGCGAGCCGGCGACGGAGCCGTCCTGGGTGAGGCTGCCGGTGGTGTCGGGCCCCGCGGGGACCGGCTCGCCGTCGGTGCCCATGCCGGCGAGGTAGGTGCCGTTGGTCTGGGCGTAGATGACCAAGCCCTGGTGCTGCCCGCGGAGTTGGCTGGAGTTCTTCATGCCGGTGGAATGACGGCGAGGCGGGTTGAGGAGCGGCATGAGCACGGCCCCGACGATCAGGATGATGACCATCGTGGCGAGGAGTTCGATGAGCGTGTAGGCGGGTCGGCGCATGGGGTTTTCCTCGGGAAAGGATGCAGGGAGGCGTCACGGAGAGAGGAGGGGCGGGGCGGCCACGCGCGGGCGGCGGGCGTCAGTTGGTCGGCGACATGAAGGCGTTCGCGCCCGCGACGTTGGAGTTGTCGGTCACGCCCGTGGCCGAGGCGGTGGCGAAGAGGTTGTCGTTGGTCTGCTTGATGGCGTTGTAGATGGTGGTCGTGGTGAGGCGGTTGCTGAGCTCGAAGCCGACGTGGTTGTCGCCCCACGCGACCGCGCCGCGCCAGTCGCCGGGGGTGGTGGTCCAGAGGCTGCGGGCCTGGGCGTCGGAGCTGTCGGCCCCGATGTTGCGGTCGGAGAGGAGGGCCGCGCTGCCGTTGGCGTTGTCGCGCCACTCAGCGCGCCGGCCGTCGTCGGCGGAGGTCGTGGCGATGCGGAGCATGGCGTAGGACTGGTTGCCGGTGGTGACGGCGCCGGTGGTCCAGAGCGAGAGCTTGTCCTGGTCGTTGATGAGGAGCGCGGGGGCGATGAACTGGCCGTTGAGGATGATCCAGTAGCGGGCGCCGGCGACGGTGCCGTCGTCGGCCGCGCTGCCGGTGGCGGCCAGGCCGGCGGGGACCGGGTTGCCGTCGGTGCCCAGGCCGGCGAGGTAGGTGTTGTTGCTGCCGGAATAGATGACGAGGGCCTGGTGCTGCCCGCGGAGCTGGCTGGAATTGCGCATCTGGCAGGCCGTTTTCTTCGCGGCCCCGAGCGCGGGCAGGAGGATGCCGATGAGCAGCGCGAAGATGGAGATGACCACGAGGAGTTCGATGAGGGTGAAGCCGGGGCGGCGCATGGGACAACCTTTCCGGAAAGAAGTGGGGATTCTCGGGTCGGTCTGCCCCGCCTCGGCGGTTCGCACAGGCGGGCGGGGCGATGGGATGTGTCATCCATCGATACGCGGGCCGGGGCGCGGACGTTGCGGAATAATCCTGGATTCATGGGCCGGCGCGATACACTTCCCGCCATGACGACCATCCACAAAGTCTCGACGCGCGACGTGCGGATCGACCTCCACCCCGGCGAGGGCTCCGACGCGATCCACAGCAATCCGCAGTACTCCTACGCCGTGACGCTGCTCGCGACCGACAAGCCGGGGCTCACCGGCGTCGGCCTCGCCTTCACGCTCGGGGGCGGGAACGACCTGGTCTGCGCCGCCGCGAAGACGCTGGCCGACGCGCTCGCGGGGCGCGAGATCGAGGAGCTCATGGCCGACTTCGGGCGCACCACGCGCGAGCTGGCCGACCACCACCAGCTCCGCTGGCTCGGGCCGCACAAGGGCGTCGTCCACCTCGCGCTCGCCTCGGTGGTCAACGCCTGCTTCGACCTCTGGGCCAAGTCGCGCGGCGTCCCGCTCTGGCGGCTGCTGCTCGACCTCTCGCCCGAGGCGCTGGTCGCCACGCTCGACCTCTCCTACCTCGAGGACGTGCTGACGGCCGACGAGGCGCGGCGGATGATCGCGGCCGAGCGGCCGACGCGCGCGTCGCGCGAGGGCGTCATCGCGCGCGGCTACCCGGGCTACGACACCAGCGTCGGTTGGTTCAACTACAGCGACGAGCAGGTGCGCACCAACGCCAGGAAGGCCCTCGACAACGGCTTCACGGCGATGAAGCTCAAGGTCGGCTCGAAGGAGACCGCGCGCGACGTCCGTCGCGCGTCGATCGTGCGCGAGGTCGTCGGGCCCGACGTGCGCGTGATGGTCGACGCGAACCAGCAGTGGACGCTGCCCGTCGCGCTGCGGGCCTGCCTCGCGCTGGCGCCGATGAACCCGTACTGGGTCGAGGAGCCGACGCACCCCGACGACGTCGCCGCCCACCAGACACTCGCGCGGGCGATCGCGCCGATCCCCATCGCCATGGGCGAGCACGTGCCCAACCGGGTGGTCTTCAAGAACTACATGCAGGCCCAGGCGGCGAAGTTCATCCAGGTCGACGCCGTGCGCGTCGCGGGCGTGAGCGAGTTCATCGTCGTGAGCCTGATGGCCCGGCAGCACGGGCTGATCGTCGTCCCGCACGTGGGCGACATGGGGCAGATCCACCAGCACCTGGTGCTCTTCAACCACGTCGGGCTCGGGCTCGATCGCGTCTTCCTGGAGTACATCCCGCACCTGCGCGACAGCTTCGTCCACCCCGCGGTGGTCGAGGGCGGGGTCTACAAGACGCCTATGGAGGCGGGGAGCAGTTCGGACTTGAAGTGAGGTTGCATCTGCCGGGTGGGTCAGGCGACATCGCGCACGAACATCGCCGGAGCGCGCAATGAGGACGATATTCCAAGAGGATGCGTTGACATTCGAACACTACGTGCTCGCGGCGCTGAGCCTGCACTTTGAGGCCGATGACCAGCCCCGCAAGCGGGTTCCCATCGTGCCGACTTCGGCGAACGAGGGCCGGGTGAGGATCGGGCGCCCGGTCGCACTCCATCTGCGGCCGCACGTGGTGGCCGCGCACCATGCGTTCCCTTCCGGAGTGCGCCATCCCTTCGCGATCCTGCTGTCGGTCAATGGCTGCAACGCGCTGACCGGCGAACCGGCGAGCGAGTTGGGACAGCAGCCACAGAATTACTTCGTGAGCCCGCCCCAAGGCGCGATCGACGGATACTGGTCGGCCGGCAAGCTTTGTCCCTTCGGGGGCGAGGAACTGGCGCCGGGACAGGAACTTCGCCTCGACATCCGAGTGCTGCCGATGAAGCAGGACCAATTCGATCACTTGGCAAACAGGATGCAGTTGGTCCCTGGTCCAGGTCCCGCGATCGGCCGCGGCACGACGCTGGCTCATGGTGGAGAACGGGCGTGCGAGCCTGTCTATGAGGACCTCGGGATGGTCGGCAACTGGGACAAGGGCCTGGCGGAGTCCATCGTCATCCGCCTCCACCGATGAGAGGCGCGGTGTCGGCACAAGACGCCTATGGAGGCGGGGAGCAGTTCGGACTTGAAGTGAGGAGATGGGCGAGAGACGCGCGGGGTGGACCGGAACCCCATCGAACGCGAGGAGTACCTCGCGATCAATGGGCTTGAATGGGCTTGAGTCGATTCAATCGAGAAGCAGGAAGTTCAGGCCTTCTTCGCTGAGGCGGCCTTCGCCTCCGCGGCGGCGAGCTCCATCTCGCGGCGCTCGATCGGGGCCGCGATCGCGTGCATCACGCGGTCGACCACGACCATCACCGCCGCGCCGGCCCGGCAGAGGGCTCCGCACACGACGCCCACGCCACGGTCGACCTTCGGCATGTATTTCTCCGCCCGCGGGACGCTGAAGGGAACCTTTGCGGGGTTGTCGTAGACCTCGCGGAAGACGCCCGCGAGGTTCGACGGCAGCGCGTCGGGCGAGAAGACCATCAGGCGGAAGTTCCGCTCGCCCGCGAGCGAGGCCACGCGGCGGATGACATCGGCCGAGGGGAGCGGCCCGGCGTTCCAGACGAGGTTGACGGTCTGGTCGGCCGGGGCGTGCTGGCGGGGGTAGTTCACCAGCCGGGCGACGATGTGGGCCAGCATCGCCTCGACGGAGGCGGGCTGGACGACGACGACGCAGGCCCGGGCGAACCACACGGCGTTGTAGACGAACGCGGGGTCGGGCAGCGTGGCGGGCGGAGTCGCGGGCGAAGCCTCCGCATTTCCGGCGATGGATTTTTCCGGCGCCGCCTCGAAGACCAACTTGTCGATCTGCCCGAACGTCTGCGGCAGCAGCCCGCGCGCGAGCGTCGGCTCGCCCGGCCAGAGGTCGGCCGCGCCGAGGTAGATGAACGTCTCGCCCTTGTGCAGGGCGCGCTCCAAGAACGCGCGGGGCAGGGTGGAATCCGCGGGCGAGCGGACGAAGACGGCCGGGGCCTTGCGGAAGACGCGGTCGGTCACCAGGTGGATCAGCGGCCAAGGCAGGAGCACGTCGAAGGTCGCGGAGAACCGGCGAAGATAGTCGAAGACCGCCAGGATGAGCAGGGCGCGGAAGACGAGCCGGGCGAGGAACATGTTCCAACCGTCGAGCCAGTTGGCCTCGACGACCTGCGCCTCGGGCCAGACGCGGTCGCCGAAGGTGTTGTTGGGCTGCGTGCCGGCGGGCTGGGTGGAGGCGGGGTCGGTGGGGTCGGCGAACTCGCGGGCCCGCTCCTTCCCGGTGACGCGCTCCTGCTTGCCCTGCTTGCGGTAGGCGTAGGCCTCCTCGGCGGAGGGCTGGCTGGCGGCGGCGCCCGCGCTGCCGAGCTTCTTGAGCTCGCCCGTGGTCGCGCCGGCCATGTCGAGGGCGTCGGTGCTGCTGTCCTCGGCGAAGTGGATGTCGGCCGCGCGGCGCTTCATCGCCTCGACCGTCTCGGCCTTGACCTTGTCCTGCTGCGCCCGCAGCTCCGCGCTGCGGTCCACCTGCATCTCGCTGATCACCTCGGAGCGCTGTTGGGCGAGCAGGAGCCCCGCCAGCGCCAGCCCCAGCGCGATGCGCGGGAGGTAGCGGTGGCGCTTGCGGACGATGTAGTGCCCCGCCACGGCGACCGCCGCCAGCCAAACCAGGATGGAGAGCGTGCCGACGAAGCCGAAATAGTCGAAGAAGCGGGCGATCATTTCTGTTTTGCCGTTCGGGCCGGTCGGTGCTGCGGAGCGCTCATGCGGGTTTCACTTGCGGTACTTCTTGCTTTCCTCGAGGTAGTGGTCGAACGAGTAGGCGATGACGTTGACGACCAGGCGCGAGGCCGAGAGATAGACGGAGCTGTCGAGCCCCGAGTGGTCGGGCGAGCGGAAGGCGTCCTTCAAGTCGCCGGGGTGGTAGAAGACGACCCATCGCCCCTTGACCTTCACGCCCATGCACTTGGTCCCGCCGTGGTGCCACAGGGGCGGCGCGCCGTTGGGGAGGATGAAGGGGACGGAGAAGATCGGGTCGTCGTCGGCGATCTCGATCAGGGGCGAGCCGGGGACGAGCGAGTTGGCGAAGGCGCGGAAGTGGGAGTTGAACTCGGGGCTGCCGCAGTCGCCGAAGATCAGGCCGCCCTCGGCGATGTAGGCCTGTGCCATCTTGACCTCGGCGGCGGAGAGGTTGATCGAGCCGGTGCCGGTCATGTAGATGAACGGGGGCTTGTAGCCCTTCTCCACGGCGTTGATCTGGGCCATGGAGTAGCCCTCGAACTTGGAGGTCTCGACCTTGAAGATGCCGTCGGAGGCCTTGTAGAATTCCTGGAGGATGTTGAGGTCGGAGCGGTCGCGCGGGTTCATGTTGTCGGCCCAGTCGCGCCCGCCGTGGTTGAGGCGGACGAACCGGATCCGCGAGTTCTCCGAGCCCTCGGGGTAGCCGCCCTTGGTGCCCCCGCCCTTGCCCAGCCGGCCGTACATGTTGCCCGTGCCGCCCTTCTGGAGCCCGCCGCCGGTCTCGTTGGGGGCGCCCTTGCTGTTCATGGAGTCGTTGGCCTGGTTGACCAACTGGTGGGCCAAGGTGGCGTCGGCCTTGTATTCGAGCTCGGTGAGCTTCGCGACTTCCTTGAGCTGCTCGCTGTCGTCGAGCGTGGGCATGTCGAAACGGATCGAGGTGTTGGTGCGCAGGATGAACTTGACCTTGGGCTTCTTGACGACCTTCTTGATGCGCACCGGCACCTGCTTGGGCGGGGTGACGCCCATGGGGTTGACCACGCCCGAGCCCTTGGGGAGCAGGTACTTCTCGATGCCCCAGCCCAGCGAGAGCAGCCAGGGCAGGACGATGATCACGAAGAAGTGGAGCAGGCAGCTCCAGACCATCGCGCGGCGGTACTTGGGGTCGGCCCCGCCCGTGCGGAGATCCTCGGCGAGCTTGCCCGCCCACGTCCGCGGCCGATAGCCCGAGCCCGGGAGGTTGGGCAGCGGCAGGCCGGGGGTCATGTTGAGCGTGGCCATGGTCGGCTCAGTCGGGGGTCACACGAGGCGCTGCGGGACGCGAATCAGTTCGATGCTCGGACGCACGCGGGGAAGCCCGCGCGAAAACCCGGGGGTCGTTCACTTCTTGCCCGGCTTGTTGGTCTGGTCGAGCGAGAGGTCGAGGTCGCCCGGCGTGGCGGGGATCTCGGAGGGCGCCGCCGTGTCGGTCGAGCGCTTGACGACCGGGGCGTCCTTGTGGGCGTCCATCTCGGGGTCGCCGGTGCTTCCGGGGGTCTTGCCGCTCGCCGTGGGCTTGGTGGTGGCGGAGGGCTTGGTGGCGGCGGAGGGCTGGGTCGCGGCGGCCTTGAGGGCGGCGGCGGCCTCGATGGCCTTGGCCTTGCGCACCTTCGCGCCCTCGGGGTCGTACCACGTGTCGCGGATGAAGCCCACCGACGTCCCGCTGATCACCACGATGTGGATCACCACCGAGACGGCGATCCACATCCCCGTGCGGGTCTGGCTGAAGCCGGCGACGGAGCGCCCGGCGGAGAAGTCGTCCATCGTGTGCGGGACCTGCGGCTTGTTGCTCATGTCGTGTCCTAGCGGTCGCGGCGAATCGGTCTTGAATCCATCAGTCTTGGAATCGGCCTCGGCGATGCGGGCCTTGCTCAGTTCGTCTTCTGCGGCATCTCGTGCATGATCGCGATCAGACCCCCGGCGTTGGAGATCGCCTCGTACACGCCCTTGTATTCCTTGAACTTCATCTGCTTGTCGCACTTGAAGCGGATCTCGATGTCGCGGGGCTCGGTCTTCCCCTCCAGCATCCCCTTGAGCCGGCTCTCCAGCGCCTTGGCGTCCTCCACCGGCTCGCCGTCGAGGAACAGCCGCTTCTGCAGGTCGAGCGTCACCGCGTGGGTGCCCACCGTCTTGGACATCTCCGGCACCGTCGGCAGGGGCACGCTGATCTTGTCGCGCATGAAGCTCGATGTGAGCATGAAGAAGAAGATGATGAGGAAGGCGATGTCCGCCAGGCTCACCATCTGGGTCTCCTTGACCGGCTCGTTGGTCTTCTTGGGCATCTTCACTTGGAGACGTCCTCCGAGATGACCACGATGCCCTTGGCCGACTGGATCGCGTAGAGGATCTCGGCGTTGCGCTGGTAGCTGATGTCGTCGCGGAACTGCACGACCACCGCCCGGCTCTGCTCCGTGACGCGCCCCTCGAGCTTGCGCTTCAGCTCCTCGGAGAGCTCCCGCATGTCGACGTTCTTCCCGTCGATCATCAGCGCGGCCTCGCCCGCCTGCACCGTCACGCTCGTCTCCTGCTGGGACGAGGTGCTCTTGTTCGCGGTCGGCAGGTCGACGTTGACCGAGTCGTTGCGCGCGAACGAGGAGGCGACGAGGAAGAAGATGATGATCTGCCACGCGATGTCCGCAAGCGCGATGAACGGCACGTGCGGGGCGGCCTTGTGATGGCGTTTCATCTTCATGGCGACGGACCAACGGAGGGACGGACAAACGTCAGGACACATCATCAAGGATGGACAACTTGGGTCGTCCATCGTTCAGGCTTCGATGCGTTCAGGCCTTCACGGACGCCGCCGTGCGGGCGTTCGCGTCCTTGATCTGCTGCGGGGCCCGGATCTCGAGCAGGCGCTCGACGAGCTGCGTGCCCGCCGCCTGCACCTGCAGGGCCAGGCGGTTCACGCGGGTGGTGAAGTAGTTGTAGAAGACGGTGCCCATCGCGGCGACGAGCAGCCCGCCCGCGGTGCAGTTGAGGGCCTCGGAGATGCCGGTGGCGACCGCCTCGGGGGTCATGCCGCCGGAGTGGCCGGCCTCGCCGAAGGCGCGGATCATGCCCGTGACGGTGCCGAGCATGCCCAGGATCGGCGCGAGGCTGGCGACGGTGGCGAGGGTGGTGAGGTTGCGCTCGAGGAAGTTGACGACGTGGCCGGCGTGCTCCTCCATCGCCTCGACGATGCCCTTCTCGATCTCCTCGGGCTTCTTGCCGATGCTCTCGAGGAGCAGGAGCTTGCGGAGACCGACGCCGAGGGTCTCGGCGATGGGGCCCTCGGTCTCGGCGCAGATGCCGATGGCGCCGCGGAGGTCGCCGGTCTTGATGCAGCCCGAGAGCTTGTAGAGCAGCTCGGCGCTGGAGGCCTCGGTGCGGCGCAGGGTCTGCCAGCGCTCGAGGGAGACGCCCACCCCGATGATCGAGCAGATCAGGATGAGGTACATCGCGAAACCGCCGGCCAGGATCATCTCAAGCATGACAGCAACCCTTGGTGGGTGAAACGGAACAGGTTCAGGCCGCCCCGCGGGGCTGGGCGTGTCCGCGGCCGGGAGGGCCGGCGGAGGCGGGGCTAGACGGACGCAGCGGGGGCCGCGGGCTTGGCGGCGTTGGCCGCCGACGCAGCGGCGGAGGCGGAGGCCGACTGCCCACCGCCGACGGCAGGCTTGCCGTTGTGGATCACATCCAGAAACTTCCACCCGTCGGAGGGCCCCATGGGCAGGCTCCGCACGGTCAGCTCGGGGGCGGGCACGCAGACCAGCTCGCCCGAGAGGTGGCTGTAGAAGCTCGTCGTCAACTCGTGGGGCTGGGCCGACTGGACGAACGGCCGGGGCCCGGCGGCGAAGAGCGTGACCGCCCCGCCGTCGAACGCCGCGATCCAGACGCGCCCGGAGCGGAACCAGAGCCCGACGTCGACCCGCGCCCCGGTGGGCGAGACAAGCCGGGGCGTGCGCCCGGCCCGGGCCTGGTCGAGCAGCGCCTGCTCCGCGGGCGTGAGCGTTGCCTTGGGCCTTTGGACCGACGTCGTGGCCGATGCCGATGCCGCCGACACGGCCCCCGGAGCGGAGGCTTTCGCCGCGGGGGAGCCGGACGAAGTTGTGGCGGCGGAGGAGGTCATGGTCTTCGATCAAACTCAGAAGGCCGGGGAAACAAATCCGGGCGTCGCATTCCGGGTGCCACATGCCACCGTACCCGTGGCATGTGCGAGAAACCGAAAACGCTGGAACTCGCGGGAGCCGAGGACCTTCGCGGGAAGGTGCGGTTGCCGTGGACCGGCACATGCCACGAGTACGATGGCATGTGGCACCCAAACGCGGCTCAGCGCTTGTTCGCCTCGTCCTCCTCGATCTTCACGAGCTTCTCGTCGGTCAGCCGGCCGCGGGCGAACTTGGCCCACTGGCTCTCGGGGTAGTCCCACGTGACGCGCTTGAACATCCGGTAGGCCAGGACCAGGTCGTTCTTCTTCATGTAGCAGTCGCCGCACCAGTACATGCTCGTGGCCACCAGGTCCTTCTCGGCCTTGGTGTCCTCGATGATGCCCTTGAAGACCTCGACCGCCTTGTCGAAGTCCTCGGCCCGCATGTAGGCCTGCGCGGAGAGGACGCTGGTGCGCCCCGCCAGGTGGTGCTGCGGGAAGCGGACGCCCAGCCGGCCGAAGACCTGTGCCGCCGTGCGGAACATGTCGCGGCCCTGGATGCGGACCTTCTCGCGCTCGATCGGCTCGGTCTGCGTCTGCGCCTTCTCCTCGAACTCCTTGCCCTTGGTCAGGAAGTACTGCCCCAGGCGGGCGATGGTCTCGGCGACCAGCTCGTTGTCCGGGTAGCGGTAGGAGAGCTTGACGTATTCCTCGCAGGCCTGGTCGATCTCGCCCATCTGCTCGAGCACCAGGGCCTTCTTGTACTGGGCCTTGGGCGCGTACGGGCCTTCGGGGAAGGAGGAGACGATGTCGCCGAAGCGGGTGACGGCGTCCATCTGGTAGCGCTTCTTGACCGCAGGGTCCTGCGCGTCCTTGGCGTACTCGGCCGACAGGTTGGCCAGCAGGTAGTCGGCCTGGGCGCGGAAGGTCGTCTCGGGGTAGTCGCGGATCGCCTCCTCGAGCAGCTTCTTGCCCTGCGCGATCTCGCGGCGGGAGAGGCTCTCCTGCCCGAGGTCACGGTGCTTCTTGGCGAGTTCGAAGAACGCCTCGGCGATCGTGAACTGCGTCTGCACGGCGATGTTGGGGTCCTTGAAGCGCTTGGTGAACGGGACGATCCGTCCGTCGGCGCCCTTGAAGACGGTGACCGAGCGCTCCGCCACCGCGGTCTTGCCCTCGGAATCGGTGTAAGGATAACTGAGCTTGACCACGTCGCCATACGCCACCGGCAGCTTGGTGGGGTCGGGCGCGCCGCCCTCCTTCTGCTCGCCGGCGTAGACCAGCTCGATCAGGCCCTTGAAGATGCCCGAGTGGCCGAAGGACTCGGTGAGGTCGAAGGTGCGCTTCACGCCCGAGGTCGTGGTGACGTTGACCTTGACGATGTCCTTGTCGTCGGAGACGTCCTTCACGGGCTCGACGATGCGGAGGTAGAACTTCTCGCCCACGTGGGCCTCGGAGACGCTCTCCTGGAAGTGGCGGTCGGTGACGTCGAAGAGCACGTCGGAGCGGAGGTTGACCCGGCGGGTGGTCCACTTCTCCTTGCCGTCGGGGCCCTTGTACTTGAAGCCGATGTAGACCTGGTCGCTGCCGCTGACGAACAGCGGGGTCTTCTCCTCGCGCGGGTTGGTGGGCTCGGGCTCGTCGGCGAGGGACTTCTCGGGCAGCTTCCCGAGCTTGATGGGGATCAGGGCCATGAACCGGCCGTCGTCCAGGGCGCTGTCGGCCGTGGGATGGTTGACCAGGACCTGGTGGTAGCCCGGGGGCGTGTCGATCGTGACCAGCTCCTTCGGGCGGGCGAGGACCTTGATGGTGCCGGGCGCGCTGGGGTCGAAGGGCTCCTCCTCGGGCTGGGTCGCCGCGGGGCGGGTGGTCGCGGGGCCCACGGGCAGGCCGGCGGCCTTGCGGCCGGCGGTGGTCTGGACGTAGATCTCGGCGACGCTCTGGGGCGAGAGGGCCAGGAACGGGGCGGAGATCTCGACGATCAGCGGGCCGCCGAGGATCATCGACGACGGCTCGCCCGAGACCGGGCGGTCGGGGCGGGCGGCGACGAGCGAGCGGGTGATCTCGAATCGCTCGACGGTGGTGCGGGCGGTGCCGGCGGCGGCGCCGTTGGCGGTCTTCCTCTGGTCCTCGTCGAGGGCGACGGAGCTGACGTTGTAGACGCGCGCCATCGGGGGCGAGTAGCTCGCCTGCTCGATGCGGTGCGTGCGCAGCCAGGGGATGCCGGGGTTGGTGTTCTCCTTGTCGAGGTAGGAGATCACCAAGTCCTCCTCGGGCTTGAGCTGGATCTCGGTGGGGCGCGCCGGGGCGGTGCTGACGGGGAAGAAGGTGCCCATGAAGACGCCCGAGTGCTTGTCGGTCTCGACGGCGTTGACGACGATCTCGGTCCCGCCGGGGCTCTTGACGGCGACCTTGATCGTGTCCTGCTTGTCCGTCACGTCCTCGTCGGGGTCCTTGATGAAGACGCTCACGGGGTCGCCCGTGCGGAAGCGGCGGAGCGGGACGTACTCGGCCTTGCGGGTCGTGCCGGCCATCGAGTAGTTGACGAAGCAGGCGCTGACGTCGGCGTCGGAGTAGGTGGCGTGGAGGAAGTTCTCGTAGATGCCCTTGCCGCGGGTGAGCGGGGTGGGCGTCTCGTAGGCGATGGTGATCTTGTCGCCCGGGACGATCTCGAGCACGTTGTTGCGCCGAAGGTCCATGAAGTCCTTGGCGGTGGGCAGGACCACGTCGCCCTTGGCGTTGGTCAGCTTGATGCTGCTGATCGCCGGGGCGTCGGTCTCGAAGTCGCTGATGAGCAGGCGGACGACGCGGGCGTGGGCGTCGGGCGCGAAGGTGACGTCGAACTGGCTCGACGCCGCGTCGACCTCGATCTTGGCGGGCGCGCTGTAGACGGCCTCCTTGATCTCGGGCGACTTGGCGGGGTCGAACATCGCCGGGTTGGTGGGGGCGATGAAGGGCGACTCGACGATGTCGTTCATCAGCTCGAAGTTCGGCGCCGCCTCGCGCAGGGCGTAGACGTAGAGGTCGATGCGGTGCACGCCGCTGGAGAGCGACTTGGCGACCTTGCGCGGGTCCTCGTTCACCACGCCGTCGATCGCCAGCAGGTAGCTGATGTTGGCGTTCTTGGCCTTGGTGTCGACCTGGAAGGTCTTGAACTGGTTCTTGGGCAGGTTGAACGCGGCGTAGAAGTGGGCGATGTAGTACTCGCCCCCCGCCAGGCCCATCTGCGTGCCCAGGCCGCCCAGGTCGGCGTCCCAGTTGGCGGAGACGTTCTTGGCCTTCGCGGTCACGCGGCGGACGCCCTTGGAGATGTAGGTCTCGTCCATGTAGCGTTCGAAGTCGGCCAGCGTCGTGGGCGCCCGGCCCATGCCGACGTAGCGCACGACATCAACCGCCGGAGAGCCGTCCCACGCCTCGCTGGGCTTGGGCCAGGTCGCCACGGTGTTGAAGTTCTTGCCGTTGAGCGAGGTCTGGAGGGCGAACTCCTTGAGCTTGCGCCCCGGGACGCCCGCCATCATGGTCATCTTGCCCAGCGTCACGTTGTCGTTGAGGTCGACGCTGAAGGACTTGGGCCGGCGGTTGTCGGGCAGGCCCACCCACGGGCCGTACTTGCCCGCGGAGATCGGGAAGTTGGGCGAGACGCCTTCGTCGGAGTCGCTCGCGCCGGCCGAGGCCTGGCCCGAGGAGGTGGGCACCTGGCCCTCGAACACGCCCGAGAAGGGCGCGGTCTCGGTCAGCGGGAAGCCCTCGATCACGTCGCCCGAGGAGGTCGTGACGCGGACCTTCACCGTGTTCTTGTCGGGCGAGATGCTGCGCGCCGGGTCGATCACGCGGAGATAGAGCGGGTTGCCGGGCTTGACCTCGTCCTCGGCCCGGACGGTGCTCATCGCCAGCCGCTCCTGGTAGCTGGCGTTCATCTTGAGCTTGTCGCGGATCATGTTCTCCAGCGCCCGCTCCTCCATCTCCTGCTTGGTCAGGATGCGGCCCGAGGAGGCGTGCAGCTCGGCGTCGGACGCGATGGTCAGGCTCACCGGCTTCTCCGCCGCCGCCTGCGGCTTGCCGCGGCGGGAGAGCTCGAAGAAGACCGTCGAGTTGCCGAAGACCTGCAGCACGCGGTCGTTCTTGGTCGGCACGCCCAGCGTCGTGGGGATCTGACCCTCGAACTTGGTCTTCGAGTCGCCGAACGGGAAGAGGCTGAAGTACTCCTCGTCGCCCGTGTCGGTCCAGACGCGGACCTCGATGCTCGTCGAGGAGCCCACGACCGCCAGGTCGCGGTCCTCGAGGTCGATCTTGAGGATCTGGCCCGGGACGATGAAGTTCTGGTTCGCCGTGAGGCCGACCTTGAGCTGCGTGGCCTCCATCAACTTCTTGATCTTGAGGTTCAGCTTGCCCTCGAGGATGCGCCCGTTGGTGTGGCTGGGCGTGATCGAGAAGGTCTGCACCAGGTACTCCATCGAGCCCTGGTAGTCCTCCTGGTCGTACTTGACCATGGCCATCTGGTAGAAGGCCTCGGACTGGATGATCTTGTCACGGCGGCGGGTGAGCTTCTGCAGGCGCTCGAGCGCCTTGTCGAACTGCCGGGTCACGCGGTCGACCTCGGCGATGCGCAGCTCGGCGGTGCGCTTCGAGTCCGTGCCCTCGAACTCCGGGGCCGACGCCACGCGCTCGAACTGGGCCCGGGCGCGGGGATATTCCTGCCGGGCGAAGGCGATGTTCGCGTACGACATCACCGCGCCGGCGCGCACCTCGGGGTCGAACCCCGTGGGCGTCGCCTCGATCCACGTGAGCAACTGCCGGCCGAGCGCCTCGCCCGTGTCATAGGAGCGGGCGTCGGTGTTGCGGTCGATCAGCCAGATCACGAACGCGGGGTCGAGGTCCTTGAAGGTCGAGAGGACCATGCCGTGGTTGGACTGGTAGCCCTCCCACGCCGACTGGAACTTGCCGGTGAGGAAGTCGCTCTGGGCGGCGAAGATGGCGTAGCGCGGGTCGGAGCGCGGGACGGCGATGGTCCCGCCCACCGACGCCAGGGCGCGGGCGCGCACGCCCATGAGCCCGGTGCGGGTGTCCTCCGCCAGCGTCGTGCCCATGATGTCCAGGCCCGCCGAGGCGTAGACCGTCGCGAGCTCGGCCTCGCCCTTCTCGCCCAGGTCGCGGGCGAAGGCGACCATCGCGCGGAGCATGTCGGGGTTGCGGATGTCCTTCTGGACCTTCCAGACGATCGGGATGAAGCTGAGCAGCTCGGCCGTCTTGCCGCGGGCACGCAGGCCGTCCTGCACCGCCAGCGCGTTGGCCTCGAAGCCCCAGCCGCCCGGCCAGGACTGCGGGCTGGTCTTCACGAACATCGACCAGAGCGTGTTGAACTCGGCCTCGGTGAGCGTCTTGGGCTCGATGCCGCCCGCGGGGCTGAGCACCGGCGGGGTCGCGCGGTAAGGCAGGGCCGCGATGCGGTCGGTGAAGGCCGCGACGCGGTCGAAGTAGGTCTTGCGGACCTCGGGCGTGCGCGCGTCGGCGTCGAAGCTGAAGTACGACCGGCCCGAGGCGGCATCATCGAACCGCGTCTTGCCGAACGCCGCCTCGATCTTCTGGTACATCGCGTCGCGGTCGGGCTTGTCGGCCCCGCTCCCGCGGCTGATCCAGTTGGCGATCAGGTCGCGGCTCCAGACCATCTTCTCGCCGTGGTAGCCCAGGGGCAGCGGCAGGGCCGCCATGTCGCCCATGAGCTTCGCGGCGCCGTTGGTGATCGCCTTCTTGTCGTCGCGCCCGTAGTTGAAGTAGGACCAGTCGAGGTACTTCGAGGCGTTGGCCTCCTCGAGGAACATCGCGTCGAAGTAGGTCTGCACCGGGTACTTGGTCGAGAGCCCGGCGAACTCGTTGGTGACCAGCCACATGTACGTCGCCGCGCCGCTGGGGTGGATGCGGTAGTCGGCCTGGGTGACCAGCGTCTTCTTCTCGATCAGCAGCGAGAGCAGGTCCTCGCCCGCCTTGGCGTCGCTCCAGCCCGCGCCGCGGCGGGTGCCGCGGAACCACTCGAAGAGCGTGGTGTTGATCGGGCCCTTCTGGGCCTGGGCGGTGAGGAGCGTGTTGAAGGTCGCGTTGAGCTTGCGGACCTTGGGGGCGTCGGCGGCGGGGAAGGTGTACCACGCCCAGCCGGACCGGCCGGTGAACATCGCGACGGTCAGCGCCGCGATGCGCGGGTCGCTGGCGTTGCCGTTGAGCCGGGCGATCTGGTCAACCAGGATCTCGGTCTGCAGGTCGAAGGTGTCGAACGCCTCCAGCCGGGTCGCCGCAAGCCAGCCCATCGCCGCGGCGCCGAACGGCACGCGCTTGGTGTCCCACTCGCGGACGAGGGCATAGGCCTCGCGCCCGGACTTGAGGAACTCGTCGAGCTTCTTGGCGTTGACCGCCGCCACGCAGTCGGCCAACTTGCGCGAGAGCGGGTCGGGGGCCTTGTTGAGGTCGGTGATCTTCGGGTCGCTGACCGCGGCGAACTCCTTCTCTAGCGCGGTGAGGTCGGCCCCGACGGTCGCGAAGGGCTTGAAGGCCGCCTGCGCGTCGGCGAGCGCCTTCTTCTGCGTCTCGAGCACCGCGGTGTCGGAGGCGATCACCGCGGCGATCGGCGCCTGCTCCTCGGGCTTCGCGGCCGCCTTCTTGGCGGTGTCCGCGGCGATCTTCGCGGTCGTCTCCGCCACGACCTTGGTCGTGTCGTCGACGGCCTTCTTCGCGGCGTCGGCGCCGGTGCGCATCGTCCCCGCCCAGGCCTTGAAGGCCTCATACGCGGGGCCGACGACTTCCTTGCGCTCGACGGCGTTGTAGGGGACCCAGTCCAGCGCGTGCAGGTGCGCCGCGACCTTCGACTTGTCGTTGACGGTGTCGCCCGAGTTGCTGAAGGCGTAGAGCAGGTAGTTCTTCGCCGCCTCGCGGTCGAAGATCACCAGCGGGGTCTTCGAGGCCTCGACGCCGAAGTTCAGGATCGCCTTGGGCCAATACGTGTCGGCCAGCTTCGCCTTCTCGTCGCGCGGGAAGGCCAGGAAGGTCGGCCCGACGCGCCCGGAGAAGATCTGCCAGGGCTCGACGAAGGAGGAGAGGTACCAGGTGTCGTTGACCAACAGGGGCTTGATGCCCGCGTTGATGTCGGCGGTCCCGGCGGCGAGCGTGTTGATCGTCGCCGCGGACACCGAGGCCACGCCGCCCAGGAACGCCGCCTGCTTGGCGAAGAGCGTCGGGTCGTCGGGTCGGACGTTGAAGGCGATCTGGCGCGTGCCCTCCGCGGCCTTGAGGGCGGCGGGGAACTGGATGCCCAGCGCGCTCCACTGCTCGGGCGTGGCGATGCGGGTCGCCATCGGGACGCCCTGGATGACCATGTTGACCGCGAGGATCTTCTCCGGATCGGGGAGCTTCGCGAAGCTCGCGACGAAGAAGTCGCGCTTCAGCCCCGCCTGGCGGTTCCACTCCGGGTCGCTGAACGTGCCCGTCCCGCCCGTGAAGACGGTGTTGATCTCGCGCAGCGTGTCCGCGGTGGGCAGCGCGGCGAAATAGGCGTTCGCCGAGGCGATCACCGGCGCGAAGCTCTTGTCGAGCGTCGGCTCGTCCTTGCCCGCGGCGGTCGCCTTGTACTCCAGGTTCGCCGCGCACAGCGCCATGCGCAGGGTGCGCGGCGGGCTCTCGCGGATGACCGTCGCCAGCTTCTTGACCGCCGGGAGCGCTTCGTACTGCGTCGCCGCCCCGGAGGAGATGGTGTTCAACAGCCAGTCGAGGTCGTCCCAGTAGTAGAGCTTCTCCTGCTCGGGCGGGAGGGCGTCGGCGAGGACCGTGGCGAGCCGGTTGGCGACGCCCACGGGGTTGGCCCGGCGGCGGGCCTCGGCGATGTACCACATGTCGAAGCGGCGCGCGGAGACGGACTGGTGGAACTTGTCCCCCAGCTTGCCGATCGTGTCATAGGCGTCGTCGGCGTCGCCGGCGTAGTCGAGCAGCGCGGTGTAGAGCTTGGCCGCCGCCTCGGAGGCCTCGGGCGAGGGGGCCGCGTCGCGCAGGTAGCCCTTGTAGCGGGCGATTGCGGTGCGGTAGTCGCCCGCGAGCAGCGCGTTGTCCGCGGCGGGCAGGAGCAGCCCGGGCGAAGGCTTCATGTGCCGCCCGAAGTAGCTCTTGACCGCGAGGTTCGCGGCGAAGGGGCGCGACAGCTCGCGCGACATCGCCAGGAGCTGCAGCACGTCCTGCTCCGTCACGCCGCCCACGTCGCGCTGCACCTTCTGGCACAGCTCGGAGAAGGCCTTGGCCTTCGCCTCGTCGACCGGCGGGGGCTTGGGGAGCGCGGGGGCGCCCGGGGTCACCGGGGCGGGGGCCGCCGGGGCCTGCGCCATCAGGGGCGCGCCGAGGAAACCGCTCAACAACGCCGCAATCAGGGGAGTCCTGCTTGTCATTTCTTCATCTTCTCGTCAATGCGGGGAAGGATCGCCTTGGCGCGCTCGGCAAAGGTGCTCTCGGGATACTCGAACAAAAGCTGCTCGCACTTGTCGTGCGCTTTCTGGAAGTCGCCCATGCGGAACGACACCAGCACCCACTTGAGCAGCATGCCGTCCAGGAAGCCCGCGTCGGGGTGGTCCTGGAAGATCTGCGCCAAGAGGTCGTTGGCCTGCGTGTAGTCGCGGGTCTCGATGTAGTAGTCCACCAGCTTGCCCAGAGAGGGCCCGGCGAACTGGCTGTCGCGGTAGCGCTCCGCCACCAGCTTGTACTGCGCGATCGCCGCCTCCGAGCCCGGCGTGCCGTTCGCCTCGGTCGCCTCGGCGATGCGGAACTGGGCCTCGGCCTTGATCTGGCTGTTGGGGAGCGAAATGATCCGGCGGTAGATGTCCATCGCCGCCTTCCAGTCCTTCGCCTCCACCTTCACCTTCGCGATGCCCATCAGGGCCTGGTCGACGAAGGGGGACTCGGGATAGAGCCGGTTGAACATCTCGCAGGTCGAGATCGCCGCGTTGTAGTCGTCCTTGACCAGCTCCAGTTCCCACTTGGCCTTGAAGGCCTCCTCGATCAGCGCGGGAGGCAGAGGGCTGCGGGTGCGGATGATCGCGTCGACGCGGCGGAGGCCGTCGTCGGCCTTCTCCTTCGCGCCCTTCATCAGGCCCATGCTCTTGAAGATGCGCCCCAGCTCGAGGTAGGCCGAGGCCTCGACCAGGTCCTTGCGGGCGGAGATCACCGGGTCGCCCACGACGTACTGCGTCGCGTGCGGGCGGCTCTCGATCTCGCTGGCGACGATCGCCTTGGTGGTGATCTCGCGCGGCACCTCGCCGCCGATGTGCAGCTCGTCGACGTAGGTCGCCACGACCTCGTCGTTCATGGCGCAGGTCAGGATCGCGTCGGACTTGTCGATCGGCTTGCCCTCGACCTCGACGCCCAACTGCACCTGCCCGGCGAAGCGCCCGGTGTGGATCGGCCCGCCCGCCGGCTTGGGCTGCTCCTTGGCGGGCTGCGTGCCCGCCTCCTTGAGCTCCCTGGCGGCCTGCTCGGTGAGCGTGACGGTCACCTCGTCGCGGATCTTGTAGCGGACCTCGCCCTTCTCGTCCGCCAGCGCGGCGGTCTGGGCCTTCTCGTCCTCGTCCTTGTAGCGCGAGACCACGCGGACGGTCACCTTGTCGGCGTCGTTGGTCTTGTCCTGGTCGGCGTCGTAGAGCGCGATGAACACCGGCTGGTTCATGAACGCCACGCCGGCGCGGGTCTCGAGGTCGCCGAGCATGAACGAGAGGCTCGCGGTGGAGACCACGCGGGCCTTGAACTGCCGCGGCACGTCCTTCTTGCCTTCCTTGTCGTTCTTGTCGGCGTAGGTCAGCGTGATGATGTCGCCGCCCGACACTTGCAGCATCGCGTCGCCCGCCTTCGCGGCCCCGATCTCGGTGGGGATCGACCCGATGAAGATCGAGTCGTTGCCCGCCAGCGGGATGCACTCGATCGTCTCCTTGTCGCCGCTCTTGCTCTCCGCGGTCACCGAGACCTTCTGCCCGAGGCGGAAGAGCACCGGCAGGTCGGCGTCGAGCACCTTCACGTACAGGCGCTGCCCAGCCTCGACGAACTCGACGGTCGGGCTGTCGGGGTCGACGAACGTGCCCACCAGGCTCAGGGCCTCGATCGCCTTGTTCCAGTTCTGCTCGGCGAAGTGGCACATCCCGATGTAGTAGTAGGCTTGGTTCGCCCAGACCGTGTTGGGATAGTCGTTGGCGATCTTGCGCAGGACGGGGAAGGCCGCCCCGTACTGGCGCATCTCGAAGTTGGCCACGCCCAGCAGGTAGAGCCCCTCAAGGAGGAGGTCCAGGTCGTCGCCGACCAGCTCCTTGTCGGGCTGCTCGATGCTGCGGATGTTGCGCAGGTAGCCCACGGCCTTGACCTGGTCGTGGTTGGAGAGGTGGTACTTGCCCAGGCCCAGGTAGGCCTTGTAGCGCACCGGGCTCGAGGGGTACTGCTCGAGGATGGTCTCGAGGATCTTCACCCCGCGCTCGCTCTCGGCGTTGGACATCAGCTCCTGGGCACGCGCGAAGAGCTGGCCCGCGGCGATGTCGCCGTCGGACTTGGCGGCCGCCGCCTTGCGGGCTCCCGCCGCGCCCCCCGCCGGAGCCGCCAGCGCCGCGTGGCCGTCGGCCATCACGAAGCCCAGGATGGCGCCCAGCGCCAGGGAAAGAGTCACGGACCTCATGTCATTGCGCATCGGTGCCACCACTTATGTTCTTGATTCCCAGGGCCTCGAGCTCCAAGTGGGCGTTCGAGGACTGCGAGCTCTCGCGATACTTCTGCAAAACGCCTCGGAGATTGGCGATGTACTTGTCCTTCTGCCCCGCGTCGCGGTAGACGTGCGCGATCCGCAGGGCCGCGTCGGACGAGCTGGCCTTGAAGAAATTCTCGATTTCGCGGAGCTGCCCCACCGCCTGCTCGATCTTCTGCAGCGAGACGTAGCACTCGGCGATCCGGAACAGCGGGTCGACCCGGTTCGAGACCGCGAACGCCGCCTGGTAGGCGCCGATCGCCTCCTGGAACTTGCCCAGCCAGTGCAGCATCTCGGCCTTCTTCCACGTCGCGTCGTTCGCGTACGCGGGCACGCTCACCAACTGCTCCGCCAGCGGCAGGCCCTGCGCGGGCAGATGCCGCCAGTGGTAGTAGTTCATCAGCAGGCTCTTGCCGTAGTCCTTGTCGGTCATCATCATGCAGATGTCGACGGTGGTCTTCTCGTCGCGGTGCATGACGTGCTGGTAGATCTGGCCGGTCTTCTCCGAATCGTTCATCTTGTCGAACTTGATCTTCGCGAAGGTGGCGCGGGCGAGCTCGACGTCCTTCAGCGCGTCGTAGGCCGCGAACATCATGTCGATGACCTGGCCGTTGTTCATCTTGTCGAAGTTGAGCTTCGCGTAGTACTCCGCGACCTTGGCCTTGTTCGCCGCCAGCATCCGGATCCACTTGATCGTGCGCGAGTAGCTCGCCTCGTCGGTCTTCTGGAAGTCGGCGTACTGCTTGTCCAGCCGGGCGGTCCACTTCGCCTGGTCGGCCTCGTAGACCAGCCGCCAGTTGAACTCGTCGATGTGCAGGTCGTCCCAGCCCAGGAAGAGCGGGGCGAGCTGGTCGGCCCAGTAGCGGTAATAGCTGTTGCGCTCGGTCTCCTGCTCGGGCGTGAAGGTCCCGTGCTGGCGGACGAAGTTGCGCACGTGGTCCCAGTAGTGCGAGTCCTTGGCGTCCTCGGGCACGGCGGCGGGCTTCTCGTCGAAGCCCTTGACCAGCTTGTAGAACTCGCGGAGCTTCGCGGCGTCGGGCTTGAAGCGGACGTAGACGTAGGTCACCGAGTTGGCGGCCTGGTTCGAGGCCACGGGGTTGGACGTGCGGAAGTCGACCGCGACCTGCTTCCAGTACTCCACCGCGCGGGCGACGTTCTTTTCCTTGAACAACTGCGAGGCGAGCTGGTTGATCGCCGGGGCGGCGAGCGGGTGCTTCGAGTACTCCGCGTCGTCGGCCATCTTGGTCCAGGCCTTGACCGCCTTTTCCGTGTCGCCGTTGTTCCAGTGCGACTCGCCGATGTAGTAGACCGCCGGGGCGGCGTAGATCACCGCGTTGGGGTAGTAGTCGAGCAGCTCGGTGTATTGCTTGATCGCCTCGAACCGCTTGCCGTCGAGGGCCAAGGCCCGGGCCTTGCGGAGCAGGGCGTAGGGGATCGCGGCGGACTTGGGGAACTCGACGACGAAGGCGTCGTACTCGGCGACCGCGGCCCGCCACTGCTTGGCGTTGTAGACCTTGTCGGCCTTGGTGAGGTTCAGCCCCTCGAAGGTGTCGAGGCGGGCGAAGGCGTCGTTGGGGAAGAGGACTTCGGGGGTGGCGGTGGGAAGCTGGGCGAGAGCGGAGGAGGGGGCGAGGCCGCCGAGGGAGACGATGCTCAAAACCAATGCGGCCACCCACGAGACAAGCGACCGATGGCTGCTTTGGGCTGGCGGCATGCGTGGTTCGCGGGGGAGGCCGGGGAGGAGGTCACATCCGTGGGGTGAGGCTGGTGGTCCGTAGCGGTGGGCGGTTTCAGGAGTTCCGGAGCGGGGCCGACTCACGCGGGCGGCGAGCCACCCATTTAACCCCCGTGCTCCAACGCCGTCAAGCGTCGGAAATTGCCCGTCGCAACATGGGATGCGATCCCGGCCACGGATTCATACACGGGAGGATGGAGTTGTGGATTGAATCGCGCTCGCGGGGACGAGGCGGGCCGCGATGAGGTGCCGCGGAGGCGGCGGAGCGGAGCGCCGGCAGGCAAAAGTCGCCCGAAACACGCGGTTCGAGCCACGCGGCGCGAGCAGTTCGACACCTCACGCGATCGACTCGACACCTCGCACGAGCAACTCGACATCAGATCATTCAAGCCCACTGATCCCGACGGTACCCCGTCGGGTTCGGTGGGGTCGGCCTCGCATCGCCCTCTCCAGACCACGACGATCACGAGAATCCCAGAACCCCACGGAACACGACGGAGTACCGCCGCGATCCGTGGGCTTGAGTCGAAGGGTGATCCTCGCACCACGCCCCGCTCGATTGTGGAAAGTTGATTCACGTTGATTCACGCGTGAATCAAAACCCTCCCCGGGACCACTCCCGAGGCACGTCAAAACCCAACACAATTATAAATTGTTTTTCAATAATGCTTAATAATTATTGAAACCCACCCGCCTCCAACCCCCGCCCACCACCCCTTCTTGATTCTGATTCAGAATCAAGAATCAAAATGGGGATAACTTCCCACAACCCACCTGACGCCCCTACCGCTTTCCGCCTACCTCTTCCCGTAGATCACCGGGCACGTCAGCGGATCCTCAAGATAAGTCGTCAGCCCCTCGCGCTTGTCCCCAATGGGGCGCGACGCCTGCGTCCGCATGTGGATCGCGAGGCTGCGACGCGGCCGGCCCGAGTGGTTCAAGCCTGAGCCGTGGATCGTCAGGTCGTCGTGGATGCTGATCCCGCCCGGCGGGAGGATGGCCGCGACCTCCTCCCACGCCGCCCCCTCGGGCATCGCGATCCCGCGCCGCTGCGATTCGAGATCCTGCCCGAAGAAGTCGCTCTTCACCTCCTGCGGCCAGCGGTGCGAACCGCGGATGAACATCATCGGCCCGCAGTCCTCACGCACGTCCGACAGCGCGATCCACGTCGTGAAGATCTCCGACCCCGGCTCCCACTCGCCCCAATACGAACGATCCCGATGCCACCCGACGCGGGTCACGCTCTGCTCGCCCGTCGCCGCCGGCTTGTAGAGCAACTGCACCCACCAGACCTGCACCATGCCGCCGGGGACCGTCGCGGCCCCCGTCGCCTCGGCCGCCGCCTGGCCCAAGGCCGGGTGGCTGACCAAGTCGAAGATGGCCTTGCTCGCCCGCTGCGGCTGCTCGACCTTGCACAGCCGATCCGGCGCGTCGCCCGGCTTCCAGCATCCGCCGGTGGGCTCCCGCCCGGTGTCGTTCTGCCCGCGGCGGATCATGTCCATGCCCTCGACGGCCCGCGCGACCAGGTCGGCCGGCACGACTGGCCGGTCGATCAGCACAAACCCGTCGGCGTCGAACCGCGTCTTGGTCGTTTCGAGGGTGGTCATGGATTCATTCTCTCCGTTCGATCATTCAACCCCAAGCCCAAACCCAAGCTCAGACCCAAGCCCATCGATCGCAATGTACTCATTGCGTTCGGTGGGGTTCCGCGCACCTCACCCCTCCTTCTCCGCCTCGATCACCTTCTCCAGCCTTCGCCGGTGCCGCTCCTCGCCGGTGAACTTCGCCTGCACGAACGCCCGCACCAGGTCGGCCGCGACGGCGGTGCCCACGATCCGCGCCCCCAGGCAGAGCACGTTCATGTCGTCGTGCTCGACGCCTTGGCCTGCTGAGTAGGTGTCATGGCAGATCGAGGCCCGCACGCCGTGGATCTTGTTCGCCGCGACGCAGGCCCCCACGCCGCTGCCGCAGATGATGATCCCCTTCTGGGCCTGCCCGGACTGCACCGCGCGGGCGACCGCGAGGGCGAAGTCGGGGTAGTCGTCCTTGGCGTCGTACTGCATCGCGCCTTGGTCGAGGACCGAGTGGCCGAGTGACTTGATGATCTCGACGGTCGGGGCCTTGAGCGGGAACCCGCCGTGGTCGCAGCCGATGGCGATCTGCATGGGTGATCCTAAGGAAGGTGGACGAGGGCCATGTACGTGGACGGCCGGGAATTATGCCCGGCAACGCCTCCTCTCTCAAAGTAGCCCTCAAAACCGCCCTCAAAGCCGCCGCCGCCCCGCCCGCGATAGACTTACACAACCTCCCTGAAAGGAGCCCAGCCATGCCCGCTGAAAAAGAACCCACCCTCACCGACGACCAAGTCCGCCAGCGCCTCGTCGGCGAGCTCCCCTCTTGGGAGCTGCGCGACGGCTGGATCCGCCGCCACTACAAGACCGGCGGCTGGCCGCACACGCTCATGCTCGTCAATGCCGTGGGCTACCTGGCCGAGGCGGCATGGCACCATCCCGACCTCTCCGTCTCCTGGGCAGAGGTCCACGTGAAGCTCAACACCCACTCGGCCAAGGGCATCACCGAGAAGGACATCGCCCTGGCGAAGAAGATCGAGGAGGTCGCGACCTGGCTGCCCGCCGCCGGCTCGCCGCTCGAAGGCTTCGAGGCCGGCTTCAAGAAGAAATGGACCCGCTGACCCCCGGAAACCCCGGCCCCCGGAACCCGGCCCCCGGAATTCCTCGCCTAAATCCGCACCACCCGCGATGACCCCTCCTCCCCGCGTCGCCCTGATCACCGGCAAGCTCGCCGAGCCCGCGCTCCGCCGCGTCGCCGAGGGGATCGCCCGCGCGGGCAAGGTCGAGCCGCACGTCATCGCCCTCAACATCCAGGTCGCCGCCCTGCTCACCGCCGAGTGGGTCGGCCGCAAGCTCACCCTCCCGCCCGGCCAACCCTTCGCCCGCGTCATCCTCCCCGGCTACTGCCGCGGCGACGTGGCCCCCCTCTCCGCCCAGTTCGGCCTGCCCGTCGAGATCGGCCCGCGCGACATGCACGACCTCCCCGAATACCTCGGCGGAAAGCGCCCCGCCCACGCCGAGCCTCTGACCGCTCATTTGACCGCCCACTCCATCGAGATCATCGCCGAGATCAACCACGCCCCCCGGCTGCCGCTCGCCGAGATCCTCGCCCAGGCCGACGCGCTGCGCCGCGACGGCGCCGACATGATCGACGTCGGGTGCGACCCGCAGGCCGACCGCCCGGCCTGGACGGGCTTGGCCGAGGTCGTCCGTGCCCTGCGCGACGCGGGCCACCGCGTCTCGGTCGACACCTTCCATCCCGCCGAGGCGGCCGCGGGGGCGAAGGCCGGCGCGGAGCTGATCCTCAGTGTCAGCTCCGCGAACGCCGAGGCCGCGGCCGACTGGGGCGTGCCGGTCGTCGCCGTGCCCGACACGCCTCAGGACCTGGACAGCCTCGACCGCACCATCGCGACGCTCGAACGCCTCAAGGTCCCCCACCGGCTCGACCCGATCATCGAGCCGCTCGGGCTGGGCTTTGCCGCGTCGCTGGGGCGGTACCTGGAGGTCCGTCGCCGGCACCCGCAAGCGGCGATGATGATGGGCGTGGGCAACCTCACCGAGATGACCGCCGCCGACTCCGCGGGCGTCAATGCCCTGCTCATCGGTTTCTGCCAGGAGCTGGACATCCGCAGCGTGTTGACGACGCAGGTGGTCAACTGGGCCCGCTCGTCGGTGCGCGAGATTGACCTCGCCCGCCGGCTGATGCACCGCGCTGTGGCCGACCGCATGCCGCCCAAGCGGATCGACGACTCGCTCGTCTCCCTGCGCGACCCGCGCCTGCGCCCGCTCACCCGCGAGGAGCTCGACGGGCTAGCCAAGGGGCTGACCGACCGCAACATCCGCCTCTTCGCCGGGCCCGACGGGAAGATCCACGTGATGAACAAGGACTTCCACCTCACGGGCGAGGATCCCTTTGTCCTCTTCGACCAGACGGGCATCGACGACGCCTCGCACGCCTTTTACCTGGGCTACGAAATGGCCAAGGCCGTCACCGCGTTGACGCTGGGCAAGAACTACACGCAGGACCAGGCCCTCCGCTGGGGCTGGCTGACCCGCGAGGAGATCAGCCACCACGAACGCCGAAAGGGGGCGAAATGAAGCCGCCCCTCGACCCGCGCGACTTCATCCTCGAAGGCGTGATGACGACGCTGCGCCCGCCGGAACCGCCGCAAGGCGGGACGACTTCAGTCGTTCCGTTGGACGCCGCACGCCTCAACCTCGCCCCGATGGGCCCGGTGGTGAACCCCGAGTTCACCCGCTTCATCCTGCGCCCGTTCAAGACCTCGACGACCTACCAGAACCTCAAGGCCACGGGCGACGGCGTCTTCCACATCCCCGACGACGCCCTGCTCATCGCCCGCGCCGCGGTGCGGGCCGTCGCGCCCACCGACGGGTTGGCCTTCATCCCCGCGAAGGTCGTCCGGGGCCTCGTCCTCGCCAACGCCTGCCGCTATTACGAATTGAAGGTCGTGGAACTCGACGACGCGCAGGAGCGCACGACGATCGTCGCCCAGACCGTCGCTTCCGGCACCCTCCGCGACTTCCTGGGCTTCAACCGGGCCCGACACGCGGTGCTCGAGGCGGCGATCCTCGCGACCCGGCTGAAGCTCACCGGCGCGCCGGTGGTGCTCTCGGAATACGCCAAGCTGCAGGTGATCGTCGACAAGACCGGGGCCGAGGCAGAGCACCAGGCGATGGCCGAGCTGACGCGGTTCGTGCAGGCGTTCAAGGCCTGAGCGGCGCGGCGAGCAATCGCCTCCGATCAGAGCCGGACACTGTGTGTCCGGAGTTCAGGCGCAAGGCGGTACTCCGCCGCGCGACGTGCCGACCCCGCGGCTCTGGTCCATCCACAGATCCGTCCGCATCTACAATGACATCCCATGTCCCCTCGCAGGCGAAAACTCGGCCGACGGATCCTAGAGCCTGTTAGCTACTTTGGGGATCGCGGCGGCGAGCTGAACCATCAGTATTCCCACGAACGCCAACCAGTGCAGCCCCGCCAGCGTCTCCGGCAGGCGCTCGTAGTCCCGCGCCAGCCGGCGGAACCGCGCCATCCA
>JAPLMQ010000120.1 GCA_026386955.1 Planctomycetota bacterium
AAGCGGAACCAAGGGGAGGAACTCAGCGGCGAGGGCTATCACTCCCGCAACCGCCAGATGCGCATGCTCGCGGTGGTCCACAACATCCTGGTCTGTTATTTATTCGGGAGGTTTGCGACGGAGCAGACCTGTCCCCTTTTCACGCCCGTCTTCCTCAACTCCCCCCTCCGAATGATTTTCTTCCTAATACAGAAATACCAAGTCCAAAAAGCACAGACAATCCACTCACAATAGAGGCCCATTCAAGAGCTCTCATAATCTTGAAAACTCGACTCGACACTTCATGAGTCGTTCCAGACGCCGCCACATAATATACGCCGCTATTTTGATGCCCTGAAAAAGCACTTCCCTTGAAATATATACACATAGCCACCGACGCGGGCACCACGAAAAATGCAGTCACAAGACCAATCATAACGATTGCGGACAGGATAACATACGCATACTGGAGATATGGCACAATCGCTTTCATTGTCTAAGAACTCCTGCAAGGGTTGGCGTCATTTATTATCCCATGCGAAGAGGATAATGTTACAGACACCGCTCATTCGTCTTCACTCACTTCGTCCCGGCATCACTTGCCCACCGCCTCGATCCGGTACGAGGTTTCCCGGACATCCTTGATCGCCGCTGGCGTGCCGGTGTTCTCGAGTAGGTCGATCAGGATGTTGCGGCAGGAGGGGTAGCACATGTACTTGCAGTCCCACACGGGCGCCAGCTTCACGCGCGATGGGCGGTCGAAGATCACATCGACCGCGTCATCGAAGCGGCGCAACCGCGCGGCCGTGACGTTGGACGTGGGCGTCTCGGTCGCGGGCAACCACTCGCCGCCGACCCGGAAATCGATGGCCGTGGGCGTCGCATTCCGCTGCTCGTCCCTCTCGCGGAGGAAGACGGGCACGACTTCATAGAGCTCGGCAATGGCCTCCTTGCTGTCGGCCTTGAGGGTGGTCGTGATGCGCACGCCCGTGGCGGTCGACTCGAACTTGCGTGTGTAGTCGAGAGTCCCTGTGAAGAGCACCTCGTTCTGGCGGGATGACGGGATCAGGCCATGCGCGACGATGGAAAAGGCCGTCTCCTTGACGTCGAAGGTGGTTTCCGGCTTGGCGATGTGCGCGGAGGTGAAGACCTTGCCCGCGGCAGTGACCCCGGTGACGGCGTGCGTGGGCAGGGATCGCCACTCGTCGAACATGGTCTTGTACTGGGGCGACCAGGCGCCGATGCCGCGGCCGAGGATGACCGAGCCGGTCGCCTTGGTCCAGAACGCGGAGAGCGCCCCGCCGCCGAACCCAAAGCCGGCGTCTGGGTCAGCCGGGTTGGTGATCGGGCCCGTGTGGACGATCAGCGCGTGCGAAGGCGTCTTGGCGACGAGGAATTCATCGGTGAACCGGCGGACGAAACTCCCGTCGCGAAGAACGGGGAGCTTGGCGAGATCGGTCTTCTCGAGCGCGACGCGGCGGGCGTAGTAGCCCTTGGGGTAATACTGGTAGCCGATGTTGGCGTGTGCCCCGGAACCGGGCCCCCACGGCCTGGGGTTCATCCCGCCGCGCCACGCCGGCTCGTGGATGGCCTGGTTGATGGAGTTCACCACACGGGCCGGCGCCTCGCTGATCTCCGTCTCAGTGGGCATCTTCGTCATGCAGGCCGCCTCGTCGGTGAGCAGCGCCGCCGCCCAATCGCGCGCCGGCCCGTTCCACTGGTCGTGCACGGGTTCGGGCGGCGTGAGCGCCGCCATGTGGCTGGGGCCCACGAGATACCCGTCGGGTTCGGGCAACGTCAGGTGCGCCCGCAAACGGTGCGTCTGGGCCATGGCGTCCCGCGCGAAGGGCCAATCGCCGGCGCTGGCGCCCCAGATCGCGAAATGAAGCGCGATGCCGTTAAAGCTGTCGAGCGTTCCGCCGAACGGGAAGTAACCCGCGGCGTCGAAGAACTGTGGGTCGGCGAACACCTTCCGCGCGTAGCCCTCGGCTTCCTTCGTGATGGCCGGGTCGTTGAGCAGCTTGGCCGCCACGGCCAGCGCGGGCGTGGCGGCCGTGAACGAGCCGAGCGTCGTGGGAAGCGTCTTGGGGCCGTGGTCGAGCGCTCGGCGGACGAGTTTCCTCAATCCGACAAGATACGCCTCGGCGACCTCGGCGGGAACGACGCCGCGGAACCCCGGATGGACATAGGCAAGAGTGAGGATCGACCCGGCGAGGCTGTCCTGGTTGGGCCTGGCGCTGGCGTCGCCTGCCTCCAGCAGGTCGTCGAGCATCATCACGTCCAGCGCGCCCAGCACGAACGCGCGAAGGCGCAGCGCCCGCGAGTTGTGGTAGGGGTTGCCGGCGTAGTTCCAGTCGGCGAGGTCGACCAGCGGCGCGGCGTGGGCGGGCGGACGCAGGATGGCCGGGGCATTCTCGATGACCGGCAGGGTGAACAGCGCCGGATGGACAATGACGGAGCTGGCGCCGCGCTTGTGCCCGACCGAGGGCGGGGCGACCGAGAAGACCCACGTGCGGAAGGCATCGTCGGCGTTGATGGCAGCGCCGGCCTGGACGACCGACAGGTCCTTGTAGTCGGGCAGGAAGTCGGCCTCCTTCAGCGTGGCCATGAAGCCGCGGAGCGTCCTCTGGTATTCGTGCTTCTGCGGCAGCGACGCATGCTCGCCGGTCGGAACCGGCGGCGGCGGAGGCACCTTGCTGAGCGCCTGGGGCAAGGTGAGGGTCGCGGCCAGGACGACCTGCGTTGCCATGGTCATGACGACGATGAGAGATAGCAGGTTCTTCACGTTGGTCCGTCTCCGTTGGCTGAAGTCGAGTTGTGAGGATTTCTGATTATGGAAGAAAGGGGGGCGGGTCCATTCATTTCGGTTGCCGACCGGATGAATGAAATGGACCTTTCCCCGTTTGTCCCCCCCGTTCGTCCCCCTCCTCGAGGCGGAGCCCCGGGCCGAGGTAGCGCTGCTTGACCCAGGTCGTGACGCCGGCGACGGCGGGCAGGTAGAGCTCTTTGCGGATGGTTGGACGGGGGCTCATGGGCAACTCTCGGACACGGTCTGCATCGTGAAGACGGATTGCGCCGTCGCGATGCTCGAAAGATCTTGGACGTGCCACACCGCAGCCGAAGGCTGCTGTGTGCCGGTCAACCTGAGGCGACGGGGCTCGCGAAGGCTTGCAATTGTCCATTCGCCGACGGGTGGCGGAAAGCTTTCGCCAACCGGAGCCCAACACTTTTCCGCACATAGCAGCCTACGGCTGCGATGTGGCACGTCCATCTCGCCATGAACCTCAAAGCCTCACCGCCGTCGACTTGGAGTGCGCCATCACCTCCTCGGCGGTGACCTCGCGTCCGAGGCGGTCGGAGAGGTAGATGCCCTCGCTGATGAGCATGGTCGCCAGCGCGATCTCGGCGGTGGGCAGCAGCGGCACCTTCCCCTGCAGCGCGGCGACCCAGTGGTGCTGCGGCGAGTCGTAGGCCTCCTGCAGCGGGTCGAGCTGGTGCCAGCGCCAATCGACGGAGTCGACCTCGAAGGTGGAGTTCATCTCGATGTCGGCCACGGAGCTGTGGAACGAGAGCGGATGGAGGCGGATGCCGCCATCGGAGCCGACGATGCAGCTTCCCTCGAAGGCGTTGAGGTGGATCGCCCAGGACTCCATGACGTCGAGCGTGAGGTTGTTGGCGAACTTCACGAAGCCCAGGCCCAGCTCCTCGACGCTGTAGCCGCTGGACTGCCGCCGGCCCTCGTCCATGCCGGTCTCCTGGTAGGTCTTGCCGCTGATGCGGGCGACGGCGGGAGCGCCCAGGAGGTATAGCATCTGGGAGATGTGGTAGACGCCCATGTCGTAGAGGGCGCCGCCCGAGGCGACCTCCTTCTTGACGAAGTTGGCGGTGCCGTAGCCGTCGACGAACGGCCGGCCGCGGCGGCGGTAGCCCGTGGAGCGGGCGTGGTAGATCCGCCCGAGCTTGCCCGCCTCGATCAGCCGCTTGGCGATCTTGGTCTCCTTCTGGAAGAGCGTGGCGAGCTGGATGCTTAGCTTCCGCCCGGTGGCCTTGGCGGCCTCGGCCATCGCGACGGCGTCGGCATACGCACCGGCCATCGGCTTTTCGCAGTAGACGTGCTTGCCGGCGCGCAGGGCCTCGATCGTCACCGGAGCGTGAAAGTTGTTGTGCAGGCAGACATCCACGGCGTCGATGTCGCCGCGCTGGAGCATCTCGCGGAAGTTCGTCGTGGTGTAGGGGATCTTGTACTGCTCAGCCACGCGGGCCAGCTCGGCGGCGTTGACGTCGGCCGCGGCGACGACCTGGGCGCCGGGGATCTTCGCGTACGAGGCGAGGTGCTGCTTGGCGATCTGACCGACGCCGACGAATCCGATGCGAATGGGGTTCATGGAGACCTCAATGGGAGGGAAATAGGCGAGCGGGAATGAAGCGGGCGGGACGATTCACTTCTGGGTGCCGGGGGCGAGCAGCGGGTTCTCGGGGTGCACGCGGTCCTTCTCGACGCGCTGGCGCAGGCGGGCGAGCCCGGCCCGGACCTGCTCAAGCATCACGGCGACGGTGGCGTATTCGTGCGTGCCGCTGCCGTCCTCGACGCTGAGCGAGCCCTGGTAGCCCGACTTCGCGAGCAACTCCAGCGTCGGGTCGAGGCGGTCGCGGATGGTGGCGGAGTCGACGTGGGTGTGCATGGCCCACTTGGCGAGGCGCTGGTCGCCCTCCAGGGCGGTGGCGTTCTTGTAGCGCCCCAGGTGGAGCAGCAGGCCGAAGCCGGGGTTGTCGACGGCCAGGGCGAGGCGCTCGAGGTTCGCGGGATCGAGCTCGGTCCCCCAATGGACCTCGGGGCCGAAGCGGTAGCCGCCGTCGGCGGCGCGGCGGGCGAACTCGCGGCTGCGGGAGACGACGACGTCGAACTGCTCTGGCGACCAGACGGGGTCGTGCCCGCCGGTGTCGATGCGGACGGTCTTCGCGCCCAAGAACTCCGCGGCCTTGACGTGGGCGAGGGCGAGCTGGTGGTGCTTCTGGCGCACCGCGGCGTCGGGCTCCCAGAAGTGGCAGCCGTCGGCGTGGTAGTTGACGAGCGTCAGCCCGCGATCGGCCAGGGCGTCCTTCACCTTCTTGAGGAAGTCCTCCTTGAGGTACACGGCCGGGTCGCGCCCCATCAGGCCGTTCCAGATGTCGGCGGTGTCGATGTGGTAGCGGTATTTGCAGGCCTCGAGGTAGCCGAAGACGTCCATCATGCCGGCGCTGACGAGGCTGTGGAAGGAATAGGAGGCGATGGAGGTGTTCATGGGTGTGGCCGTGATGGGTGGGGTTGGAGCGGCCCCAGTTTATCGTGGGGGAGGCGAGGCGTTGCGTGGCGGAGCCACGGGAGAACCCTGTCGCCGGCCGCTCCACTATCATGCCGGTGCAAATTCGCGCGGACGTCCACCCCTCATGCCCGACGCACCTCCCAACATCCTCCTGATCACCTCCGACCAGCAGCACTGGGACACGCTGGGCGTCGCCAATCCTCGCATCCAGACGCCGGCCCTCGACCGGCTCGCCCGCGAGGGCACGCGCTTCACCCGCGCGTATTGCAACAGCCCCGTCTGCAGCCCCTCGCGCTCGACCATCATCACGGGGCTCTACCCCTCGTCGCACCACTGCTGGACCATCGGCGTGAAGCTGCCCGAGGACGTGCCGACCCTCGGGCAGGCGCTCGGCGGCCACGGGTACGACACCACGCTGGTCGGCAAGGCGCACTTCCAGCCGCTGGCGTCGCGGCCCGGGAGCGAGTCGATCGAATGCCAGCCGATCCTGCGCGACCTGGATTTCTGGCGGAAATTCCACGGGCCCTGGTACGGCTTCGACCACGTGGAGACGGCCCGCATGCACGGCGACGAGAGCCACGTCGGCCAGCATTACGCCATCTGGCTGGAGGAGCACGGCCTGAAGGACTGGGCCGACTATTTCGTGCCGTTGCCCGGGCAAACCAACGGCCACAAGACCACCCGGACCTGGGCGCTTCCGCCGGAGCTGCATTACACGACGTGGACCGCCGAGCGGACGATCGCGAACATCGAGCGCTCCGCGGGCGCGGGCCGGCCGTTCTTCCTGTGGTCCAGCTTCCACGATCCACATCCGCCCTACACCGTGCCCGAGCCGTGGGCGTCGATGTACCGACCGGAGGAGATGCGCCCGGGCCGGCTGGTCCCCGGCGAGTTCGACCGCATGCCGCCGCACTTCGGCATGACGCAGCGGCGCGACAGCGATTGGTCGGTCTACCGCGAGGAGGGCGGCCACACCTGCCACGGCTTCCACAGCCACCTCCACGACGAGGCCGAGCTGCGCCGCAACATGGCGGTCTACTACGGCATGACCAGCTTCATGGACCAGCAGATCGGGCGGATCCTCGGCCGGCTCGACGCGCTGGGGCTCGCGGACAACACGCTGGTGGTCTTCAGCACCGACCACGGCCACTTCCTGGGGCAGCACGGCCTGGTCGCCAAGGGGGCGTTCCACTACGAGGACCTGCTGCGCGTGCCGTTCCTCGTGCGCTGGCCCGGGCGCGTGCCGGCGGGCCAAAGCAGCGAGGCGCTGCAATCGCTGATCGATTTGGCCCCGACGTTTTTGTCCGCCGCGGGCGCGCCCACGCCGGGGCTGATGCAGGGCGTGAGCCAGCTCGATGTCTGGCGGGGACGCGAGGCCACGGCGCGCGACCACGTGCTCGTCGAGAACCGCCACCAGCCTACGACGGTCCACCTGCGGACCTACATCGACCGCCAATACAAGATGACGGTCTACCGGGGCCGGCCATACGGCGAACTGTTCGACCTTGAGCGCGACCCAAACGAGCTGCGCAACCTGTGGGACGACCCGGCCCACGCGGCGGTCAAGGCGGAGACGCTTCGCCGGTTCGTGGATGCCGAGCTCCGCCGGGAGCCCACGCGGATGCCGCGCATCGCGGGGGCGTGAGCGCGGCGGGCGAGGGTGTCATCGCTTGCGAGGCCGCACTGTGGTCCGCTTGCGCTTCCGCGCGGGCGGAACGGGGGCAGTCACTTCCACCTCTTGCGCCGCCATGGCCTCGAGCAGGAACTTGCCGTATTCGCGGAAGCTGTAGGCCGACCTGCCGACGCCCCACGACTTGTCGCGCGGAAAATCGGCGTTGATCTCCGCGGCCATGAAGTCCTCGACGTGCCTTCGGCTGCGGACGAGCAGCTCGCCGATGGGGTCGATGACGTAGCTGTCGCCGTAGCCCACGCCGTCGTAGCTCATTCCCGGGTCCTTCCCGACGCAGACGTTGTTGCCGCGGACGAAGTAGACCCGGTTCTCCACGGCCCGGGCGATGTGGTCGGCGCGGACCATCTGGAAATGCTCGAGCAGCCCCTCCTTGGGGATGTAGTTGTAGTGCGGGGCGACGATGAGCCTCGCGCCCTTGAGGGCGAGGATGCGGGAGGGCTCGATGTAGCCGCCGTCGGCACAGATGATCACGCCGAAGCGCAGGCCCTTGTGGTCGAAAACCGGGAAGCTGCGCCCCTGCGTGTGGAACGGCATGTAGGCGGCGCACTTGCTGTAGAAGCCCAAGACCTCGCCTTGGCGGGCGACGACGACGGTGTTGTAGAGGCGCGGGCCGCGGTGCTCGTTGAAGCCGACGACGACCACGCCCCCGAACCGGCGCGTCGAGGCGAGCACCGCCTTCATTTTCTTGGAGTCGGCAGCGAAGCCGTGTTTGCGGGCCTCGCGGGCGTTGTCTTGGTAGCCGGTGAGGAAGCACTCGGGGAAACTGAGGATCTCGACGCCCTCCTCCCGCGCGCGGGCGATGCCGTGCTTGACCTTCGCGAAGTTGGCGTCGAAGTCGCCGGGAGTGCAGATAAGCTGGGCGTGGGCGATTTTCATGGGGGATTGCTTTCGGAGCGTCGCGGCAAGACGATCGGCCTCACTTGGCCTTGATGCGGAAAAAGTAGACGTGCCCGTCGTCCTTCTCGGTCGAGTTGGGCACTTTGGAGTCGGTGAACGTGCCGATGATCCAGCCGTCGGGGGTGATCGTCCTGCAGCCGCCGACGGAGTAGGGCGAGTCGAACTTCGCCTCGCTGCGGGCGAAGTCGTGCCAGTGGCCGCCGTTGTCGCGGCTGACGAGGCAGGCCAAGTGCCCGTCGCGCCTCATCGTGCAGTAAATGGGCGAGCCGGGCTTGGCGTCGCGGGCGAAGAAGCCGTCGAGGCTCTGCAGGCTGATCGACTCGCCCTTGAACTCGGGCGTGAGGTCGATCTCGCGCCTGCCCGACGCGATGTCGTACCGCATGTAATGCATTCGCACCCGCTTGGTCTGTGCCATGTAGGTGAAGTGGAGCTTTCCGTCCTTGGCCATGACGCTCGAGAGCCAGGTGTGGACGTCGAACTCGTCGTCGGCGGTGATGCGCATCGCGCTTCCGGTCTGGTCCGCGGCGACGGGAATCGCGATCGGCGAGCCGTCGAGGTTCCGCCAGGTCTGCCCCCCGTCGCGCGAGAGCATGTGGTGGATGTCCCAGTAGAGGTAGACGTCCTTCTTCTGCGTGGTCCAGGCGGCGTGGAGCGTGCCGTCGTCGTCGAGAAAGAGGTGCGGGTATTGGAGAACGGCGTCGTTGCCCTGCTTGAGCAGGTGCGTCGATTGCAGGAGCTTCCCGTCCATCCCCAGCACGCTGAACATCTCGTTGTGCGAGAAGTAGTAGAGCCGCTTGCGGGGTTCGTCGATGGCGGCGGCGTACTTGCCCGCGCCGGCGCTGGGGATCTTGGTGATGAGCGGCTTGGCGTAGCCGTCGGCGGCGAGGAAGCGGTGGAGATAGGCGCAATGCTCCACGTCGTCGGTGCGGAGGAGGTAGAGGTTGTCGTCCGCGTCGGTCTCGATCGCGGGCGGGTTGGTGGCGCTGGTCTCCTCGTAGACGGTGGAGAAGCTGCGCCCGCCGTCGGTGGAGCGGGCGAGACGCCAGCGCTGGGCGGTGTAGGCGGCGTTGCGCGTGCGGCAGTAGGTGATGAAGATGCCGTGCTGGTTGACGAGGACCTTCTGGTTGTGGCTCTGGAAGGTGGCGTAGCCGATGACGGGCCCGTCGACGGGGGTGATCTCGATCCCGCGGATGGCTTGTCCAGGCGCGGCGGCGTCGAGCGCGCAGCCGCCGGCCTCGACTGCAAGCAAGAGGAGAAGAACGGGAAACACGGGATTCAGCATGGAGGCGTGCATGGGTGACTCTCCCTCATCAGCGCGAGGTCGGCGCAGGCGCCGCCGCCCGCGCGCGGATCAGCGGGGCGAGGTATTCCGCCAGGCCGCGGCCGATGACGTGGTAACCCGCGGGGTTGGGGTGGCGGTCGGCGAACCAGTTGGGCAGGCCGCGGAGATGGACGTCGAGCGTGTTGTCGAGCACGACCACGTCGGCCCCCACGACGGCGTTGGGCGGGAGCAGCGGGCGCACCGGCGCAGGGATGGCCGCGAGCGGGACCCGGCGGTAGGTGAGCGCGTCGGGCCCGTGCGCGAGCTCCTTGGCGTAGCGGCCGTTCGTGTCCAGCACCGGCAACCTCTCCGCAGCGGCGACGGCGCGAATCGCGGCGTTGAGCGCCGTGGAAGCGGGTTCGTCCTGGTACGGAATGACGGTCTCAAGCGTGATCATCGCCCGCGGCTGGTCGCGCCGAATGCGGGCGATGAGTTCCCGATACGCCTGGGGGAACGCCTTCGGCCAATCACTCTGGGCCCGATCATTGATGCCGTAGCGGATGAAGACGAAGTCGACCGGCCCGCCCGCGAGCTTGCCCACGTCGCGCTCGTACCGCCCGGCGAGCATCCGCTTGATCGTGTCGGCATCCTCGCCCTTGTTGATGACCTCCACGGGCGGCAAGCCCGGCTCGGCTGCGAGCAGCTTGCGGACCACATCCTCGAGATGGTCGGCCTTGGGCACGAGCAGCCGCGGAACGCTGCCCAGCACGGTGCTGTCGCCCAGGAGCAGGACGCGGATCGGCGTCGGCGGCGCGGAGGCCGGCTGGGTCGCGGCGGGCTTGGTCGCCGGGGCCTCTTCCGCGGAGCGCGCCCCGCCCAAGCCGAGGCCGGCGCAGACCAAGAACACCAACGCGATGGCGGAAGGCGCAAAGCCGCGGAGACTTGGGACCGTCGCGTGTTTCATGTCGACTCCGGATTCATCGGGGCCGCCGCCGAGGAAGCGGCAGTCTCGTGAATGGGTGATCGCTCAAGGGACGAGCACGTTGGCGAGGCCGGCAGGCAAGCCCCTCACCCCGCCGCCCCGCTGATCCGGCGGACCGTGTGGTCGAACCCCGCGACCATCGTCGTGAAGACGCTGTAGACGAAGAAGCCGTAGCCGCAGCCGGCGACGGCGGTGGAGAAGAGCAGGATGAATCGGCCCGGGCCGGGCTCGGTGGCGAAGCCCTCCACGCGCTCCCAGGGGTTGATGATCATCAGCGGCCCGGTCGCGGGGGAGAGGGCGTTGATGACCGTGCCGGCGAGCCACCAGCTCTCGGCCGCGCGATACCCGACGGCGGCCATGAAGAGCAGGTAGACCGCGAGCGGCCAGGAGCGGAGCACCGCGCCCAGCACGCCCTTGGCGCGGACGCTCTGGGTCATCCCCACCGCGACGCAGGCGGCGACGAAGGGGACGAGCATCAGCGCGAGCAGGATCGGCGCCTCGGGGAGCAGGAGCGGGAAGTTGCCCGCGGCGGGGCCGCCCGCCGCTGGGGTTCCGCCCGCGGAGGGGAGGGCCCGGGCGACGACGACCTGCTTCCAGTGGAGCGCCTGCCCGACGAGGGTGTAGATGGAGACCATCGCGAGGGTGATGATCGGTGCGGCGAGGAGGAGCGTGAGGAAGCTGACGAGGCCGCGGAGCTTGCCCCAGACGTAGAAGCGCGGGGTGATGGGCGTGGTGAGGAGCAGGTCGAGCGAGCCGTCCTCTCGCTCCCTGCTGACGCTGCCGGCGCTCATGTAGACCGCGACGAGCACGACCACCGCGACCTCGATGCTCAGCAGCACCTCGAGCACGCTGGCGAAGTCGGCCGGGGCGAGGATGCCGCGGTGGTAGAGGACGAGGTTGGCCGCCCCCGCGGCGACGGCGAGGAGGACGAAGCCCCAGCGGGCGAGGATGCCCGAAGCCTTGTTGCCGCGGGTCTGGGCCTCGCGCCAGGCGATGGGGTTGGCCCAGACGAGGCGCGAGGGGCGGACGCGGTCTCCCCCGCGCCAGAGGCGGAGCTTGCGCACGAGCCAGCCGTCGCTGCCGCCGCCCTCGGCCCGCTGGCCTACGGCGCGGACGCGGATCGCGCCCCAGAGGAAGAGGGCGAGGCTGCCGAGGCTGGTAATCGCGGCGAAGGCGGAGAAGGGGCTGCCCAGATAGAACTGCACGGCGGGGTGGCGCCCGGCGATGATCTCCAGCGGGGGCGGGGCGTAGTCCTGGCGGAGGGAGGATTCGAGGACCAGGATCGGGTGGAGCGGGGTGAGCCAGGTGGTCGTGCCCGGGGCGACCGCCAGCCAGGGGCGGAGCGCGTGGTCGGCGACGTACCCGCCCACGAGGTAGGCGGCGATGGCGATGACGAAGATGAAGACGGCCTTGCGCCCGCCGATGCGCAGGACGGCGAGGGTGATGGCGACGGAGCCGACGAGAATGGCGGAGAGGGCGGCGACGGCGAAGCAGACGAAGACCGCGGCGATGCGCACGCCGCCGAAGATCTGAAGGATCGCGAAGACGGGCAGGCCGCTGGCGAGCAGCGCAAGCACGAAGAAGAGCCGGCCGACGAGCGAGCCCAGGACGATCTGCACGTTGGAGAGCGGCGTGGTGAGCAGGATGCTGAAGGTCTTGCCCGACTGCTCGGCGGCGATGGCCCCGGCCATGAAGAGCGGGGCGATGAGGCAGATGAGGATGACCTGCCCGTAGGCGACGAGGGCGAAGACCCACTGCCCGGACTTGGCGAGGCTGGCGAGGCTCTGCTGCCCGCCGACGCCGCCGAGGGCGACGATGCCGACGAAGACCAGGACGATCAGGGCCCCGAGGTAGCCCATGCGGATCCACAGGTGCCGCGCCCGGCGCGAGCCGTTCTGCACGATGCGCACGACCACCGGGTTCCCCGGAAGCAGCCGCCAAAGCCACATCCCCAGCAGATTCATGGGGGTATGGTAACAGGCACACTTCCGGATTCCCTGCTCCTCGAATTTGTGTGATCGCGATCACACATTTTTTCTCCTATCATCTGTCCATGTTCATCCTCAAGGCGAACAACCTGGTGAAGCGCTACGGCGGGCGCACCGTCGTCGACCAGGTCTCCTTCGACGTCTCGGAGGGGCAGATCGTCGGCTTGCTCGGGCGCAACGGCGCGGGCAAGACCACCAGCTTCCGCATGACCATGGGGATGATCGTCCCCGAGGGCGGGCAGGTGATCTTCAACGGGCAGGACGTCACGCGGCTGCCGATGTACAAGCGGGCCCAGCGCGGGATGGGCTACCTCTCGCAGGAGCCGAGCGTCTTCCAGCGGCTGAGCGTCTACGACAACCTCATGGCCATCCTCGAGACGCGCCCGCTCGCCCGCGCCCAGCGCCGGGCCCGCGCGGAGGAGCTCATGGCCCAGTTCGGGCTCACCAAGCTGCGCGACCAATGGGCCCGCACGCTCTCGGGGGGCGAGCGGCGGAAGCTGGAGATCGCCCGGGCCCTGATCACCGAGCCCTCGCTGATCCTGCTCGACGAGCCCTTCTCGGGCGTCGACCCCGTGGCGGTGGAGGACCTGCAGAAGGAGGTCCGCCGGCTCTGCCAGGAACGGCGGATCGCGATGCTCATCACCGACCACAACGTCGAGCGCACGCTGGAGATCGTCGACCGGGCCTACGTGATCAACCTGGGCAAGGTCATCAAGGAGGGGACGCCCAAGGAGGTCATCAATGACCCGCAGGTGCGCAAGCTCTACCTCGGCTCGACGTTCCGCGGGGATGAGTTTGATTGAAGAACCACTTGAAGGCCCCATCGCGCGGATCTGGGTGCCACATGTCATCGTACTCGTGACATGTGCCGGTGAACGGACGGCTGACGACCTCGCGGGTGTGGGTTGGCCTGACGCGCAAGCGGTGGCGTTGGGCGGGACATCAACAGAACGCCGGACGAATCAAGCCGTCGCTTGCGCGTCCGGCCAACCCAGAACGTCATCGGTCGGCCAAAGACACATGCCACGAGTACGATGACATGTGGCACCCGGCCAATGCGCGAGTCCGGTGCGCGCCGTGACAATCAGTTTCGCGCATCCGTCGCTTGCGCGTCCGGCTAACAAGACCCGCCTCCACCGAGCCTGAAAGTTCCCGCCATGCCCAAGCCGCCACGCAACTCCGACCGCAATTCCGACCGCCAGCCGCCGCGTCCGTCGAACCGCAGCTTCTCGAAGCCCGGCTTCCCCAAGCGAGGCGAGGCGCCGCGCCCCATCCCTCCGTGGAGCAAGCCCCGCAGCGCCAAGCCCCGCCGCTCGCCCGACGCCGTGCGGGGCGACGCCGCCCGCGCCGCGCAGGGATCGGCGGAGCTGCCCGAGGAGCTGCGCGACTCAAGCCGGGGCGACCGGCTGCAGAAGGTGCTCGCGGCGGCGGGGATCGCCGCGCGGCGCGAGTGCGAGAAGATGATCCTCTCGGGGCGCGTGACGGTGAACGGCCATCGCGTGCTGACGCTGCCCGCGTGGGCCGACCCGTTTGAGGACCGCATCGAGGTCGATGGGCGCGTGATCGCTCGCCCCAGCAAGCACACCGCGCCGGTCTCGATCCCGATCCCGGGCGCGAAGCAGGCCGCGGGCTGGAAGCACGCGCAGCCCGGGAAGGGCGCCCAACACGGGAAGCAGCTCGGGAAGCAGCCCGACAAACCCGGCAAGGCGGAGGCGGGCGCCGCGGCACGGGCCCCCTTGAAGTCCGACGCCATCGTCATCGCCCCCGACCGCGTCTACATCGCGCTCAACAAGCCGCGCAACACCATCACCACCGCCAGCGATCCCGAAGGGCGGACGAGTGTGCTCGACCTGGTCGAGCTCCCGCCCAACTACGCGCGGCGGATCTTCCCCGTCGGCCGGCTCGACGCCGACTCCACCGGGCTGCTGATCCTCACCAACGACGGCGAGCTGGCCAACCGGCTGACGCACCCGCGCTACGGCGTGGTGAAGGAGTACCTCGTCTCGGTGAAGGGCGCGCTCACGCCCGCGGACGTCGAGCAACTGCAGTCCGGGCTTTACCTCGCGCATCCGACCAAGGGGCGCGGCCGCAGCCGGCCTCCGGGGGCGGGGCCGGGGGCCGAGCGGAAGTCGGTCGAGCTGCTGGGGACCACCGCGGGCAAGCCGCCGCGCCCGACGCGCGGGACGCCCTTCTCCTACGACCCGCAGCGCGACGAGGCGGCGGGCACGGCCTCGACGCTGAACCCGGCGACGGCCACCGGCGCGGTCGCGGGCGTCCGCGTCAAGAAGGCCGCGATGGAGGACGTCGTCGTGCTCGAGCAGCAGCGCGACGTCACCCGCGGCGACCGCACCCGCCTGCTCGTCCGCCTGCGCGAGGGGCAGAACCGCGAGATCCGCCGGCTCATGGCCCGCCTGGGCTTCAAGGTCCGCCGGCTCCAGCGCGTCGCCATCGGCCCGGTCACGCTCAAGGGCCTGCCTGTGGGCGGGTGGCGCATGCTCACGCCCCATGAGGTACGCGGGCTGATGCGCGCGTCGATGGAGCAGACGGAGTAGCGCCCACAAGAAGGAGACAGGAAGACCCCATGCCCACGCTCACGATGCGCGACATCAAGCAGCACGTCGTCCCCCCGGGCTCGCTCTCCATCTGGTGGCTCGGGCAGATGAGCTTCATCTTCAAGAGCCCCGGCGGGAAGATCATCGCGCTCGACCCCTACCTCTCGAACTCCTGCTATTCCCCCACCGGCTCGCTCGACACCAACCGCCGCTTCCCCCCGCCCATCGCCGCCGCCGACCTCGTCGGCGTCGACCTCTACCTCCTCACCCACACACACCAGGACCACCTCGACCCCGAGACGCTGGGCCCCTACCGCGCCGCCGGCGGCGACGGCCCGTTCGCCGGCCCACCCGAGGTTTACGAGAAACTTTTGGCCGCGGGCATCCGCCCCGAGCGCGTGACGATGACTTGGCCGAACAAGATCTTCGAGCTGGGCGACATCCGCATCCGCACCACCTTCGCCATCCCCTTCGGCCCCGACGACCTCACGCACGTCGGCTACTTCTTCGAGATCCTCGGGAGCGAAGGAGGCAAAGGCGGCACGAAGCTCTACCTCACCGGCGACACCGGCTACGAAGACATCCTCCCCCTCTCCATCACGCCGCTGAAGCCCGACGTGATGATCACCGTCATCAACGGCGGCTGGCGGAACCTCGACACCAACTCGGCGGCGAAGCTTGTCCAAGCGGTCAACCCCAAGGTCGCGATCCCCTGCCACTACGACCTCTTCCGCTGCAACGAGACCTCGCCGCTGACCTTCCGCACGAACCTGATGTGGATGGGCATCGCGGAGAAGTACCGCGAGCTCAAGCACGGCCAGGCGTGGACCTATCCTGAGCCGACTTGACCCGAGCCGGCCTGACTTCGCCCACACCCATGCCCCCACCGATGACCAAGCCCATGCCCGACCATCCACCCGACCACCGAAGCGATTTCGCCTTCCCGGAGCTGGTCGAGCCGCTGGGGCCGGGGCTGCACCTGCTGCACAAGCCGGTGGGGCCCACGAGTTTCGAGATGCTCCAGGCCGCGCTCGCCGCGGAGCGGTCGGTTCCCGCGCGGGGTCGCCCGCGCCTCTGCCACGGCGGGGCGCTCGACCCCTTCGCCCACGGGCTGCTGCTCATGCTCGTCGGGCCCGCGACCCGGCTCTTCGAGCACCTGCACGCCGTGCCCAAGGTCTACGAAGCGACCGTCCGCTGGGGCATCGAGACCGACAACGGCGACCCGCTTGGCCAACCCACCTTCAGCGGCGGCACCAGCACGCTCACGCCCGCCCGGCTCGACGAGGCCCTCGCGTCGTTCGTCGGCTGGCAGGAGCAGACGCCGCCCGCGACCAGCAACAAGCGCGTCGACGGCGAGCGGGCCTATGTCCGGGCCCACCGCGGGGAGAAGGTGGAGCTGCCGCCCTCGCGCGTCTACCTGCACGAGGCCCGTTGGCTCGGGCACGACCTGCCGCGGACCAGCCGGCTGCGCGTGAGCGTCCGCGGCGGGTTCTATGTCCGCGCGCTGGCGCGAGATCTGGGTCGGCTGATGGGTTGCGGAGCCCACCTCGCGGCGCTCCGCCGCACCGCGATCGGCCCGTGGCCCGACCCCGGCCCGGGCGAGCGCGCGACGCTCCACGGGCGCGACATCCTGCCCTGGGCCTCCTCGCGCGTGCTCGACGACAACGAGGTCGGGGAGCTCCGCCGCGACAGGCCGATCCCCCCCGCCACGCTCTATCCGCCCGACTGGCCGCTGCCCGTGGGATTCCCCACCGAGCCGCAAGGGCCGATCCGCGGACTTCAGAGGCAGAAGCTGCTCTTCCTGCTGACGCCGGGCGAGGAGGGGCTGGGGGCGATCGCGTCATTCCGCGGCGGGCTCTGAGCCGCGGCGCGAATCTGCTCTACCATGTGGCTCCGCACCCGCGACTCCGCCCGCCATGGCTCAAGCCCCGTCCAATCCTGATGAACCCCCGCAAAGTGCCGCGGAGGCTCCCGGATTGACCGACGCCTCCGCCGGCGTCTCCGCCGCCGACCCCATCGAGCAGATGGACGAACAGACCGGGGCCGGCGCCGGCTCGCTGGGGCGCATGATCGCCGTCACCGGGCCCGTCGCCCTCCCGCTCCGCGGATTGCTCCACGTCTTTCCCGCGCTCCGCCGGCCCGACTACGCCCGCGTCTGGACCGGGTCGCTCCTGAGCAACATGGGCACGTGGATCCAGAACGTCGCCAAGAGCTGGCTGGTCTACGAGATCGCCCCGCCCGGGCAAAAGACGCTCTGGCTGGGCATCGACGCCTTCGCCGGGGCCTTCCCCACCACGCTGCTGCTCCCGCTCGGCGGCGTGCTGGCCGACCGATTCGACCGCCGGTGGATTTTGGGGATCTCCAACGCCCTGATGGCGGTCTTCGCGATCCTGCTCGCCGCGCTGTTCGCGACGGGGCACCTCACCGTCGGACAGATCGTCTTCGTCTCGGTGCTCAACGGCATCTGCGCCGCGGCGATGGTCCCCGCGATCCAGTCGCTCCTGCCCCAGCTCGTCAGCCACGCGGAGCTGCCCAATGCGGTGGCGCTCAACGCCCTGCAGTTCAACCTCTCGCGCGCGGTCGGCCCCGCCATCGGGGGCTACATCCTCGCCGGCGTCGGCGCCGGTTGGAGCTTCGGGCTCAACGCCCTGAGCTTCATGGCGGTCATCGTCGCGATGACGCTGCTCCCGCGCCCCGCGCCGACGAGGCGCCGCGAGTCGATGCTCGGCAGCTTCGTCGAGGGCTGGCGGTACCTCCGCTCCCGCCCCGACCTGATGGTGATCGAGACGCTGGTCTTCTCCGCGGGGTTCTGCGCCGCCCCGGCGATGGCGATGGTCCGCGCGTACGACGACGACGTCTTCGGCAAGGCGGCCGACGCCGCGACCGACGCCCGCCGGTTCTCGATGCTGCTGGCGGGCTTCGGCCTGGGAGCCGTGGGCGGGGCGGCGCTGCTGGCGGCCCGCTCCGGGCGCGGGCCCACGCCCTGGCGCGCGATCCCCATCTTCGCGGGCTTCGGCGTGGTGATGGTCCTGCTCGGCCTGCCCCAGTCCTTCGCCCTGACGCTCGCCCTCTTCACCCTCGCGGGCATGAGCTTCATCGGCGCGATGAACCGCATGTTCGCCGCCCTGCTCGCCTCGACCCCCGCCCCGATCCGCGGGCGGCTCTCCAGCCTGCACGTCCTCTTCTTCTCCACCGGCCTGCCCGTGGGCAGCCTCTACGCCGGCCACCTCGCCCGCACCATCGGCATGCCCAACGTCTTTGTCTTCTACGGCGTGATCATGATGCTCGCGGTGGCGGGGGTCTACTACTTCATGCGCACGCGCCAAGTCCGCTACGAGGGCGTCGAGGCGGCGCAGGCCGCGCTGCCGGGCGAGGAGCCGGGGGCGTGAGGGAGTTGTCTGGTCAGAGTCGGCGACTGTGTCGCCGAAGAACGGGCGAGGCGGTACTCCGCCCGCGCGGCGTGCCGGTGTCGATGGCGCGGTTGAGAGCGAGCGTCGCGCCCAGAAACAAGCCTTTTGGCGCAGGCCTCGTGTGAAACCCGGCGGTCCATGGCGGCCGACGATTCGCGCGAGCGGAATACCGCTTTCGCCCGATCGTCGGACACACAGTGTCCGGCTCTGATCAGGCTGCCGCGCGCCGCTACGGGCCTCGCCGCGCCCGTGACCTGCCCCCGTTTTATGGTCCACCCGATATGAGAGTCGGCGTCTGATCCTTGCGTGTGCCCGTGCGGTGGAAGGAGGGCGAGTACTCTCGCCCGACTGGAACCGCACGGGCACACGTCGCCGCGTACGCCGCCGGG